>DATEIR010000089.1:0-23833 GCA_035278885.1 Gemmatimonadales bacterium | reverse complement strand
GACCGACGAGCGGAAACCGGCCGAGCCCCCGGCCGCGCGCTCGCGCCGGCCGGCCGCGCCGTCGGCCTGAGATGCCCGCGCTGCCCGACGCCTGCGACATCCTCCTGGTCCAGGACAATCCCCTCGAAGTCGAGCTGACGCTGCGCCCGTTGCGCGAGGTGGCGGCCGAAGCGGTCATCGGCGTGGCCGGCGATGGCGAGGAAGCCCTGGACTACCTGCTCGGACGGGGCGAGTACCGCCAGCGGATCGGGGGCGCGCTCCCCCGCCTCGTCCTGCTCGACCTCAAGCTGCCCAAGCTGGACGGCATCGAGGTGCTTCGCGCCGTACGCGCCAGCCACCGCGCGGGGGCGGTGCCGATCGTGATGCTGGTCCCCGCCAGCGAGCCGCGCGAGCTGGCCCAGTGCTACCAGCTCGGAGCCAACAGCTGCGTCCGGAAGCCGGTACATTACCCTGAGTTCACGGGTACCGTGCAGGCGATCGGCCGGTACTGGCTCGGCATCAATCAACCCCCGACCGGCGCCGAGGCGCCGGGGGTGCAGAGGATGCCGGCGCGCTGACCCTCCTCACTCCGAGCACCGCGGTGCGCCCTCTTCTCCCGATCCTGCTCCTCGCGTCGCTGGCCTCTACCCCCCTCGCCGGCCAGGCCATCGACATCCCGTACCAGCGGCACGTCCTGCCCAACGGCCTGACCCTCCTGATCCACGAGGACCACAAGGCGCCGATCGCGGCGGTGAACGTCTGGTACCACGTGGGCTCGAAGAACGAGCGGCCGGGCCGCAGCGGGTTCGCCCACCTGTTCGAGCACCTGATGTTCTATGGCAGCGAGCATTCGCCGCAGAGCTTCTTCGACGTGATCGAGCCGGCCGGCGCGACCGATCTCAACGGCACCACCAATGAGGACCGGACCAACTACTTCGAGAACGTCCCGATCAACGCGCTCGATCTGGCCCTGTGGCTCGAGAGCGACCGGATGGGCCATCTGGTCGGCGCCATCACCCAGGAGAAGCTGGACCAGCAGCGCGGCGTGGTGCAGAACGAGAAGCGGCAGGACGAGAACGATCCCTACGGCCTGGTCTGGGACTATCTGACACCCCGGCTGTACCCGTCCAACCATCCCTACTCCTGGACGGTGATCGGCTCCATGGCCGATCTCGACGCGGCCAAGCTGGACGACGTGAAGGACTGGTTCCGCGCCAACTACGGCGCGGCGAACGCGGTGCTGAGCGTCGCCGGCGACGTGAACCCCGACAGCGTGCTCGCCAAGGTGCAGCGGTACTTCGGCGATATCCCTTCGGGCCCGCCGGTGACCCACCAGCAGACCTGGATCGCCAAGCGCACCGGGCACCAGCGCGGCGTCATGGAGGATCGGGTGCCCCAGGCCCGGATCTACTGGGTGTGGAACGTGCCGGAGTGGGGGTCTCCCGACGGCGACTACCTGGCGCTGGCGGGCCAGGTGCTCACCGCCGGCAAGTCGTCCCGCCTCTTCAAGCGGCTGGTCTACGACGAGCAGATCGCCACCGACGTGTCGGCCTATGCCGACCTGCGGGAGATCGCCGGCCTGTTCGTGGTCCAGGCCAGCGTCCGGCCCGGGGTCGAGGTGGCGAAGGTGGAGCGGGCGCTGGACCAGGAGCTCGCCCGGCTGCTCGCCTCGGGTCCCACGCCGGCGGAGCTGGCCCGCGCCCGGGCCCGGATCCGGGCCGGATTCATCCGTGGCGTCGAGCGGATCGGCGGCGGCGGAGGAACGTCCGACGTCCTCGCCCACGGCCAGGTCTTCACCGGCCGGCCCGATGCCTACAAGGACCGGATGCGCCGCTTCGCCACCGCCACGCCGGCCCAGGTGCGGGCGGCCGCGGTGCGCTGGCTCTCGGACGGCGACTACACGCTCGAGGTGCGCCCCTTCCCCGACTACCACACGGCCACGACGGGGGCCGACCGGAGCCATCCCCCGACACCCGGCGCGCCGCCCGCCACCAAGTTTCCCGCGCTGGAGCGCGCGACGCTGTCCAACGGCCTCAAGGTCGTGCTGGCCGAGCGCCGCTCGATCCCGCAGATCCGGTTCGACCTGCTGCTGGACGCCGGCTTCGCGGCCGATCAGAACGCCGTGCCCGGCACCGCCAGCATGACGATGTCGATGATCGACGAAGGCACCCGCACCCGCAACGCCATCGCGATCAGCGACCGCCTGAGCGGGCTCGGCGCCATTCTGGCGACCGGATCGCGGCTGGATGTCTCCAACGTCTCGCTGGCATCGCTGCGGGACGGGCTGGATTCGGCCCTCGCGGTCTACGCCGACGTCATCCTCCATCCCTCGTTTCCCTCGGCCGATTTCGAGCGCCTCCGGCGCCAGCGACTGGCGCAGATCCAGCAGGAGAAGGCCGATCCGGTGGGCATGGCGCTGCGGGTCTTCCCCGGCCTGCTCTACGGCCCGGGGCACGCGTACTCCCTGCCGTGGACCGGCTCGGGAACGGAGGAATCGACCCAGCGCCTCACCCGGGACGACCTGGTCCGTTTCCACGACACCTGGTTCAAGCCCAACCATGCGACGATCGTCGTCGTGGGCGCCACCACGATGGCGGAGATCCGGCCCAAGCTGGAGCGACTCTTCGCAGGATGGAAACCGGGCGAGATCCCGACCAAGAACATCGGCACCGTGGCGCAGCAGCCGCGCCCGACCGTCTACCTGCTCGACCGGCCCGATGCGATCCAGAGCCTCATCCTGGTCGGCAACGTCGCGCCTCCCAAGGCCAATCCCGACGAGCCGGCGATCGAGACCATGAACCAGATTCTCGGCGGGACCCCTACGGCGCGGCTCAACCTCAATCTGCGGGAGGACAAGCACTGGTCGTACGGCTCGTTCTCCTTCTTCCGCGATGCCCGCGGCCAGCGGCCCTTCATGGCCTACGCTCCGGTGCAGACCGACAAGACGGTCGAAGCCCTGGGCGAGCTGCGGAAGGAGCTGTCGGGCATCGTCGACGGACGGCCGCCGACGGCGGAGGAGCTTGCCCGGGCCAAGTCGTCGCTGACGCTGACGCTGCCGGGCAACTGGGAGACGATGGACGCCGTCGCCGGGTCGATCGACGACATCGTCACCTTCGGCCTCGACGACCGCTACTTCGACGGCTATGCCGACCGGGTGCGGGCCCAGACCCTGGCGAGCGTCGAGGCGGCGGCCAAGGAGACCATCCATCCCGCCCATCTGGTGTGGGTGGTCGTGGGGGATCGGGCCAAGATCGAGCAGGGCGTGCGCGGGCTCAACCTCGGCGAGATTCGCCTGATCGATGCGGACGGCAAGCCGCTGGGGCCATCGTGAATCGCGGGCGGCTGCTTGCCTCCCTGCTCACCATCTCGGCGATGCTGTTCCTGCTGGCGCCGGAAGCCGCGGCGCAGCGGCGCAGCCGTGACGAGGGGTTGTTCGACGGTCCGCTCTCGGTGGGGCTGCGGTCGGGCCGGGACTGGACGGAGAAGGCCTGGACGATCGGCGGGCAGGCGGAGCTGCCGCTGAAGGGGTCGATCAAGCTCCGCCCCAGCGGCGACCTGCTCTTTCCCGAGCACGCCGGCATGGGGTATCAGGTCAACGCGGACGCTGTCATCTACCTGGGACAGGGCGGCGGGCTGTACGCCGGGGGAGGCGGCGCCCTGGTGCATCCCCACGGCGGCGACAGCGACACGGGCTACAACCTGCTCTTCGGGCTCAGCACCGCCGAGTCCCAGCAGACGACGAAGGGCTTCATCGAGTTTCGCTGGACGTTCATCAACGATGAGACGCCGTTCAAGGCGGCGATCGGATTCATGCACCGGCTGTAGACAGGAGTGATTCATGCCGACGAGTACTGCGAGTGCCGTGTGGGAGGGTGGACTGAAGAACGGGAACGGCAAGTTCAACGCCGAGTCGGGCGCCTTCCAGGGCAGCTATAGCTTCGGGACGCGCTTCGAGGGCGAGAAGGGAACCAATCCGGAAGAGCTGATCGCGGCCGCGCACGCCGCCTGCCTCAGCATGGCGCTGGCGGCAGGGCTGGAGGCGGCGGGCACCCCGCCCACCCGGATCGCGACGACCGCGAAGTGCACGGTCGAGAAGGTGGACGACGGGTTCACGATCACCAAGATGCGGCTGGAGGTCCGCGGGGTGGTCCCAGGCGTCGATGCCGCCAGGTTCACCCAGGCCGCGCAGGCGGCCCGGGACGGCTGCCCCGTCTCCAAGGCGCTCAAGGGGAACGTGCAGTTCGACCTGGACGCGAGGCTGGCATAGATCCGGTCTGCCACACGCTGGTCGGCGCCGGCCTGGCCCGGAGCGGTCTGGGCCGGCGCACCGCGTGGGGCATGCTGACCCTGCTGGCCGGCGCCAACGTACCCGACGTCGACGTGCTGTCGTACTGGGATGGCCCGCTCGGCGACCTCGCGTTCCGCCGCGGATGGACCCACGGCATTCCAGCGCTCCTCCTCTGGCCCTTCGTGCTCACGGGCACGATCCTCCTGCTCGACCGCGTCGTTCGCGCCCGCCGGCCCGCCACGCCCGCCTTGCAGCCCCGCGAGGTCCTGCGCCTTTCGGCGATCGCCGTCGTCTCCCACCCGATCCTCGACACGCTCAACACCTATGGCGTGCGCTGGCTGATGCCGTTCGACGGCCGTTGGTTTTACGGCGATACCCTGTTCATCGTGGACCCGTGGATGTGGCTGGTGCTGGCACTGGGCGTCGGCTTGAGCCGGGGAGGGCGAGACCGGCCCGCGCGACTCGCGCTCGTGGTCGCGTCGGTCTACCTGGCGGCGATGGTCGGGCTGAGCGTGGCGGGACGACGGACGGCATCGGCCGAGCTGGAGGCGGCGGGTGGCGGGCCGGTGGATCGGTTGATGGTCGCACCGGTGCCGGCCGACCCGTTCACCCGGCGGGTCGTCGCGCGGCAAGCCGACGGGTACCGCACCGCGATGTTTCACTGGCTCAGGCGACCGCACATCGATCAGGCCTCGGTCCGGCGCTTCCCCGCTCCCGGCCCGGCGGATCCCGCGCTTCTCGCCGCGGCGCGCACCGTCCCGGGCCGTCGCTTTCTGGGGTGGGCGCGCTTTCCGATCGTGGAGGTGGAGCATCGTCCGGACGGCACGGTCGTCCACCTCGTCGACCTGCGCTATCGCGAGAGCGCCGGGCCCGGGTTCGCCGCGGTCTCGGTGCCGCTGCCCGCTACTCCGAGGTGATCGAGTAGCGGATCACCACGTCCTCCACGAATTCCGCCGTGACCCGTTCGGCGTCGCGGCGATAGCGGCGGGTGATCACCGTGAGGCTGCCTTCCTTCCGCTCGCTGCTGTCCACCGCGGCTCCCAACACCGCCTGCACCTCCCCGGTCGTCATGCCCTTCCGCGGCAGCCCGGCTCCCGGCACGGCCGATGTCGTCGGGAGGCCGGCGAGCATGGGCTGCTGGGGCTGCTCGAAGGTCACGTACTCCGCCAGGGCGGCCTGCAGAGTCGAGGGCGTGAGCATGGAGCCCGGCAGCGAGTCCCGGAATCGCAGGTTGAAGCGGGAGCCTCCCTCCAGGCGGCGCTGACGGATGTTCTCCTTCTTCTGCTCCTGTGCGTCGGCCACCTCGGCCCGATTCCGGGCGTCCTCGCGCTGGCGATCGTCGCGCAGATCGTCGAGCTCCTCCTTGATGTCCCGTCGCCGGTCGGGGTCGGTCTCGCGCTTGAGCTCGGCCTCGAGGCTCTTCTCGCGCTTGGTCTTCTCTGACGCGGGCACGGCGACGGTGGGGGAGGTCTCGTCGCCCATGGTGCCGTACCCACCGCCGTCGAGCTGGAACTCGATGTGAGTGCCCTTGACCCTGACCTTCGTCACCATCGCCTGCTGGCCTGCCCGGATCGCCGTGCCGTTCTCCTTGAGCCGCTCGGCGTAGCGGGGGTAGTCCAGCGGCTTGGGATCGGTGGGATAGATGTCCACGCCCGACTCGGTTCCCGGCATCGCCAGCTTGAGGGTCACCGGTCGTCCCTCGAAGTAGCTCTTGAGGGCGGCCTCGGTCTGGGCCGCGGCCAAGGCGGGCGACAGCAGCAGGGCGGTGAGGATCCAACGGGTCGATAGCATGACAGGCTCCTGTGGTTCGGTCCGCGGCTGGTCCGGTTCGGCGTGCTACCGCAGAGACGCGGGATCACCCGGGGTTCTCTCATGCTTGCGGGTGGTGGCCGCGGCGGCGGCCAGACTTGCGCCAGCGCTATGTATACAGAATATTGTTTAGCGCATCCAAAATTCTGAATTCAAAACTTGGAGCATCAAATGCTGGCCCGAGCTCCGCTCCGCGATCAGGTCTATCTCGATCTCCTGCAACGCGTTCAGCGTGGTGCCATTCCCCCTGGGAGTCGCGTCCGTGATTCCGATATCGCCAAGCAGCTCGGCGTAAGCCGCACCCCTGTCCGGGAGGCCCTCATTCGCCTGGCTCGCGAGGGCGCGCTCCACGCGGACGTCGGGCGAGGATTTCGGGTGAGGCCACTGGACCCGGAGGAGCTCAAGGACATCGGGGCGATCCTCGCCGCGCTCGAGCCCCTGGCTCTCGACCTCGTCCCCGGGTTTCCTCCGGAGCGCCTGGCCGCCCTGGGTGCGGTGAGCCGGCGATTGGAGCAGACCCGCGGCGACATCGATGCCTGCATCGAGCTGGACGACGAGTGGCACCGCCTCCTCCTTGCCGACTGCCCCAACCGCCGGCTGCTGGCCCTGATCGAGACCCTGCGGCAGACGCCCCGGCGCTACCTCCGCCACTACCTTCAGCAGGCGGGACGCCTCAGCCTGTCCACGGTGCACCACGGGCGCGTGGCCGACGCCCTGGGCCGAGGAGATCGAGCCGCCGCCGGGGCATTGCTCGAGCGGCGCTGGACCAAGGGGCTGGAGGAGATCGTGAGCGCCCTCCGATGAGCCGTCCGCCGGACCATCCCCAGCTTGCCCGCTGGCGCGCCGACACGCCGGAGGTCGCCCGCATCAATCACCTCAACAACGCCGGCGCCGCGCTCGCGCCGCTGACCGTGCGGCGCGCGGTCGCGGAGTACCTCGACCGGGAAGCCGCCCTCGGCGGATACGAGGCCGCCGAAGCCAGCGCCGACCAGGTGCACGCCGCACGCGAGGCCGTGGGCGCCCTGCTCGGGACTCGGGGACGGAACATCGCGCTGACCCAGAATGCCACCACGGCGTTCGCCCAGGCGATGGCCACGTTCGACTTTCACCCCGGCGACCGCATCCTGACCAGTCGCGCCGACTACGCCTCGAACCAGATCATGTATCTGGCGCTGGCGCAGCGGCTCGGCGTGGAAGTGGTGCGGATCCCCGACGCCCCGGGGGGCGGCATCGATCCGGCCGCGCTGGAGCGGGAGGCCTCACACCGCAGGCCCGCGCTCGTCGCGGTCACCTGGGTCCCGACCAACTCCGGCCTGGTGCAGCCGGTGGAGGCGGTCGGGAAGGTGTGCCGGCGGCTGGAGATTCCCTATCTGGTGGACGCGTGCCAGGCCGTAGGTCAGCTCGTGGTCGACGTGAATCGGGTCGGCTGCGACTATCTGGCCGCCGCTGCCCGAAAGTTCCTCCGCGGCCCGCGTGGCATCGGCTTCCTGTACGCGGCGGACCGGGTGCTCGAGGCCGGCGCCTACCCCATCACGGTGGACATGCACGGCGCCACCTGGAGCGATCCCGATCGGTTCACCCTTACCCCCGACGCCCGCCGCTTCGAGAGCTGGGAGATCAGCTACGCCCTCGTCGCGGGGCTCGGCGCGGCCGCGACGTACGCGCTGGAACTGGGAGTTCCGGCCGCCGGCGCCCGCGCGAGCGCCCTGGCCGCCTATGCCCGCGAGCTCCTGGCCGAGCTCCCTGGAGTGCGGGTGCTCGACCGGGGCCCGGCGCTCTGCGCGATCGCGACCGCGCACATCGCCGGGCGGGACGCCGCGTCGCTCAAGCTCGGCCTCCGGGCCCGGGGCATCAACACGAGCGCCGCCGACCGTGCGGACGCCGTCATCGATATGGACGAGAAGGGCGCGGCCTCGGCCCTCCGCATCTCACCGCACTATTACAACACCGCCGAGGAGATCGAGCGAGCGGTGGCCGCACTCGGGGAGCTGCTGTCGTAGGCTGGCCACAGTGCGCTTCAGCCTTCCCCCCGCAACACCGGCCCGACCACCCGCCACACCGTTTCCGCGATGATCCGCTGGCCCTGCGCGGTGGGATGGATCATGTCGCCCTGGTTGAGCGAGGGCCGGCCCGCCACGCCGTCGAGCAGGAACGGCACCAGGGGAACCTTGTTCCTTTCGGCGAGCGCGGGAAAGGCGGCGCGGAATCGGCGCACGTAGTCGGGGCCCATGTTGGGCGGCGCCCGCATGCCGACGAGGACGATGGCGGGCGGTGGGTTGAGCTTGCGCGCGTGGTCGATGATCGCCTGGATGTTGGCGCTCATCGTGTCCACGTTGAGCCCGCGAAGCGCGTCGTTGGCGCCGGTCTCGATCACCAGGACGGCCACCGGCTGCTGCAGCAGCCAGTCGATCCGCCGCAGCGCGCCCGCGGAGGTCTCGCCGCTCACGCCGGCGTTGACCGCGGTGTACGGCAGTCCGGCGGAGTCGATCTTGGCCTGGATCAGCGCCGGATAGGCATCGCCCGGGTCCAGCCCCAGGCCCGCGGTGAGGCTGGTGCCGAGGAACACCACCCGGCCGCGCTCACCGTCGGGATGGGGAGGCGGATCGTCGGGAAGATGGGCCGGCCGCTCGCCGCCGCAGGCGAGGAGCAGCGCCAGGAGAAACCCGTAGCGGATGTTGGGGACTATCATTCAGGCCATGCTCCGATGCGACGCGCTGACCAAGACCTACCGCTCCGGCGGGCGCGAGCTCACCGTGCTGAACGATATCAGCTTCGCGGTGGACCCGGGCGGCTTCGTCGCCGTGGTCGGGCCCTCGGGAAGCGGCAAGACCACGCTGCTCGGACTCCTCGCCGGCCTGGACCGTCCGACCTCGGGCACGGTCCACCTCGACGGCGCGGACCTCACGGCCCTCGATGGTGACGCGCTCGCGCGCCTCCGGGGCGGCAAGGTCGGGTTCGTGTTCCAGTCGTTCCAGCTCATCCCGACGCTCACCGCGCGGGAGAACGTCCAGGTCCCGCTGGAGCTGCGCGGCGAATCGGCGGCCGCGCGCGCCACCGAGCTGCTGCAGCGCGTCGGGCTGGCGGACCGCGCCGACCATTACCCCGCGCAGCTCTCCGGGGGCGAGCAGCAGCGCGTGGCGCTGGCACGCGCGTTCAGCACCCGACCCAAGGTGCTCTTCGCCGACGAGCCCACCGGGAACCTGGACGCCCGCACCGGCGCGGGCATCATCGACCTGATGACCGAGCTGAACCGGGACCTTGGCACCACGCTGGTGCTGGTCACCCACGATCTCGATCTGGCCTCGCGGGCCCGCCGCACGATCCGCCTGGCCGACGGGCGCATCGCAGCCGATACCGCCGCGTGACCGGCGTCGGATTCGTCCTCCGGATGGCGGCGCGCGAGATGCGCGCTTCGCCCCGGCGGCTGCTCCTCCTCACCGCGTCCGTCGCGGTCGGCGTCGCGGCGCTGGTGGCGGTCAGCTCCTTTACCGACAACCTGCGCGAGTCGGTGCGCAGCCAGGCGCGGACGCTTCTGGGCGCGGACCTGTCGCTGGAGAGCCGCGGCCCGCTGCCGGCGTCCGTGGAGCGCCTGGTGGATACGCTCACCCGCAGGGGTGCGGAGTCGGCGCGGCTCACCAGCTTCGACGCCATGGCCTACGTGCCGCGCACCAGCGGCGCACGCATGGTGCAGGTGGCCGCCGTCGAAGGCCCCTACCCCTTCTACGGCGCGATCCGGACCGCCCCCGATTCCGCCTGGCGGCGGCTGCAGCGCGGTCCCTTCCTGGTAGCGGATCCCTCCCTGCTCAGCGCGCTCGGCGCGCGTGTCGGCGACACCCTCGCCATCGGCGACGCCCGCTTCACCATCATCGGCACCATCGCCAACGCGCCCGGGAATGTCGGTTTCCGGGCGGCGTTCGGGCCCAGGGTCTACCTGCCGGCGCGCTACGTGGAGCGGACCGGGCTGCTCGGCTTCGGCGCGCGGGCCGAGTACGAGCTGTACCTCAAGGTGCCCGCCGGACAGGATCCTCAGCAGATCGCCGACCGGGAGCGCGCCAGGCTGGCGGGCGACCGGATCCGCCTCCGCACCGTGCTCGACGATCAGGAGTCGCTCAACAAGTCGCTCTCCCAGCTCGCCGGGTACCTGGGACTGGTCGCCCTGGTGGCGCTCCTGCTCGGCGGCATCGGCGTGGCCAGCGCCGTGGTGGTGTTCATCCGCCAGCGGGTCGATACCGTCGCCGTGCTGCGCTGCCTCGGCGCGACGGGCGGACGGGTGCTCTCGATCTATGCGCTGGAGACCGCGGTCATGGCGCTCGCGGGCGGGATCGCGGGCGCGGCCGTGGGCGTGGCGGCCCAGCAGGCGCTGCCGGCGCTGCTGGCCGGACTGCTCCCGGTGGACGTCACGCCCGTGGTCTCCTGGCGCTCGATCTGGCTGGGCATCGGCCTCGGGGTCTGGGTCGCGCTCGGGTTCGCGCTCTTTCCGCTGCTCCTCGTCCGCCGCATTCCGCCGCTGGCGGCGCTGCGGCGGGACGTCGACCCTCCGGCGGCCGCCCGGGATCCCTGGCGCTGGCTCGTCGCGCTGCTGATCGCGGGCAGCACCGCGGTGCTGGCCGGCCTCCAGGTCGGGAGCTGGCGCCGGGGCGCGATGTTCGCCGCCGGGATCGGCGGAGCGCTGCTGGTGCTCTGGGCTGCCTCCTGGGCGCTGGTGCGCGTGGTCCGGCGCTGGGTTCCCGGCCGATGGCCCTATCTCTGGCGCCAGGGTCTGAGCAATCTGCATCGCCCGTCCAATCAGACGGTCACCGTCGTGCTCGCCATCGGCTTCGGCGCCTTCCTGCTGGGCACGCTCGTGCTGGTCCAGTCCAACCTGCTGCGCCAGCTCAGGGTCACCGGCGGTCCGGCGCGTCCGAATCTCGTCCTCTTCGACATCCAGCCCGATCAGCTCGCGACGGTGCGCCAGGCGCTCGACTCGGCCGGCCTCACCGCGACCGCGCCGGTGCCGATCGTGCCGATGCGCATCGCCGCCGTGAAGGGACGTCCCATCCGCCAGCTGCTCACCGACACCACCATCGGGGGAAGCTGGGCGCTTCGGCGGGAGTACCGCAGCACCTATCGCGACTCGCTGGTGGCGTCCGAGCGGCTCGCCGCCGGGCGCTGGTGGACGCCCGGCGGCGAGGCCCAGGTCTCCGTCGCGGTCGGCGTGGCCGACGAGCTCGGCGTCAAGGTGGGCGACCAGATCGTCTGGGACGTGCAGGGCGTCGAGCTGCCCACTCGGGTGGCCAGCCTGCGGGAGGTCGACTGGGCCCGCTTCGAGCCGAACTTCTTCGTGGTGTTCCGACCGGGCGCGCTGGAGTCCGCCCCCCGGACGCTGGTGCTCCTCTCCCGCGCGGAGGATCCCGCGGTGCGAGGTGCCCTTCAGCGCCGCCTCGCCGAGCGGGTGCCGAACGTGACGGCCATCGACCTCTCGCTGATCCAGAACGCCCTGGAGCGGATGGTGGACCGGGTGGCGCTGGCGATCCGCTTCATGGCGCTGTTCACCCTCGCGACCGGGACCCTGGTGCTGGTCGGGGCGCTCGCCACCAGCCGCTTTCAGCGCATACGCGAGGGGGCGCTGCTTCGCACCCTGGGGGCCACCCGCTCGCAGCTCTTCCGCATCGTCCTGGCCGAGTACGCCGCCCTCGGCGTCCTGGCCGCGATCGCCGCCGCGGTGCTCTCGACCGGAGCCGCCTGGGCGCTCGCCCGCTGGGTCTTCGAGGACACCTTCAGCCTGCCGGCCGCTCCGCTGGCCGGCCTCACCCTCGGTGTCGTGGCGCTGACCGTCGCCGTGGGGCTGGCCAACAGCCGGGACGTGATCCGGCGGACCCCGCTGGAGATTCTGCGCCAGGAGTGAGACCTTTCCCACCACTCTCATCCGGGACCTGCACATGCTGTCGATCGATCTGACGGGCAAGCGCGCCCTCGTCGCCGGAGTGTCCGACGACGCGGGGTTCGGGTTCGCCATCGCCAAGGCGCTCGCCGAGGCCGGCGCGACCATCTGCCTGGGCAGCTGGCCTCCGGCGCTCGGCATCTTCACCAAGCTGCTGGAGCGGGGAAAGATCGAGGACTCGCTCCGGCTGAGCGACGGGCGAAAGCTCGAGTTCGAGCGGATCTATCCGCTCGACGCGGCGTACGACACCCTGGCCGACGTCCCGGCCGACGTGCGGGAGAACAAGCGCTACAAGGAGCAGGGCGACTTCACCATCGAGGGACTGGCCCAGCGCGTACGGCAGGACTTCGGCGAGCGCGGGCTCGACATCGTGGTGCACAGCCTGGCCAACGCGCCCGAAGTGCGCTCGCCCCTGGTGGACACCTCCAGGCAAGGGTATCTGGCGGCGCTGAGCGTGAGCGCGTACAGCAACATCGGGCTGGTGCGGAGCCTGGCTCCGCTGATGCGCGAGGGCGGCGCGTTCCTGTCGCTCAGCTACATGGCGGGCGAGCGGGTGATTCCGGGCTACGGGGGCGGGATGTCGTCGGCCAAGGCGGCGCTGGAGGCGGATACCCGGACCCTGGCGTTCGAGGCCGGCCGGCGATGGGGCGTCCGGGTGAACGCGATCTCCGCCGGGCCCTGGGCTTCGCGCGCGGCGACCGCGATCGGATTCATTCAGATGATGATCGACTACACCAGCGCCAACTCGCCGCTCCCCCGCGCGATCGACGCAGGCGACGTCGGCGGCACCGCGGCCTTCCTGCTGAGCCCGCTCGCCCGGGCCATCACCGGCAGCGTGGTGTACGTGGACAACGGCTACCACGCGATGGGCATGGCGGTGCCGGAGGGCACCGCCTAGTCTCGCCCGCCTGCCGAATCGGCGCCCGGCCCGGCGGACGGTGTAATATTCCTTTCGTATCTCCCGTGGCCGTGATCTCACCCGCCGCCCCCGGACCCGGATGTCCCAGGATTTGCTGTCCCATTCCGAGGGCCCGGTTCACCGCCTGACCCTCAATCGTCCCGACCGCCGAAACGCGCTGACCCCCGCGCTGGCTCGCGCGCTGGCCGAGGAGCTGGACCGTCTGGAGGACGCCGGCTCGGCGCAGGTCATTCTCCTGACCGGCGCCGGCGGGCACTTCTGCGCCGGCCTCGACCTGCACTGGCTCCGGGGTCTGGGCCAGATGCCCGACACGGCCGCGCTGCAGCGCGGGCTGAGCGACTTCCAGTCGGCGGTGCTCGCGGTCGTCCGGAGCTCGGTGCCGGTGATCGCCGTGCTCCGCGGAACCGCAGCGGGGTTCGGCCTCGATCTGGCGCTCGCCTGCGACATGCGGATCGCCGCCGAGAGCGCGACCTTCACGTCGGCCTTCGCCCGGATGGGGCTGGTGCCCGACGGCGGCTCCACGTTCACGCTCCCGCGTCTCATCGGCGTGGGGCATGCCCTCCGCTTCCTGATGGCGGGCGAGACGTTCGATGCGGGACGGGCCCGCGCCATCGGCCTGGTGGACGACGTCCTGCCGGATGACGACCTCGACGCCGACGTCGCCCGTCTGGTGCAGTCGCTGGCGACGGCCGCCCCCTCCAGTCTCCGCACCATCAAGCGGCTGGTCCGGGCGGCCGAGCTCGGCGCCCTGGAGCAGGCCCTGAGCAGCGAAGGCGCGGCGCAGGTCCAGGCGCTTCGGAGCAACGAGTTCCGCGACCGCCTGCTCGCCTTTGCCGCGCGCGGTGCCGCGTCGGCGGATCGGACGTGAGCGCGGCCGGAATATTCGCGCCCGACCTCCTGCGGGGACAGGTGGCGCTGGTGACCGGAGGAGGCACCGGAATCGGGCTGGGCATCGCGTCCTGCCTGGCGGCGTCGGGGGCCGCCGTCGTGCTGGCCAGCCGCAACCCGGAGCACCTCGAGCCCGCGGCCGAGTCGCTGCGCGCCGGGGGGGCCCGGGTCAGCGCCATCCCGACCGACGTGCGGGAGCCGGAAGCGGTGCGCGGCACGGTCCAGCGCGTCGTGGAAGAGCACGGCCGGCTCGACCTGCTGGTCAACAATGCCGCCGGGAACTTCTACGCCCCCTCGGCCACGCTGTCGCCCAATGCGTGGCGCGCGGTGGTGGAGACGGATCTCTACGGCACCTTCTACAGCTGTCAGGCGGCCTACCCGGTGATGAAGCAGCAGGGCGGCGGGCGCATCGTGTCGATCTCCATGACGCTGCACTATCGCGGGTGGCCTCTCATGGCGCACGCGACCGCCGCCAAGGCCGGAGTGGACGCGCTCACCCGCACCCTGGCGCTCGAGTGGGCGCCGGACGGCATCCGGGTCAACGCCGTGGCGCCGGGGCCGATTCCGACCGACGGGGTTCGGAAGGCGTTCACCCCGCCCGGCGGCGGAACCGAGGTCCCCGCCATGGAGGAGTACGCCACCCGCGCCATCCCCTTGCGCCGCTGGGGCACGCCGGAGGACATCGGCTGGATGGTGACGTACCTGGCGAGTCCCGCGGGCGACTGGATCACGGGAGCGATCTTCGTGGTGGACGGGGGCTCCTGGCTCACCCCGCCCACTACCTGAGGAGGCCGCGATGTTCCTGGGGCACTATGGCGTAGCGTTCGCGCTCAAGCGCGCGGAGCCCAAGGTGTCGCTCGGCACACTGTTCGTGGCGGTGCAGCTGGCCGACGTGCTGTGGGGGTGCTTCCTCCTGCTCGGCTGGGAGCAGGTGCGGATCGATCCCTCCGCGGGGCCGGTCGCCCCGCTGGAGTTCGTGCACTACCCCATCTCTCACAGCCTGGTGGGATCCCTGGCGTGGGCGGTGGCCGCGGGCGCGGTGTACTACTCCTGGCCCACCCGCGACACCAGCCGCCACTGGCAGGCCGCGGTCCTGGTCACGGTGGCCGCGGCTTCGCACTGGTTCCTCGATGCCATCGTCCACTTTCCGGACCTGCCGCTGGCGGGCGAAGGCTCGCCTCAGATCGGCTTCGGCCTCTGGAGCAACCTGCCGCTCACCATCGCGCTCGAGCTCCTGGTCTTCGGCACCGGTGTCGCGATCTACGTGATCCGACGGTCGCACCGGCACCCTGCCCGGCCCGGACCCCTCGTGGGGCTGGTGCTGCTCCTGCTCGCGCTCTACGCCGCCAGCGTGGTGGGTCCGCCGCCGCCGAGCGAGACCGCGATCGCGGTGACCGACCTCGTGGGCCTCCTGGGGCTGGCTGCCCTGGCGGGCTGGGTGGATCGCCGGGCCGATCCGAAGGAGCTGGCCGGAGCCGGCCTGCCGCGACGATGAGCGTGGACCGGATCTTCGCCGCGCTGGGCGCCCTCTCGGCCTTGCTGGCCGTCGCGGCGGGCGCGTTCGGTGCGCACGCGCTGCGGGCTCGGCTCCCGGCCGACCTTCTCGCGGTGTTCGAGACCGGCGCCCGGTATCAGATGTACCACGCGCTCGCCCTGATGGCCGTCGCCTGGATGGTCACCCGCTGGCCCGGACCGTGGCCGGTGCGCGCCGGATGGCTGTTCCTGGCCGGCACGGTGCTGTTCTCGGGCAGCCTCTACCTGCTGGCGCTCACCGGCGTCCGCTGGCTCGGCGCGATCACTCCGCTCGGTGGAGCGGCGTTCCTCGCGGGATGGCTCTGTCTGGCCATGGGAGCGAGCCGGGGATGAGTCCGGGCACCGTTCCCCGCGCCGGCACCGCGGCGTACCGGGGCCTGCTGGAACGACTCGACCGCTGGTTCGAGCAGGCGCGCGAAGCCACCGGGGTGATTCCCTGCCGGTCCGGATGCAGCGCCTGCTGCCACGGCCCGTTCGATGTCACCGTGGCCGACGTGGAGCTGCTCCGCGAGGGAGTGGCCGAGCTGGCGCCGGCGGAGCGGGCGGGCGTGGTGGCCCAGGCCGGCGCGCTGCTCACCGCCATGACGCTGGCGGAGCCGACGTGGACCTCGCCCTACGCCGTGGCCGACCTGGGGGAGGAGCGCTTCGACGCCTTGATCGAGGGCTTCGCCGAGACCCCGTGTCCGCTGCTCGATGAGGGGGGACGCTGCCGGATCTACCGGCACCGGCCGCTGGTGTGCCGGCTCATCGGCCTGGGCATGATCACCCCGACCGACCGCCTGATCGAGAACGCCTGCCCGATCCAGCACGCGTTTCCGGCGTACGAGGCCCTGCCGCCGCGACCGTTCGACCTCGAGGCGCTGGAGCTGGAAGAGATCGAATGCCAGCGCGGGGCCGCACGGCGGCTGTTCGGGGATGCGGGGGGGGAGGGGTACGAGACGACGATCGCGGCCGCGATCGTCGAGGGGGAAGGGGGAAAGGGGAAAGGCGAAGGCGGCCTGCGATAGCCGGCGGCGATTTCCGACTCTACTCCACGGCACCTTCCCCTTTCCCCTTTCCCCCTTCCCCGGCCTCACTCTCCTTCGCCCAGAAGAAGAACAGCACCCCGATCGCCAGGAACATGTACAGGTTTCCCGGCACCCACATGAGCAGCCCGCCGAGCTTCTGGTCGTCCAGCGGCGAGAGGCCCCAGGTACGCGGGGCCACGCTGTACCAGGGGTAGAGCACCTGGTCCGCGGTGGTGATCAGCGCGGCCACGACCTGCATCGGGATCCCCACCAGAAACAGGTAGAGCATCCCCAGGCCGTAGCCGAGCCGGGGCAGCTCGGGCAGCGGGCTCATGACCGGCCACCACATGATCGTCGCCGTCACCATGAAGAGCAGATGAGTGACGATGTGCACCTCGTGCTCCCGCATCATCAGCTCATAGAACGGTGTGAGGTGCCAGACCGCGAGGGTCAGGGTGAAGATCGCCCCGGCCACCAGCGGGCGGGTCACGACCCGGGCCACGGCGCGCACCGCCGGCGGACGGAGCAGCGGCCGCAGCAGCCAGCCCGGCGTTCCCGCGAGCAGCAGGGGCGGGAATACCAGGGTGAGCAGCAGGTGCTGCACCATGTGGACGGAGAAGAGATAATAGTCGCTCAGGTCGTGCACCGGCCCGTTGAGCGACAGCAGGAGGACGAGGAGCGCGCCGGCGAACGCGGCTTGCCGGGCCGCCGGCACCGGTGGGCCGAGCTGCCGGCGGCGGCGCAGCGGCCCGATCCCCCAAACGTACAAGGCACCGAGGAGCCCGGTGCCTATCAGGACGCTGGGGTGGAGCGCCCAGCTCCATTCGTACGGGACGAGGGGCCGCGCGCGCTCGTCGGCGAGGAGCGCGAGCGGGTGGATCATCCGCCGGCGGCGAAGGCCCAGTGGTAGGCCATGAGCGCGACCAGGGCGAGGATCACGATGGCGGCGATGAGCAGGGGAAAGACGAACACCCCCGTGAACAGACGGCTGTCCTGCTTGAGGTGCATGTAGAACATCGCGACCAGGGCGAACTTGATCGCCGAAAGCCCCAGCAGGAGCGGGATGAAGAAGGGCTGGACCTGGTGACCGAAGGTGCCCGAGTGCTCCCCGTAGGTGATCTCGTACAGCCCGACCTCGAGCGCCGTGAGGATGAAGAGAAACAGCCCGATCTTGGCATAGGTCCCAGGCGTCGGGTGCCCGGCCTCATGCAGCTCGTGCTCTACGGTGGCGTGCGCCATCAGTCGATCCTCACTTGATCAGGTAGACGACGGGGAAGATGATGATCCACACCACGTCCACGAAGTGCCAGTAGAGCGCCGCCATCTCCAGCTTGAGCGAGCGCTCGGGTGTCAACTGCCCTCGGAGCGCCAGGATGAACATGGTGATGAGCCAGATCACCCCGATGGTCACGTGGGTACCGTGGAAGCCGGTCAGGGTGAAGAAGCTCGCCCCGAACAGATTGCGCTGCAGCGTGAGGCCCTTGTGCACGAAGTGGGTGAACTCGTACACCTGCATCCCGACGAAGAAGAGCCCACACGTGATGGTGGCGCCGAGCCAGCCGAGCATCATACCCCGACGGCCCTTCTGAGCCCCGTAGAGCGCCAGCACGATGAAGAGCGAACTGAAGAGCAGCAGCGCCGTGCCGACCGTGACCAGGGGGATCTCGATGATCGGCTCCAGCACCTTGCCGGTGGCCGGGTCGGTCCAGGCCTCGTGGGGAAACGGCCCCGGCCCGGACATCCACTGTTCCTTGTGCACCAGGTAGTTCGAGATCAACGAGGCGAAGAACATGCATTCGGACCCGATGAAGGTCCAGATCGCCAGCTTGCGGCTGTCCAGCCCGGTGGAGGTCTCCAGGACTTCGGCGTGATCGGACACCTCAGTGCCCTCCATGCGCGGGCGTGGTGAACTCGGAGTAGCCCTTCTCGAACACCCAGTTGTAGATCCCCAGGAAGAGAATCGAGACGGCCACGATGATTCCCCACGGGCCGGTCTTGTGGCTCAGCATGATGGCCACGAAGATGCCCGTCACCCCGACCGCGGTGACCAGCGGCCAGTAGGACGGGGGCGGGATGTGAATCCCCGCGCCGGTGCCGGGCGAGGGCTCGGGCAGCCGCCCCCCCCGCTCCCGCTTGAGCTCCCACAGCGGATCCCGCCCGTGCACCACCGGGTCCTCCTGGAAGTTCCACTCCGGCGGCGGCGACGGAATCGCCCACTCGAGGGTGGCGCCGTTCCACGGGTCGGCCGGCGCGTTCCGGGGGCCGCGCCAGGTCTTGACGATGTTGATCAGGAAGACCGAGAAGGCCAGGAAGAGCACGAACGCGCCCGCGGTCTCCAGCTGGTTCAGCGTCGCGAAGCCCAGCTCGGCCGGGTAGGTCCAGGTGCGTCGCGGCATCCCGTTGAGCCCGACGAAGTGCATCGGGAAGAAGGTCAGGTTGAACCCGATCAGCATCAGCCAGAAGTGCAGCTTGCCCAGCCGCTCGTCGAGGAGCCGGCCGAACATCTTGGGCCACCAGTAGTACGCCCCCGCGGTGATGGCGAAGATACTGCCGCCGAAGAGCACATAGTGGAAGTGAGCCACGATGAAATAGGTGTCGTTCTGCTGAGTGTCGGCCGGCGGCGACGCGTGCATCACGCCCGAGAGTCCCCCGATGATGAACATCGCGATGAACCCGACCGCGAAATACATCGGCGTCTTGTACTGAATCGAGCCGCCCCACATCGTGCCCAGCCAGTTGAAGATCTTCACCCCCGTGGGAATCGCGATCAGCATGGTGACGAGGGAGAAGAAGGTGTCCGCGATCGGGCCCATGCCCGTCGTGAACATGTGGTGGCTCCACACCCCGAAGCCGAGGAAGGCGATGAACGCCCCGGAGAAGACCATCGCCGCGTAGCCGAAGAGGGGCTTTCGGGAGAACACCGGCAGCACCTCGGAAATGATCCCGAAGGCGGGCAGCACCAGGATGTACACCTCGGGGTGCCCGAAGATCCAGAAGAAGTGCTGCCAGAGCAGCGGATCGCCCCCGCCCGCCGGCACGAAGAAGTTGGTGCCGAAGAAGCGGTCGAACATGAGCAGGATGAGCGCCACTGCGAGGACCGGGAAGGCCAGCAGCAGCAGGATCTGGGTGATGAAGCTCATCCAGACGAACATCGGCATCCGCATCATCGACATGCCCTTGGCGCGCAGGTTGACGATGGTGACGAAGAAGTTGACGGCCGCCGCGAGCGAGGCGACCCCCAGGACCTGCAGACCCATGTTCCAGAAATCCACGTTGGCCCCGGGGGAGAACTGCCGGGAGGTCAGGTTGGCGTAGCCGTACCACCCCTGGTCCGGCGCCGCCCCGAAGAGGAACCCCGCGTTGAGGAGCAGCCCGCCCAGGAGGAAGACCCAGTAGCTGAAGGCGTTGAGCCGCGGGAAGGCCACGTCCCGCGCCCCGATCATGAGCGGGATGAGATAGTTGAAGAACATCGAGCTGAGCGGCATGACCGCGAGGAAGATCATGCTCGTCCCATGCATCGTGAACAGCTGGTTGTAGGTCTCGGGCGAGAGGAAGTTGTTGTCCGGCCTGGCCAACTGGATCCGGATGAGGAGCGCCTCCAGCCCGCCCAGCAGGAAGAAGAAGAACGCCGTAGCCCCGTAGAGAATGCCGATCCGCTTGTGGTCGACCGTCGTGATCCAGCTCCAGAGCCCGGTCTTCTCTCCGTACGCCGCGTGTACCCGATGCTGGTCAAGAACCGTGGTTGCCATGTCCGATCCCGTTTATTGATGTGCGCGGAGATACGTCCGGAGCGCCTTGGCCTCCTCGACAGTCACGCCGAGGTTGGGCATCAGCACACCCTTCTTGACCGTCTGCGGCTCGCGGATCCAGTGCTCGAGATTCTCGTCGGTGTTCTTGAGCCACCCGGCCGCGATGTAGGCTCGCGAGCCGACCGTCGCCAGGTTGGGCCCGATCAGCCCCTTCGGCGCGTCCACCGCCTGGAGCGAGTGGCACCCGATGCAGCCCTTCATCTTGAAGAGCTGCTCGCCCTTGGCGTACTCCGGATCCTGGCTGCCGGGAGCGGCCGAGTCGCTCTTGGCCTGCGAGGCCTGGGCCGGCGCGTTCGGGCCCTGGACCGTCCCGCCGGCGCTGGCGGTCTTGACCGAATCACCGCTCGGCGCGGCGGCCGCGGGCTTGGGGCCCAGGGTCCGCATGTGCGCCATCCAGGCGTCGAACTCCGCCGGGTCCGAGGCGCGGACCTGGAAGGCCATCCGGGCGTGCTGGATGCCGCAGAACTCCGCGCACTGCCCAGGGAACAGCCCGGCCGAGTCGGCCTTGAACCACAGCCGCGTCTGCCGCCCGGGGAACACGTCGCGCTTGCCCGCGAAGCGGGGCGGCCAGAAGCTGTGGACCACGTCGGCGGACTTCTGCAGCAGCTCGACCGTCTTCCCCACCGGCACGTGCAGCTCGTTGGCGGTGGTGACGTTGGCGTCGGGGTAGCGGAACTCCCACCACCACTGGTGCCCGATCACCTCGATCTTGAGCACGTCCCCGGTCGGGCTGGCGTTGGTCTCGAAGATCCCCTTGACCGTGGGCACCGCGATCGCCGCGAGGATGAGCGCGGGGATCAGCGTCCAGATGATCTCGATGGTGGTGTTGCCATGGATTTGGGGGGGCTCCGGATCCTCCGGACGGCCGCGGAACCGGAAGATGGCGTAGAGCAGCGCCCCTTCCACCAGGATGAAGACCCCGACTGCCCAGTAGAAGGTCTTGTCCTGAATGTGGTCGCCGATCCGGGCGTAGTCCGAGAGCGGGAGGAGCGCCGTCTGAGGGTACCGCTCCGGGCTGCATCCCGCCACGACCAGGGCGAGGACCAGAAGAAACGGCACCAGCCCGGAGAGGCGCCGGGCGGCAGCGAGGCGAGCGTGCATTTGTACGAAGCCGTCCTGGGTGTCGAGGATCCGCGCGTACCAGGGAGTGAAAACCGCCGCACGTTATCGCTTTCCCTGGCGAAGGTCAAGGAAATCCTTGTGGTTTACTTCCTTATCGGCCTGGTGATTCGGCTGATTGGATGATCCGATCGAAGGGGACCGCGCCCTGTACCGGGTAGCTGAAGTGCCACCACTCCTGCTCGTAGTTGGTGAACCCCTCCGATTCCATCGCACGGACCAGGATCTGCCGGTAGCGGGCGATCCGCCCTTCCGCGTTGGCCGTGTGCGCCGCCGGGCTGAAGGCGTCGAAGGCCGTGCCCATCGGGACCTCGGTCCCGGTGACCAGGTCCACCAGGGTCAGGTCGACCGCGACTCCCATGTTATGGCGGCTTCGCCGGGCGATATACCCGCTGTCCACCAGCTCCGGCCGGCCCACCCGCTCGGTCCACGCCACCATGGCCTGGGTGGCCCGCACCGGTCGGTAACCGTCGAACACCTTGAGGCCGAGCCCCCCGCTGCGGAGGCGGCCCTGGACCCGGCCCAGCGCCGCGGCCGCCTCGCGCCGGAGCAGCGCCTTGGGCGCCTCGTACCCGGGGAGAGGGGCGCCGGTAAAGTTGTTCGACCCGGCATAACGGGCGTCCACCTGGATGGTGCTGTCGATGCTTCGGACATCCACCAGGAGCGAGTCCGCTGCCGCGTCCGAGCCCAGCTGCGCCGGCGGCGCCTCGGCGCTGCTGGCGGCGGACGGGCCGCCACCGCAGGCGGCTACAGTCAGCAGGGCGGCCCAGAGGGCCGAACGGGAGGGCATCATGACGGCAACCTAATAGCTAAGCCCCGGATCGGCATCGTCTTAACCGGCAACACTCTTCCGCATTCCGGGCCCGAAGGTATCTTTACCCGTCGGCTTCCGAATGCTCCCGGAGCAGTCGTGGCTCCGGGCGTCCTCATTTTATAACGTCTGGTTACACCCATGATCCGTGAAATGCGGGAAAAGCTGAGCCGTGAGATCGACCAGCTCAGCCACGAATTGAACGTCCTTCTGCCCCAGGCCATCGCTCAGGCGGTCGAGCTGGGCGACCTGCGGGAGAATTCCGAGTATAAGGCCGCGCTCGAGCGCCAACAGTTCGTTCAGGCCCGGCTGGGCCAGCTTCACCAGCGGCTCAATCAGCTGGGACAGCTCGCCAACCACGAGGCGCCGACCGACCGGGTAGGACTCGGGTCCACCGTGACGGTCGTCGACCTGGACACCAACGACCGCGACACCTACGTCGTGGTGCTGGCCGAGATGATGGACTTCGACGCGGGCCATATATCGCTCGCCTCGCCGCTGGGGCGCGCCCTGGCCGACGGCCGGGTCGGCGACGAGATCAGCCTCCGCCTTCCCACCGCCACCCGGAAGCTCCGCATCGTCGAGCTGGTCACGGCGCACGAGGCGGGCGGGAACGGGAACGGGAAGTCCTGAGCTCCATGGAATTCCCCAGGAAACAGCTCCTCGTCGTCGGCGATCGGGTGCTCATCACACCCGAGGACGGCGACGACCGGACCCGGGTCGGGCTCTATCTCCCGCCCACCGCGATCGACTCCCAGCAGGTGCAGACCGGGCTCATCGTCGCCACCGGGCCCGGCGATCCCGTGGCCGACCTCACCAGCCTGGACGACGAGCCCTGGAAAGTCACCCAGCGCGAGGGTCGCCGCGGCATGCAGGCCAAGGTCGGCGACCACGCGATCTTTTTCCGCAAGGCCGCCGTGGAGATCACTTTCGAGGAGCGGCGCTATCTGGTCGTGCCCCAGGCGGCGATCCTCGTCCTCGTCCGGGACGACCTGCCCATCTGAGCGGCGGCGGCCGCCGCATCTCCCGCATGTGCTACTCTCTTCGTCTGGCGAGCCCGCTCACCCTGAGCGAGGTCCGCTCCATGCTGCCGCCCGGCCTCGTCGCATCGGGCGGCACGCCCGCCGAGGTCGCCTGGTTCCGGGCTCTGATGCCAGGGGTGCAGACCGTAGCCCACCTCATGGTGGGCGCCTGCGCCTGCGACCTGGTGCGGCCGAGAGACCCCAAACCCAGGGAGGATGAGCGGCACCTGCGGGAGCGCTATTTCCGGATGGGCCTCGATCGCGACACCATCGTCGCCGAGCTGGAGCGGCATCGCCGGGGGCGCTCCTCGCCGCCGGCCGAGGGATGGCCCAACGCCCTCGCCGGCTTGGTAGCGGAGCACGCCCGGAACGCCGGCCCCACCGTCTACGAGCTGCGCTTCGGCCGCGCGGCCGACGCGTCGAGCCCGCCCGACCTGAGCCGGGCGGCGCGGGTGCCACTGGACCGGGTGCGAAGCGCTCCGGACCAGTGGCTGGAGGAGGGACGCCCGGTCACCGTGGTGCGGTGACCGGGCGCTCGCGTTCGACTACATCTTCACCAGCTCGACCCGCCGGTTCTGCTGCCGGCCCTCGGCCGTGTCGTTCTTCGCCGCCGGCTTGGCGGCGCCGAACCCCTTGGCCTGGAGCCGGGCCCCGTCCACCTGGTAGCTGTCCACCAGATACTGCCGCACCGCCGCCGCCCGCCGCTCGCTCAGCGTCTGGTTCGCCGCC
>DATEIR010000088.1:0-14325 GCA_035278885.1 Gemmatimonadales bacterium | reverse complement strand
CCATGCCTCACGCGGGAAAGGCGAGACGATCACCAGCTCGATCGAATCCGCCGCGTCCCGCAGCCGGGTGCCGGCGCGGATGCCGGCGACGAGCGCCGCCGACAGACTCGGCGCCGCGGGCTGGCTCAGGCCCGCGGCGGCAGCGGAATCCCGCTCGGCGGACGCAGTCCCGGACTGGGAACTCGACCCGGCTGATGCGGCCGTGACCGCGCCATCGGGCGTGACCGGCGCCGTTCGCCTGGGAATGGACTCGGCCGCCTCATCCAAGGGCACCGTCGCATCGAACCCGAGCACCACGTCGCCGTCGCCGGCCAGCCGCCGCGCACTGTCCGCCCCCGCGGCGAGGTCCGCCACGGCCGCCGACCGGTCCAGCAGGATCACCCGCGCGAGCGGCCGCCGAGGCGGGGTGACCACCGGCCGCGCGAACGCGGCGCCCACCAGCAGGACCAGCACCACGCGGAGCAGCAGGAGGAGGAGGTCCTCCGGCCGCCGGGCCAGCGTCGTCACCTGCACCCGCGCCGCCGGAACGAATCGCGCGGTCGGCAGCGGCTCGGACGCCGGCTGCCGGGTCACGATGAAGTGCATGATCACGGTGCCCAGCGCCACCGCGACAGCGGCCGCGAAGAAGGCGGGCGCCAGGAAGGTCACCGTCCGCCCCGGCCCGGCAACGCCGCGATCCGGCGAATCGTCTGCCGCAGCGGCTCGGCCCCGGCCACGACGGCGGTGTACCCCGCCCCGGCGCTATGCCAGCCACGAGCCAGCTCGGTGCGCCAGGCTTCGAACCGGCGGAGATACTCCTCGCGCGCCGCGGGCGGCAGCGGCCGCCGAAGATCGGGCCGCTCGGGGTCGGCCACCAGACGAAGCCCCCGCGCCGGATCTACTTCCTCCTGGGCGAGTACGTGCACCGCATGGGCTTCCCGCCCCGCGGCGACGAACTGCCGAGCCCGGCCGAGCTGCTCGTCCGCGTCGCCGAGGAAGTCGGACACGACCACCACGCGCGCCGCGAGGCGCATCGCCAGCTCCAGCGCCGGCGCGAGCGCGCCCGACCCGCCGGGCGATGAAGCGAGCGCATGCCCCATCGCGTCGAGCACGCTGCGCCGGGTGCGCGGCTGGACCACATGAACGCCGGTGCCCGAGACGATCACCAGCCCTACGGGATCTCCCCCGTGCCGCGCCACCGCCGCGAGCCCGAGGCCGATCCGGGCGGTGGTGACCCACTTGAGCAGCGTCTGCGGGGGAAAGGCCATCGAGGCCGTCGCGTCGAGCACCAGCATCGTCGGCAGCACCGCGCGCTCGGGCGAGAGCCGCACGTAGACCCGGTCGGTCCGGCCCAGCAGCTTCCAGTCGATTTGTCCGGGATCGTCGCCCTGCCGATAGGGCCGGTACTCCACGAACTCGGCCGAGGTCCCGCGGGTGACCGCCTGGTGGGCGCCGGGGAGCACGCTCGTCGTCTTCCGCCGCGCGGGCCAGACGAGGCCCCGGACCGCGTCGAGCACGGCGGGGTCGGCGACGCCGGCGGTCACGGCCTAGAGCCCGAGTCCGCTCGCCGGGGCCGGCACTACCTCCAGCAGCGAGTGGATGACGCTCTCCGGCGTGGCCCCCTCCGCCTCCGCGGCGAAGTTGAGCAGGATGCGGTGCCGGAGCACGGGATGGATCACTCGGCGGATATCCTCCGGCGAGACCGCTTGGCGACCGTGCAGCAGGGCGTTCGCCTTGGCGCCCATGATGAGCGCCTGGCCGGCGCGGGGCCCCGCGCCCCAACGCACCGTGCGCCTGACCAGAGGCGGTGCATCGGCTCCCTCGGGGCGAGTGGCGCGCACCAGTGCCGCGGCATAGCGCAGGATGGGCTCGGCGGCGGGCAGCTCGCGCACCAGCCGCTGCAGCGCCACCGTCTCCTCCCCCGTGAGCACCGGCGCGATCGGCGGCTGCGCCACCCCGGTCGTCTCCCGCAGGATGCCGACCTCCTCGTCGGCCGTCGGGTAGCCGATCCGGACGTCGAACAGGAAGCGGTCGAGCTGCGCCTCGGGCAGCGGGTAGGTGCCCTCCTGCTCGATCGGGTTCTGCGTGGCGAGCACGAAGAACGGCTCGGGCAGCGCCATCGTCTCGCCCGCGGCGGTGACGCGGTGCTCCTGCATGGCCTCGAGCAGGGCGGCCTGGGTGCGCGGCGGCGTGCGGTTGATCTCGTCCGCCAGCACGATGTTGGCGAAGACCGGCCCGCGGACGAACCGGAACTGGCGCGCGCCGGTGGCGCCGTCCTCGTCCAGGATCTCGGTCCCGGTGATGTCGCTCGGCACCAGGTCGGGGGTGAACTGGATCCGCCGGAACTCGAGGTGCATCGCCTCGGCGATGGAGCGGATGAGCAGCGTCTTGGCCAGGCCCGGCACGCCCACCAGCAACGCGTGGCCGCCGGCCAGCATGGCGAGCAGCACTTCCTCGACCACCTGCTCCTGGCCCACGATACGCTTCCCGACTTCGGCGCGGAGCCGGCCGGCGGCCGCGAGCAGGCGGTCGCGGCTGTCACCCGCGCGGGAAACCGGCAGGGTCTCGGACGCCATCAATGCCTCGACTCCCCTCACGTGCGGTTCCGCACGACCATGATCACCCCACCCTCGACACCCGGCCCCCACCGACGCACCGCGGTCTGCCCGTCGAAGTAACGCAGCTCCGCCACGTCGCGCGAGGGATAGCCGCGGAGCTTGTCCGCCCCGCCGACGCTCTGGTTGTCCTCATAGATGCTCACTTCCTTGCCGGTGAGCTGATCGCGGAACCAGCGGCGGTGCAGCCGGTCCACCACGTCCCAGGCCGTGGCTCCGCCGCTCGAGGCGATCTCGTCCGCGCCGATGCTCGGTCCGGTGGACGCCGTCGCGCCGGAGGTGCTGGACGGCGCCGGGGCGGCGCCTTCGGGGCTGGCGTGCCCGCCGCAGGCGAGGAGTCCGACGAGCAGGAAGGCCGAGCGCGTGGGGTGCATGGGATTCTCCGCGGGGATGCGACGGTGGACGGAAGTAGTACGGACGAGAGTCGCGCCACCCCTACGTGGCCGGGTCCCGGAGCAGCGACTCGACCAGCGCGTTCAGCGCGCGCTCCGCGTAAGGGTCGAGCGAAATCCCGCCGGCCAGCACGAACACGCCGCGCCGGTCGATCAGGAGCGCGCTGCCGGCGAACCGGATCCGCTGGATCTCCTCGATCGTCTGCGGGACCAGGCGGCTGTCGGGATCGGGGTTGGGCACGAAAGTGGTGCGGTAGACCGCGATGGTCCCGGGAAAGCTGTCGCGCTCGACCATCCGCCGGCCGATCTGCCGCGCCTCCTCCGCCGGCTCGAGCTGCACCTGGCGGTCGAAGTGCCCCTGAGTCTGGGTGATGAAGAGCAGGTCGAGCGAGTCGCCGAACTTCTGCTTGAGACGCCGGGCCGTGCCGACCATCGCCTCGCAGCCGCACTGGCTGATCGAAACGAACTGCACCAGGGTGACCCGGCCCTTCCTCGGCAGCACCGTGTCGGCCGGACTGCGGTTGAACCAGAAGTCGGGGTGCAGGGTGCGGAACGGCTGCCCCAGCAGCTCCAGGCCGCCCCCGTACGGCGACTGCTCCTGGTTCGGGCCGAACACCGCGATCGACTTGGCTTTAAGGGTCGCCACCGCCGAGTCGGCGCGGGAATGCCGCAGCAGGGTCAGCAGCAGATCCATGGCCTGGGTGGTCACCGCATCGTACTCGGTGCCGTGCATCGCGCCCGCCGGCACGGCGGCCAGGTTGCGCTGTTTCCCGGCCAGCTCGGTCCGGAACGCGGCGGTGTCCATCATGGCGAGCGCGAGGCCGAGCGTCTGGCTGTGCTGGCCGAACCAGGTGCTGTCCTGCGGGAGCGCGCTCCGCTCGCCGACCACGCCGAGCGCATCGAGCCGTGCCGCCACGGCCTGGCCCGTGGCCAGGCGGGTCGGCAGGCCCGAGGTGTAGGCTCCCATCGCGGACCAGTAGACGCTCGCCGAATCGTACCGGAGACGCTGCTGCTTAAGCTGGCGGGCGATCGCTCGAGCCGCCGCCGAGTCGTCGCCGAACGCCCTGGCCGCCGCGAACAGCGCCGGGACGCTCGGGTCCGGCGCCTGGGCCACGGTCATGCCGCCCGGAAACACCCGCGCGAGGCACCGAGCCGCGGCCGAGCGGCTGGAGGAGTCGGCCATGCGAGTCGGATCGTACGGCCCTTGGCTCCAGACCCGATACCAGTCCAACCGCAACTCGTGGCGCTGCAGCACCGACACGCACGCGCCGGCCGACGGATAGCTGTCGTACGCCTCGACGGCCGGCCAGACCGGCGGACGCGGCGCCGCGCCTTCCGGAGTCTGCGCCCTGAGGCCCGCGGGGCACACCACCAGCAGCACGCCCGCCAGCGCGGCCGCCGCCGCACCCTGTCTCATACCGCGTCCACCAGTCGGGTGAAGTTGAAGCTGCTCGCCTTGAGCGGCGGCACGATCATCGGCCCCCGGGGGCGAAACACCGGCACGGGAGTCCCCAGTGATTCCACGCTGTTGAACAGGAAAAGCGGTGAATCGGTGAAGCGGAAATTCTTCACCGGGCGGGTGACCTTCCCGTTTTCGATGAGCCAGAGCCCGTCCCGGGTGTGGCCGGTCGAGAGCAGCGAGGTGTGGTCCAGCACCGTGGCGCCGGAGAACCGGGTGACCAGCAGGCCGCGCCGGGTGCTCGCGATCATCTCGTCCACCGTGCTCGAGCCGCCCGACATCCGGATCGCGGGCGTGAACGGCAGCGCCTGGTTCCGGTTGAAGTTGTTGACCCCATAGCGGCGGCCGTACGCCAGGGCGGTCAGCACGCCATGCTGGAACCACTTCGCGGGCGTCAGGGGCTCGCCTTGCGAATCGAAGGGGCAGACACCCAGCTCGGGATCGACCGGATCGAACGTCAGGTCGATGCGGGAGTCGAGCAGCCGCTGGCCCAGCTTGGAGAACCCGGGCCGCTTGGGATCGGCAAAGGGCCCGAATCCCTGCTCGGCCGGCTCGCGGTAGAGGTAGTCCACCACCAGCTCGAGCAAGTCGCCGACGGCCTGGGGCTCGAGCACGACGGTGTACCGTCCCGGCTCGACCGCCGAGGGTTGCCGGCTGGTCTCGCACTTGGTGCGGGCCCGAGCGGCGAGCGCCTCGGGGTCCAGCCTGGACCAGTCGTAGGAGGAGGCAGCCGCCCAGCCGGAGCCGTTGGACTTGGCGTCTCGCACCGTGAGCGAGCATTCCGAGGAGGTGCGGGTGCAGTAGCTCGCCTCGCCGTCCTGGCCGAACCAGCTCTCCACGTCGGCGCCGACTGACAGGTAGCCGGCCGACGAGAGCCCGGCCGCCGCGACCGGCTGCACCAGCCGCTCGGCCAGGCCGGCTCGCTGGTCGGGGGCGAAGCGCACCGTTGCGTCGCTCCACACCACCGTCCTGGGAAAATCGGTGCGCCGGGGCGGGAGCGGATCGGTATCCTCGAAGGCGTAGCCGTCCTGCATCAGCCGCTCGACGTCGTCCACGGCCAGGCCGAGGCCCTCGTCGTCCGTGCGGCTGGTGGTCACCTCCCAGCGGGAGATGCCGTACGCGCTCTGCACCAGGACCACGATCGCCCGGCGGTCGGCGGCACCGGTGATCCGGTTCCGGCCCCAGCGCACGGTGCCGCGCCACGAGTTCTGGACGCCGACGCGCAGCTCGCCCGGCCCGCGGCGCAGGCGGAAGGTCCGCGCCGCGATGTCCCGGCAGGCCTCGCGGGAGAGGAGCAGCTCGTCGGGCGGACGCCGCGTCGGCAACAGCAGGTCGAGCAGCATCGCTATCTCGTGGGATCGATGACGGCCATCTGGCGCAGCAGCATCGGCGGGGCCTCGGCGGTGTGCCAGGTCTCCTGGGCAGGCTCGCCCTTGCTCGTCTTCACCGGGAACGGGCGCACGCTCTCCGGCCCGCCCAAGGCGAGCACCGACTTCCACAGCTCGGGCGCGCGGAACAGGATGGCCGTGCCGGTGGGAACGAGGCGGGCGACCTTCTTTCCCCGCTTGACCTGATAGAAGCGGGTGCTGGTGAATTGCTGGTCCAGCCGGGCCATCCCGTTGAGGACATTGAAGTCGAGGTCCATCGCGGCCGATTCCACCGCGACGCCGTTCGCCAGCCGGCCGATCATCTCATCGAAGCCGAGGGCCGCGCGGCCCGGCGCGAGCCGCAGGTTGGGGCGCTGGAGCTGGGTCGCGTCGAGCGCGGTGGCCCCGCCGGCGCAGCCGTGGGAGCGCAGCGGACGATTCAGCCGGCGGTACGCCTCCGCGATCCATGGCACGGACTCGCGGGTGGTCTGGAAGTCGGTGAGGACGCCGTCCTTCACTAGCGGAAATTCCTCGGGCGCCACGCCTTCGTCGTCCCACTTGACGGTGGCCATCCCGCCGGCGAGCGAGCGGTTGGCCGTGACGTTGAGATCGGGCGTTCCGACCGGCTCCTTGCCCAGCATGCCGACCGGATCGTTCAGATAGGTCGTGCCGCCGGCGTTGGCCTCGTAGCCCATGGCCCGGTCGAGTTCGGTGGCGGCGCCAATGGTGCCGGAGAGGAGCCGGGCGGCGGTAATTGCGTCCACCACCACGTCGTAGCGTCCGACGTCCACCGGCTTCTCGGGCAGCGCAAGGTAGCGCTCCTGCTCCTCGCGCACGCGCTCGAGCATCTCGTACCACGGCGCCCGCCCCAGGTATTCCCAGCCTCGGCCCGCGAGCGGCAGGACATTGGCGATGCCCCAGGGACGCTGGCCTGCGAACTGGACGCCTTTGTGCTCCGGCCGCACGTTGGCCCACACCTTGGCCTCGGTGCCGTAGCGGGTCTGCACCACGTAGCTGCCCGCGGCGGAGGCGAACACCGTCTCCAGCCTGAGCAGCACGACCTGCAGGTTGTGCCCGGCCCACGAGCGAAGACTGTGGTAGGAGGTCCCGTTGAGCGTGTCGAGGACTTCCTCGCGGGTCACCGCGAACGGATCGCGCTCGACCGGCATGGTCCAGCGGCCCTCGACCACCGGCGCCGGCACCAGATCCACCGGCGCCATCCCGGCGCGCGCGGTGGTGCGGGCCTGACGCGCCGCCTCCGTGCCGAGTCTGGCCGCCTCGTCCGGGGTGAGAATGGCGCTGGAGGCGAAGCCCCAGGTGCCGGCCACCAGCGCGCGGATCCCGATCGCCAGCACGTCGGTGTTGGTGCCGTTGGTCCCGCCCTGCATGATGCCGGTGACGCCGGGACCGCATCCGGTGCACTCGCTGATGTCCCAGCGGCGCAGGTGGGAGAGCCGCACCTCCGCGTGGGCGGCGCCCGCCGAGCGGGCGGCGTCGAGCGCCCGCATGGCGAGCTCGCGCGCCTCGGGACTCGACAGGGAGACGACCCCGCCGGGGCCACCGCGCATCGTCGCCTGAAGGCGGGCGGGGATCGCCGCCGAGGCCGCCAGCAGCGCGCCGTGCCGGACGAAATCGCGGCGCGACAGGCTCACGGTGCGGCCTCGTCCACGACCACCACTACGCCCTCGGTGTTCCAATGGGTATTGCGGTAGCGATACACCCCCGGCGCGGTGAAGCGACGGGCCCGGTCCAGGTTCTTGAAGTACTCGTCGAAGTTGGAGCCGTCAGGGAGCAGCTTCGGCGGCCCGAACGGGGTGATGCTCCCGATCCCGTCGCAGTCGATCCCGTAGTTGAGGCAAGAGGACTGCTCCGGGACCGAATCGAGCGTCGCCGCGGCGGCCTCGTCGAAGGTCACGTCGATCAGCGACTCCTCCGGCATCCCCGTGTTCTCCCACTCGACCACGGCGCCGACCCCGACCGTGATCGAGTCGGGAGAGAAGCTGCCGGTCACGTGCTTGACGAACCCGTACTGCGGACCGAAGACGTTCACCTTCGCGTAGGCCGGCCGCTGGATCCGGAACCGCAGCGTGTCGCTGAAGCTGCGGCCGTACGCGGTCATCGTGGCCACTACGGGGAAGTACCCGAGCTTGAGGCCGGAGACCGTGCCGGACCAGGGATCCACCAGCGCCGCGGTCTCGTCCAGCGAGCGGTAGCGCACCGGCAACCCGAAGAGCGGATTACCCGCGGCGTCGAGCACCGTCGCGGCGATGTTGTGGAAGGGCTCGAGCAGCGAGCCCGCGATGGCGAAGCGGGCGCTGTCGGGGGCCACCGGCTGGATCGAGAAGCTCGCGACCGTGAGGGCGCCGGGGTCGCGGGTGACGGCCACGGTCGCGGTGTCGGCGTGGGTGACGCCCTTGTAAGTGAGCGATGCAATGATCTGGGCGCCCGGGGTGAGCGCCTTCGCCTGGAGCCGGCCGTCGGCGTGCACCGCCACCGTGTTGACGTTGGTGGTCGTGAAGGTCGCCGGCTTGGGGCCCTCGATCGGCTCGCCCGAGGAGCTCACCGGAGTCGCCACCAGCCGCAGCGTGTCGTACGGCGCCGCGATACCGAGCGTTATCGCCTGGCGATCCAGTCGGAGCGCCCAGTAAGTCGAGGCGCTGGTGTCCACCGGGCTCACCACCTCGTCCGAGCCGCAGGCGGCGAGGAGCAGGGCCAGCGCGAGCGCGGCGCGGCGGGCCGCGAGCCGGGGCGGACAGGAGGGCACGGTCAGGCTCCTCGGTTCTGGCAGCCGGTGTAGAGCGGGTTGTAGCGGCGCTCCCGGGCCGGCACCGGGGCCGCCACATCGGAGCCGTAGGCGCCGCCGGCCGGATGGGAGCCGATGGGATAGACCGTGCTCGGGTCGCGCCCATATACCCGGACCAGCCGGCGCAGGTCGCCCAGACGCCGCCCGGTGAGGTTGAACCAGAACGCCCGCTCCCGGAACAGCAGGTTCACCCGCGCGTCGAAGCTGCCGGGGTCGGTGAGCGGCGGCAGCGTGCGCGGCGTCCCCGTCGGGTCGTCGGCGGCCGGCGGGAACTCCACGCCGTCGCGGAGCGCGTTGAGCTTGGCCAGCCAGGTGGTCGCGTCCCCGCCCTGCAGCGCGGCCTCGGCCTCGATCAGCCGGGCCTCGCGCCAGTCGGCGATGGTGATCGGGGAGCCTCCCTCGGGCGAAAGACGCGCGGGGATGTACAGCGGGTGGCCCGAGAAGTCGCTGCCGACGGTCACCCCTTCGGTGCGTGGATCACCGCTCGACATCCAGTCCAGGCCGTTCATGCCCTCGTGGTCGCTCATGCCGGGGCCGCCGCTGAAGCCATTCGAGTACAGCCCCCACATGTAGTTCGCGTTATCGCGGTTGGTCGCTCCGTTCTGGCCGGTGGTCGTTGCGTCGAACATCAGCGTGTACTCGTAGCCGTCCGGCACCCCGGCGACGGCCGCCGCGGCTTCCCCGTACTGACCCAGCGCCAGCAGCGCGCGGGCCTTGCCGATGCTCGCGAAATGATGGATCCGGATGCTGTCGCCCGACCCGGCCAGCGCGCTGTCGAGCAGCTCGATCGCCGCCTGATAGACCTCGGTCGTGCTGGAGCCGGGCTTCATGGTGGAGCCCTCGGCGTCCACCGTGCTGAGGGGAATGCCGGAGCAGAACAGGTCGGCCAGATAGATGTCGTCGTACGCCTCGGCCGCCTGGAGGTGCGCCGTCAGCGCCGGTGACTCGCCGGGCGCGTAGGCGCGGAGCAGCGTGACCCCGACCTGCGCCTTGCCCCGCGCGCCCTGCAGCAGGATGTAGGTCTCGATGTAGCTGCCGAACGGCGTGATGGCGCGCTCTTCGGTTTCGGGGATCGTGTACTCCGGCAGCACCCGCCGGTCCTGGGTCACGAGCCAGGGGAGGAAGACCTCGAGCGATGTCATCTCGTCGGCCAGGAGCCCCGACACCACCGCCATCGAGCCGCTTGGGCCCGCCGCCGCGTTCCGGGACGCGATGAGCGCCGCCACGTACGCCCTGAGCGCGCCGTCGCGCGTCTGGGTGTTCTGCGGGTCCTCGACGCCGGCGGGCAGCTCGCCGTCCCCGACCAGGGATTCCGGCGAGCACCCGCTCAGGGTGACCAGGAGCCAGGCGAGCGGCAGCAACCAGCGGCGATTCAACACGGGCATCTCGTCCTTTCCTCCCGGCGGCCCTAGAAGCCGAACCTCAAGCCCAGCGACCAGGTGCGCGGCATCGGCAGCACGCCGGTGTCGGCGATGACGTTGCCGGTCGCGTACGCGTTCACGTTCGGGTCCTTGCCCCGATAGTTCGTGTTGAGCCACAGGTTGGTGCCCTGGAGCATGACGCTCGCGGTGCGGGCGCCGAGCCATCCGGCCATGTGCGCCGGGGCGTTGAAGGCAAGGGCCAGGGAGTTGAACCGGAAGGTGCTGATGACCTGCGCCAGCCCGTAGGGCGTCTCCTCCCGGACCACCGCCGCCGCCTGCTCCGACAGCGGCGCGGTGGGATCGTTGAGCGCCCGCACGGTGAAGGGCGCCGAGGTGACGGCGTCGTTGATCTGGAGCTGGCCGTCGGTGTAGGAGAAGCCCGTCGTCAGCGTGATCATGCCCCGGGCCATGCTCATGTTGGTGTAGAGCGCCGCCTCGTACTTGGGCTCGGCCGGCCCCAGGAAGACATCCTTGTCGCCCAGCTGGACTTCGGACCGGCTGATGATCCCGTCGCCGTCCGCGTCGGCGTAGTGGACGATCGGCCGGGCCCAGCGGCCGAACAGCGGGTACCCGTCCACTACCTTGGTGCCGCCGGGGCCGTTGATCTCGCCCGCCGGCCCGGTGCTCACGACCGTGTTGGTGTTCCGGCTCAGGTGCATCTGGGCATTGAGGGTGAAGCCGTCGCTGCGCACCGGGTTGACGCCCACGCCGATCTCGAAGCCGGTGTTCCGGACCTCCCCCACGTTCACCATCACGGTGCCGCCGCCGTTCACCGACGGCGGGAGCTGCACCGGCACCAGCGCGTCGTGCCGGAGCTTGTGATACCCGGTGAGCTCCAGCGTGAGACCGTCCCCGAACAGGTCCGCGTCGATGCCGCCCTCGAACTCCGACGACCGCTCGGGCTTGAGCTCGACGTTGCCGATGTTCACCAGGTCGCTCTGGGAGACGCCGATGCCGTCGAGGAAGCCGGGCGTGGTCTGGAACAGCCGGAGCCGGTCCGACGGCCCGGGCTGCACGCCCGCCTGGCCGTAGGCGGCTCTGAGGCGGAGGGTCGAGAACAGCTTCTTGAGGGGAAAACCCGGCTCGTCGGACACCAGATAGGACAGCGAGACCTTGGGAAAGCCGGCCAGCGACTGGTGCGAGCCGTAGGTGTCGGCGCCGTCGAGCCGGAGGCCGGTGGTGAGCCAGAAGCGGTGGCTCTCGAGGGTGGGCTCGATGTACCAGCCGAACGTGGTCACCTCGCTCCGCTGAGGCGTGGTCACGATCTCGTGGGCGCCGTCCAGGCCCGCCGCTCCCTGGATCAGGCCCCTGCCCGACGCGATGAGATCGTTGGTGCGCTGCCGGGTGTAGTTGCCGCCCACCGCCGTGCGGATGTCCCACCCGCGGGAGAGGGGCAGCACCCCGACCGCGCCGAGGCTGGCGGTGGTCAAGTTGGAGTTGCCGTTGCCGACGTTGAAGAAGCCGCCGCCGATCTCGTCGAACGAGTTGTTGTTGTAGGGGTCCACCGCGAGGTACGGCTGGGTGGACTCGTCGTCCCGGTCGATCACGTTGAGGCCTAGCTCGGCGGTGGTGCTGAGCCAGCCGAGCGGCCGCCAATCGAAGTGGGCCGCCTCGGTGAAGCTGGTCGCACCCGCGGTGGTCTTGGTCCGGAAGCCGGTGACCAGGGTCGGGTTGATGAGGAAAATGCCGCCCGGCGTCCCGGGGCCCGTGTTGACGCTCCCGCCCTGATAGAAGAGGCTGTTGGCGGTGTCGGGATACGTCGTCATCAGGGCGCCGATCTGCTCCTCGAGCGTCGAGCGGCGCTGCATCGAGCGGTCCACGGTGCTGGTGAACGCCAGGTTGGCGTTGGGCGCGAGCGCCACGCTGATGTGGCCGGTCGCCGCCCAGTCGGTGAGTCCCTGCGGGTGCTGCATCCAGTCCGGCGCGTCGCTCCCCACCAGCGTCGTGTAGCGGCGGACCTCGTACTCCGGAAGCTTGATGAGGCCGGTCTCCCGGCTGTAGGAGCCGTTCAGGGCGTAGGTGACCTTCTCGGTGCCGCCGCTCAGGCCCAGGTTCATCGCGCCGCGGTGCCCCTGCCCGAACACGGTGAGATCGGGGTTGTTGAGCGCCTGGAACGTGACCAGGCTGTCCACCACGCAGTTGTAGGCCACCAGCGGGCAGCGGGCCTGCTGTCCCGTCGCCACGTCGTGGCCCCAGCGGACGTAGGAGTCGGGGTAATGCCCGGGCTGATACGTCAGGCCGGCCTCGGTGCCGAAATTCCACCGGGTGGGGCCATCCTGGCCCCGCTTGGTGGTGATCACGATGACGCCGTTGGCGGCGTCCGCGCCGTAGAGCGTGGAGGCCGACGGGCCCTTGAACACCTCGATGGTCGCGATGCTGTGGGGGTCGATCTGATCCAGCGGCGAGCGCACCGCCACCTTGTCGGTCAGCACGTCTCCTGTGTTGGGCCGGCCGGTGATCGGCCGGCCGTCGTCGGTGTTCACCACCGCCAGGTTCCCGCCCCGCTGCACGTCCGACTGGTCGGAGTACATCCGGACGCCGTCCACGATCACGATCGGGTCGTTGCTGCGGCTGATGCTGTTGAGGCCGCGGAGCCGGAGCCGGGTCGGATCGCCCGGGGCGCCGGAGGTGTGGGTGGCGGTGAGCCCGGGGACGCGGGTCTCCAGCAGCTCGGTGACGCTCCGCACCGGCTGGGTGGCGACGATCGAGTCGGCGTTGATGGTGGCGATGGCGTTGCCCAGCTCGTACCGCCGCCGGTTGCCGGTCACGGTGCTGACCAGCTCCTGCAGCCTCGTCGGTTGGGGCTCCAGCGTCACCGCGACCGCCGACTCGACGCCGTCCTCCACGTCCACCTCGACCGTGGCCGGTCGATAGCCCAGGCGCCGGACACGGAGCACGTAGTGGCCCGGAGGCGCCTTGAGGCGGAACAGGCCGACGGCGTTGGTCGTGGTCGCGAGGCTCGTGCTGTCGACGAACACGTCCGCCGACTCCACCGGGCCGCCGGTGGCGGAGTCGGTCACCACGCCGGTGATGACACCGGTCGGCTCCCGGACCGGCGGCGGCGGATCGTGGCGCACCAGCGCCAGCCGGTCGCCGGAAGAGACCACGACGTCCACCCCGGCATCGAGCAAGGTCTCCGTGAGCACCGCGGCCAGCGTCATTCCCTCCGCCCGGAGGCTCACCCGGCCGTCCGCCGGCAGCGCCGCGCTGCCGTAGGCGAAGGTGACGCCCGACAGCCGGCCGATCTCCGCCAGCGCGTCCTCCAGCGGCTCGTCCCGCAGCACCAGCGAGATCCGTCGGCGCAGCATCGGCACCCGGCCCGCCTCCACCGGCTGCAGCGGGCGGCCGCCGCCCTCGGACGCCGTGAAGAACTGGACCGTCCCCGCACCAGACTCGGCGGCGATCCCGCCGGTCTGCGCCGAGGCGATCGTCGCCAGGAACAGCCAGCAGGCGCACACGAGGGTGCCAACGCGCATCACGTCATCCACCTCGGCGTCAGGCGTGGAGGGTCAGGCGGAGATCTGGTCGGCGGACCTACGGATCTCTTCGGGCGTACACCATCGTGAGCGCGCCTCGGCGCTCGTAGCGGAGCTTCATCGTGAGCGCCAACTCGTCCAGGACGGTGCCGGCGCGGTCTCCCTCGAACGTGGCGGTCCAGCTTCGGCCGGCGAGCGCGCTGTCGCCCAGCTCGATGTCCATCCCATACCAGGCCCGGAGCCGCTCGAGCACCTCGGGCAGCGGGGTCCGCTTGAACACGAGACGGTCGTCCCGCCAGGCGAGATAGCTGTCCACGTCCACGCCGGCGGTGCGGGTGAGCCGGCCGTCGGCGGCGACCTGCCCCAGGTCGGCCGGGCCCAACATGACACTGTCGGCGGCGCCGGCGCGGAGCACGGCCGCGCCCTCGGTCACCACCACGCTGAGCGGGCCGCCGGCGTAGGACTGGACGTTGAACGCGGTGCCGACGTCCTCGGTGACGCCCTGGCGGGTGTGCACCCGGAAGACGCGGGCCGGGTCGCGGACGACCTGGAAGTAGGCCTCGCCGTCGAGATAGAGGTCGCGCGACTCGCCGGCGTAGCGCACCGGATAACGGAGCCGGCTGGCCATGCCGAGGGTGACGCGGGTGCCGTCCGGCAGGAGGAGATCGGCCCGCTGGCCCGGTAGCGTGGTGAGCTCCGCCATCGGCGGCTCGGCGGGAGGCGCCGCCGTGTGCGCGCGCTGCGCATACCAGGCGCCGCCGACGGCCAACGCCACGGTGGCGGCCGCCGCGAGTCCGCGGCCCCACCCCCCCG
>DATEIR010000087.1:0-31757 GCA_035278885.1 Gemmatimonadales bacterium | reverse complement strand
TTCGCCTGCACCGCGTCCTGGTCCACCATCGAGCGCTTGCCCTTCTTGCCCTTCTTCCGGCCGGCGCCCTTCTCGGCATCGGGGCCGAAGGTGCGGGTCGGCGGGGCCTGACCGGCGCGTCCCGGAGCGCCACCCGGCCTGCTCGGCGCGGCCGGAGCGCTGCTGCTGAAGACCGGCTTGGGCCCGCCGCGCGGGCTGGCGGGCGGCCGCTGAATCCGGGGCGGAATGAACGGCGCGCGGGTGGACTCGGCGGACGCGGGGGCGCTGGCGCGCGGGGGCGCGGGCTCGGCCGTCCGGCTCGGCGTCTCCTCGGCGCCGTCTTCCTCGGAGTCCGCCGGTGCGGGCGGCAGGTCCTTGAACAGGGCCCGGGCACGCTCCTCGAGCGACTGGGCCGGCACCGGCTCCTCGATCTCGACCACCGGCCGCTCCAGCTCGAGCGCCGCCAGCTCGGCGGCCTTCTCGACCTGAGCCTGGGCCTCGGCCTGGGCCACTTCCGCCGCAGTGCGGCGGCGCTTGGTCGGCTTGGCTTCGACCGGCACCGGAGCCGGCTCCGCCTTGACCGCCTTGCGGCGGCCCTTCTTGGCGGCGGGCTCCTCGGCGCTCTTCCGCTTTTCCCGCTCCCAGCGCACCCGGACGGCGGAGACCTGATCGGACTCCAGCGCGGACAGATGACTGCGCACGAAGATGTTCATGTCCTTGAGCATGCCGAGCAGGCGCTCAGGAGCGATGCCGAACTCCGCCGCGAGATCGTGAACTCTCGTCTTGACCACTCATGCCTCCATCAGCTGTGTGCGGGCGCCAGCTGCACCATGCCGCCGGCCAACGCGCGGTCCCGCACACCCACCGCCATGACCGGCGGCTTTCCCACCTGCGCGCCGATCGCGGCGGCGCCCGGTCCGGTCAGCAGCGGCACCGCCTTCGCGGCCGCCAGCCGGACCACCTTGTCCATGGTGCGCGGGCTGGCGTCGTCCGCCACCACCACGCACCGGCACTTCCCCGCCTGCAGGTCCTTCCGCACCGCGTCCACCCCGATCACCACCGAGCGGGCCCGGTACCCAAGTCCGACCAGGCCGAGCAGCCGGGCCGGATCGGGCCGCTCACCCATTCCCTCGCGCGGCCTCCTCGCCACCTTCCTCGGTCAGCTCGGCGAGGAAGCTCATCAGCTGATCGGCCGACTCGGGGCTCATGCCCGGGATGCGGGCGATGTCCTCCCGCTCGAGGTCGAGGATGTCGTTGAGCATCCGGTAGCCGGCGCTCTCCAGGATCGCGGTGATCTCGGGCGACAACCCCTGGAGCTCGTTGAGCGGCACCTGGGAGGCCATCTCCTCTTCGGGAGGCAGCGGCGCGAACAGCGGGCCTTCGCCGCCGCGCTCGAGCCACTCGCGGCTGGAGTAGAGATCGATCTTCCACCCGGTGAGCTCGCTGGCAAGCCGGACGTTCTGCCCATTCCGCCCGATGGCGAGGGAGAGCTGGTCTTCGTCCACCACGGCCTGGATGGTCTTGGCCTCGGGATCGGAGAACACCTTGGCGACCCGCGCCGGGGCGAGCGCCAGCCGGGCGAACCGCTCGGGATCGGGCGACCAGGGCACGATGTCGATCCGCTCGCCGCCCAGCTCGTTCACCACCGCCTGCACCCGGGAGCCCTTGAGGCCGACGCAGGCGCCCACCGGATCGATGCTGTCGTCGCGGCTGATGACGGCGACCTTGGTGCGGCTGCCCACCTCGCGCGCGATGGCCCGGATCTCGACGATCTGCTGCTGGATCTCGGGAACCTCGAGCTTGAAGAGGGCCTTGACGAAGAGCGGGTCTCCCCGGGAGAGGATGAGTCGCGGCCCCTTGGGAGTCTCCTCCAGCCGCTTGAGCACCGCGCGGATCGTGTCGCCCTGGTGGAAGTGCTCCCGGTGGTTCTGCTCCCGGTAGGGGATGATCGCCTCGGCCTCGCGGAACTTGTTGAGCATGACGACCAGCTTGCCCCGCTCGATCTGCTGCACCTCGCCGGAGAGCAGCTCGCCGACCTTGGAGGCGAATTCGTCGCGGATGCGGGCCCGCTCGCCTTCGCGCACCCGTTGGATGATCCGCTGCTTCGCCGCCTGCACCGCCAGGCGTCCGAAGTCGACGAAGGGGACCTCCTCTTCCAGCATGTCGCCGACCTGGAAGTCGGGATCCTCGTAGCGGGCTTCCTCGAGCGCGATCTGCCAGCTCGAGTCCTCGACCGCCTCCACCACCTGGCGCAGACGCACCACCTTGATGGTGCCCTGCAGCTCGTCCACGTTCAGCTCGAAGCGCACGTTGGGGCCGAACTTCCGGACCAGCGCGGCCTGGATGCCGTCGCGCAGCAGTTCGAGCAGATCGGAGCGCTCCAGCTGCTTGGTGGTGGTCAGCTCGCGGAACGCGGCCAACATCTCGGTCGAACCTGCCATCGGTGTACTCCTCGTAGGCGCGTTCACCGCGCCGTGTCGTCGTGCCCGCGCCGCCTGGTCACCGCGACCCAGTCCACTTCCAGGTGGGCCTCGCGAATGTCGTCCAGCGCCAGCGTCACCTCGGTGCCGTCGTCCCGTCGGAGCCGCACGTGCTCGTCGTCGGGCACGCCGTCGATCGTCACCAGCCGGCGTCCGCCCAGCGCATCGGCCCGGACCCGGGCCCGCTGTCCGACGAAGCGGCGCCAGTGCTCGATCCACCGGAGCGGACGCTCCAGCCCGGGCGACGACACCTCGAGCACGTAGCGGGGGCCGACCAGCGCCCTGGTTTCCAGGAATCGCTCGAGGGACCGGCTGATTCCCGCGCAGTCGTCGGCCGTGACTCCCTGGCCGGGGCGGCTGTCCGGGCGGTCCACCCGTACCTGCAGGATGGGGCGCTCCAGGGTCCCGGTTCGCCGCAGGTCGGCCAGCTCGAAGCCGAGGCCGGCCAGGTGATCGCGGATGGGAACGAGAAGCGCGTCGACAGACATCGGAGCGGAAAAAAAATGTGGGGGAACTCCCCCACATCAACAGTCGGCCCGTACTGGCGCCCCCGGGACAGCGAGGAAAAGCTATCCTCGTTGACGCCCAACGTCAACGTCGACAACGCGTGTCAGCGCTCGGGCCGCATCCCCAGAAAGGCGACCATGCGGCCGTCGCGTCCGCCCGACGCCCGGTGGCTGTAGAACCGGTCGCGATGATGCGAGGAGCACCAGGACGAGAGGCTGATGCGGGTGATCCCCAGGCTGCTCGCCTGACCGGCCAATGTCTCCCGCAGGTCGATATGCCAGGGACCCGCGCCGCTGGCCGGCGCGCCGCAGCCCAGCATGACCTCAGAGCCTACTTCATAGCACTGACCGCAAATGCCGACGCCGCAGTGCATTGTGATTTCGCCTGGATCAGCCCCCACGACGGCGCAGAGCTGACCGAGCCCGCGCTCGAGGATCCCGCCGGCGGTGCCCCGCCAGCCCGCGTGCAGCAGGGCGACCCCGCGCGGGGCCGCGAGATAGACGGGAATGCAGTCGGCCACGGTCACGGCGAGAAGGACCCCCGGCGTGGTCGTGACCCAGCCGTCTATACCATCAACCTGCGTCCAGCCCCGTCCCGGACCCGCGGTCATGACCTCGACCCCGTGGACCTGCTGGCCCATGGTCACGCTGTCGAATTCGGGAAAGGACTGCCGGAAGGCGCGCCAGCGGCGCATGGTCTCGCCGACCGGCGAGTCGCTCCACAGGCCCAGATCGAACCCCCGACCCGGCTCGGGGCCGCGGCCGGTGATGCCGGCCACCAGCCCTTCCGCCTTCCACTCCTCCAGCTCGAACCGGGGCACCGGTCCGGGTACCGGCGCCTCGGTTCGGCTATCCATCCACCCGTTCGATCTCGGCGCCGAGGGCGCGGAGCCGCTCGTCGATCCGCTCGTAGCCGCGCTCGATCTGGCCGATGTTGTAGATCGTGCTCGAGCCATCGGCCGCGAGCGCGGCGAGCAGCATGGCCATGCCGGCGCGGATGTCGGGCGATTCGACCGTGCCGCCCTTGAGCGGGCTCGGTCCGGAGATGACCGCCCGATGCGGATCGCAGAGCACGATCCGGGCGCCCATGCCGATCAGCTTGTCCACGAAGAAGAGCCGCGACTCGAACATCTTCTCGAAGACCAGCAGCATCCCGGAGCACTGGGTCGCCGCCACGATGGTGGTGGACATGACGTCGGCGGGGAACGCCGGCCAGGGCCCGTCCTCCAGCTTGGGCACGTGCCCGCCCAGATCGGGACGGATGCGCCGTTCCTGGTCGGCGGCCACCGTGAGCCGGGTGCCCGTGACTTTCGGCCGGATGCCGAGGCGCTCCAGCCCCAGCAGGGTGCTGCGGAGATCTTCGGGCCGCACCGGATCGATGCTGATCTCTCCGTTGGTGACCGCGGCGAGCCCGATGAAGCTGCCGATCTCGATGTGGTCGGGACCGATGGTGTAGCGGGCGCCATGCAGCGGCTTCCCGCCTTCCACCGTGTACACGTTGGAGCCGATGCCGTCGATCTGCGCCCCCATCGCCACCAGCGCCCGGGCCAGGTCCTGCACATGCGGCTCGCAGGCGGCGTTGCGCAGATGGGTGCGTCCCTTGGCCAGCACCGCCGCCATGAGCGCGTTCTCGGTGCCCGTGACGCTGGGCTCGTCGAGGAAGATGTCGCTCCCGGTGAGTCCTTTGGCCTCGAGCTCGTAGCGGTCGCCCACCATGACCGAAGCGCCGAGCTGCTCCAGCGCCAGGAAATGGGTGTCGACCCGGCGCCGACCGATGACGTCGCCGCCGGGCGGCGGGAGCGTCACCGACCCGAAGCGCGCCAGCAGCGGGCCCGCGAGCAGGATCGACGCGCGGATCCGGGCGCAGAGCCCGGGGTCGAGCGGCTTGGGCCGGAGCGACCGCGTGTCGACGCGCACCGCGTTGGGGCCGGTCCACTCGGCGGTGGCGCCGAGGTCCACCAGCAGCGCGAGCATGGTCTCGACGTCCCGGATGTGCGGGATGTTGTCGAGCTCCATCGGCCCGTCGGCGAGGACGGTGGCGGCCAGGATCGGAAGCGCGGCGTTCTTGTTGCCCGCGGGACGCACGGTGCCGCGCAACGGGCGGCCGCCGCGCACGAGAAAACGAGGAGGCATGGCCAAAGCTGACCAGGGCCGCTGCACCCGTCAAGCGCGCCGAGGGGGTTGCGGCCACTGGAGGACCCCTTTGTATTCAGCGGGGCGCCGTTGCACTCAGCCAGGAGGAGCCGCCCATGCCGATACTCACGCTGCTGCAGGTTGCCGCCACCCCCCCGTGGGTGGGGCCGACGATGGCGATCTCCCTCGCGGTGATCGCGCTCTCCGTGCTGGGCATGGCGATCGTGGTGGGCACCTCCGTGCTCCGGCTCGCCGCCCAGCGAAAGAAGCTCGCGGCCTTGGTGGACAGCCTGCAGGACGACGCGCAGCAGGCGCTGAGCGCGGTGCGCCGCCTGACCGAGCAGGCCCAGGATCTCATGGTGCTGGTGCGACACGAGGCCGGAGCCTTCGCCGAGACCAGCCGGCGGGTTCGCCGAAAGGTGGTGCGCGGGATCGACCGGGTGGAAGAACGGCTGGCGGACCTGGAGACGCTCTATGACGTGGTGCACGACGAGGTCGAGGACACGGCGCTCGATGTCGCCGCGGCGCTCCGCTCGGCCCGGCAGGGCAACGGCATGATCGGGCGAGTCCGCCGCCTGCTGGTGCCGAGCCGGCGGTGAGTCGGCGCCGACTCGCCGCTGCCCTGCTCGGCGTGGGGCTGGTATTGCTGGTCTGTCCCGCCTCGGCCCATGCCTGGACGCCCGGCACCCACATCTATCTCGGCGGGTCGGTGCTGGCCAATCTCCAGCTCCTGCCCGCCACCGTCGCCGACCTGCTTCGCGTCTTCCCCTTCGACTTCCTCTACGGCAACATCGCGGCCGACTCCTCCATCGCCAAGCACTACGCGCCGCTCGGACGCCACTGCCACTACTGGCACGTAGGGCAGGAGATCCACGACCTGGCCGAGTCCGATGCGCTCCGCGCCTTCGGGCTGGGGTATCTCTGCCATCTGGCGGCCGACACCGTCGCGCATAATTACTTCGTCCCCCGCCAGCTCATGCTTACGAGCAGCACCGCGGCGGTGGGACACTCCTACTGGGAGACCAGGGTCGAGACCCACCTGGGCGACGCCTACGCCCGCGCGGCGCGCGACGTGATCCGACTGGACCACAGCGACGCCGACGCCCACCTCGACCGGATCATCTCGCCCACGATCTTCAGCGTGCGGACCAACCGGCGCCTGTTCCGCGGCATGGTCCGGCTGACCGAGACTCAGAGCTGGCAGCGGGCCACCCAGGTGGCCCGGGAGTACAGCCGCTGGCCCCTGGCCGATCCCGACGTGGAGCACCACCTGGGCGTCTCGTTCGACTATATGATCGAGCTGCTCGCCGGGCTGGCCGTGACCGCGCATCAGCTCGACCCGTCGGGCGAGCGGCCGCTCAAGATGGCGAAGGAGCTGCGCCGCCGGGTGCTGCGCGATGCCGGCCGCCGCAATGTCGACACCCTGCGCACCGAGGCGCAGGATCACTTCGGGCTCCCGGATCGTCAGCTGGCCCACTGGCCCCGTGCCGGCGACAAGCTGCCCTGGCGCGCTCCCGAGGGCTCCGCGCCCTCGCCGCGCGCGCTGGTGGACCGGACCGGCTGACCGCGGGGCCGCTCGACCCCGAGGAGGTCGTCCGCCGGCTGGGACTGATCCCCCATCCCGAGGGCGGCTTCTACCGCGAGACCTTCCGCAGCCCGATGCTGCTCACCCTGCCCGACGGACGTCTCCGCTCGGCCTCGACCGCCATTTACTACCTCCTCCCGCCCGGCACCTTCAGCGCCTGGCACCAGGTCGCGGCCGACGAGGTCTGGCACCACTATGCCGGCGGCCCGCTGCGATTGCATCTGCTTGGCCAGGGCGAGCGGCGGCTCGACGGCGCCAATCCCCAGGCTGTGGTGCCGAACGGCGTCTGGCAGGCGGCCGAGCCGGTCGACCAGGCCGTGCTCTGCGGCTGCACGGTAGCGCCCGGCTTCGATTTCGCGGACTTCCGCATGGCCCACCGCGAGGCGCTGACCCAGGCTTATCCAGCGGAGGCCGAGCTCATCCGACGCCTCACCCGATGAGAGCGCCGCTTTCGGCGCTCGCGCTCGTGCTAGCTGCCGCGCCGGGCCTCGCGGCGCAGCTCCCGCAGGGCGTGGTCGTCGGCACCACGCCGGACGTGCCCGGGCGAGGCACCGTGGCGTGGCTCCGGGTGACGGCGGACAGCGCCCCGCCGAGCGACTCGCTCACCGCCGTCGACGGCGAGATCGAGGGCGAGCCGCTTCACTTCGAGCCCCGGCGGGCCGGTGGGTATCGCGCCCTCCTGCCGATCCCGCTCGAGGGCGGCGACACCCTCGCGCTCCGGCTGATTCTGCATCGCGAGTCGCGCAGCGATACCGCCGACGTTCCGTTGACGGTCGCGCGGGAGGCCTACCCTCGGGAGCGGCTCAAAGTGGCCCCGCGCATGGCCCGACCCGACAGCGCCTCGGAGATCCGGGTCGAGCGCGAAGTCGCTCAGGCCCGAGCCATCGGCCGTGCCTCGCACGGCACCCCTTCGCTCTGGGTCGGGCCGTTTCGGCTGCCGCGCCCGAGCCGCATCACCAGCCGCTTCGGCGCGGCGCGCGAATTCAACGGGGAGGTCACCAGTCGGCACCTGGGCACCGACTTCGCGGGGAAGGTCGGCGCGCCGGTGAGCGCGCCCGCGCGCGGGGTCGTGGCCCTGGTGGCGGACTTCTATCTGGCGGGCCACGCGCTGTATCTCGACCACGGGGGTGGACTGGTCACCGGCTACTTTCACCTGAGCCGCACCCTCGTCGCGCCGGGAGACACGGTGCTCCCGGGGCAACCGATCGGCGAGGTGGGACGAACCGGCCGGGTGACCGGACCGCACCTTCACTGGATCGCGCGGTACGGTACGATCAATGTGGATGCGATGAGCTTGGTGGATCTGCCTTGGTGAGCCTGTCCCCCAGCACCCGCTGCACCCCCTTCGGATCCGCCTTCCCCTGACTCTTCTTCATCACCTGCCCCACGAAAAATCCCACGAGCTTGGCTTCACCCCCGCGGAAGCGGGCGACCTCGGCGGGGTGCGCCGCGAGGACCTCGTCCACCCAGCGGCCCAGCGCGTCCTGGTCGCTCACCTGCAGCAGGCCGAGTCGCTCGGCCACGGCGCGGGGATCCTCCTGGGAGCTTCCCAGCTCCCCATAGATCCGCCTGGCCGCCTGGTGGCTCACGACGGCATCCCGCACCAGGGCCACCAGCGCGGCGAGGCGCGCCGGGCTCACCGGGAACTCGCCGGTCTGATTGAAGCTCGTCATCACATCACCCATGACCCAGTTGGCCGCCGTCTTGGCCTCCACCCCGACCCCGACGACGGCCTCGAAGTACTCGGCGAGCGGGACCTCGCTGGTGATGACCCGGGCATCATAGGATGAGAGCCCGAACGCGCTCTCCAGCCGCAGGCGACGGGCTTCCGGGAGCTCGGGCAGTCCACTGCGCTGCTCGGCCAGCCACGCGTCGCTCAGCACGAGGGGCGGGAGATCGGGATCGGGGAAGTACCGGTAGTCGTGACTCTCCTCCTTGGAGCGGAGCGGGCGGACCTGGCCGGTCGCCGCGTCGAAGAGCAGCGTCACCTGCTCTACCCGTGCGCCGCCTTCGAGCAGCGCCCCCTGCCTGGCCCGCTCCGCCTCGAGCGCACGCTCGACGTTGGCGAAGGAGTTCATGTTCTTCACCTCGGTCTTGGTGCCGAGGCGGGATTCGCCGGGCCGGCGGAGGGAGATGTTCGCGTCCACCCGCAGGCTGCCCTGCTCCATGCTGCAGTCGCTCACGCCGGCATACACCAGGATCTGCCGCAGGGTGACCAGGTAGGCCCGAGCCTCGGCCGGCGAGCGCAGGTCGGGCTCGCTCACGATCTCCGCCAGGGGCACGCCCGCGCGATTGAGGTCCACCGCGGTCTTTCCGGGGAAGCGGTCGTGGATGAGCTTGCCCGCGTCCTCCTCCAGGTGCAGCCGGGTAACTCCCGCCTCGATCCGCCCGCGGTCGGGCGAATCGAAAGCCACCCGCCCCCCCGTGGCGAGCGGCTGGTCGAACTGGCTGATCTGGTACCCCTTGGGCAGATCGGGATAGAAGTAGTTCTTGCGGGCGAACACGCTGGTCGCGTGCACCGTGCAGCCGAGTGCCATGGCCGCCCGGCTGCCCAGGCGCACCGCCTCGCCGTTCGGCACCGGCAGCGCTCCGGGCAGGCCGAGGCAGACCGGACAGACGTTGGTGTTGGGCAGGTCGCCGAAGGTGGTGCGGCAGGCGCAGAACATCTTGGTCCGGGTGCGGAGCTGCACGTGCACCTCGAGGCCGATCACGGTCTCCCAGCTCATCAGCGCACCTCGCCGTCGGCCGGAACGGCCCGCTCCAGCGCGGCCGCCGCGGCCAGCAGGCGCTCCTCTTCGAAAGAGGGAGCGATGAGCTGCGCGCCGACCGGGAGTCCGTCGCTCCGCCCCACCGGCAGGCTCACGGCGGGGAGCCCGGCGAGGTTGACCGCGCAGACGAAGATGTCGGCCAGGTACATGGCAACCGGATCGTCGGTCTTCTCGCCGGCCCTGAACGCGGGGGTCGGGGTCGTCGGCGTGAGCAGCAGGTCCACGCCGCTCGCGAAAACCCGGCGGAAGTCGTCGGCGATGAGTGCCCGGACCCGCTGGGCCTTCCGGTAGTAGGCGTCGTAGTAGCCCGCGCTCAGCACATAGGTGCCCACCAGGATCCGCCGGCGGACCTCCGCGCCGAACCCCTCGCCGCGGGTGGCCTGATAGAGCGCCCGGATGTCGCCCGCGGGGCCGACCCGGCGAACGCCGTAGCGCACGCCGTCGTAGCGTGCCAGGTTCGCCGCCGCCTCCGCCGGGGCCACGATGTAGTAGGTGGGCACCGCGTAGCGGGAATGCGGCAGTGACACCTCGAGCGTGCTGCCGCCGAGCTGCTCGATCGCCTCCCGGGTGCGGTGGAGCGCGGACGCGACGCCGCCGTGCAGATCGGGAGGGAAATACTCCCGCGGGAGGCCGATCCGGAGCCCGCGCAGATCGCTCCGCGGCGCGGGCGCGGTCATCGGTGGGCGATCCAGCGTCGTGGCGTCGAGCGGGTCCGCTCCACTCATCGCGGCGAGCACCCGACCCGCATCATCCACGGTGCGGCCGAACACCGAGATGCAATCCAGCGAGGAGCCGAACGCCACCAGGCCGTACCGGCTGACCCGGCCGTAGCTCGGCTTGAGGCCGACGATCCCGCAGAAGCTCGCCGGCTGCCGCACCGAGCCACCGGTCTCCGACCCGAGCGCCGCCGGCACCACGCCGGCCGCGACCAGCGCCGCGGAGCCGCCCGAGCTTCCGCCGGGCACCCGCTCGGGATCGAGTGGATGGCGCACCCGCCCGAACGCGGAGTTCTCGGTGGACGAGCCCATGGCGAACTCGTCCATGTTGGCCTTGATCGCCACCAGCGCCCCGGCGGCGCGGAGCCGGGCCACCGCGGTCGCGGTGTAGGGCGACAGGTAGCCGCTCAGGATCCGCGAGCCGCAGGTGGTGGGCTCTTCGGTGGTGACGATGTTGTCCTTGAGAGCGATCGCCATCCCGGCGAGCGGGCCGGGGGCGGGCATGCGGTCCACCCGCTCCCCTTCGGCGTCGAGCGCGTCAGGGGACCAGTGGAGTACCGCGTTGAGGCCCTCGGCGGCCCGGAGCTTCGAGGCCGTCTCCAACGCGGTCGAGCGGCCGCTCAGAGCTCCTCCATGGCGCCGTGGCGGGGCACCAGGAAGAAACCGTCGGCGAACTCGGGTGCCATCGCGGCCGGCGGGCGGGCGAGGGGAACGGACCCGGGAGTGTCGGCGCGGAGGGGGACCTGGACCGGGCCCGGGAGCAACGGGGCCGCCTGGTCGTCGGCCGAGACTTCGTCGAGCTGGGCGACGTAGTCCACGATCCGGTTCATCTGCTCCACCAGCCGATCGACCTCGCCGTCGCGCACCGCGAGCTCGGCCAGGCGCGCCACGTGCAGCACCTCGTCGCGCCCGATGGTCATGCGCTCTCCCACTCGCGCTCGAGCCCGGCATAGGCCACCAGCAGCTGCTTCACCCCGACCTCGTCGTCGTCGAACTTGACCGAGACCTTGAGGTCCCGACCGGTGCCGCTCAACCCCTGGATCGTCCCGCCCCCGAACCGGCGGTGCCGGACCCGCTCGCCTTTGACGAAACGGGGGGTGTCTTGCGAGGCTTCCGCGTCGCTGGGCGCAGGGTCGCTGGGTCGCAGGGAGGCAGCGGCGCGATAACGCGAACGCTCCTCCCCCCAGCCTGCGCCCCTGCGCCCCTGCGTCCCTGCGCCCCAATCCGGCGCCCACAGCGACGTCGTTCGCTTTTCCTCCACGATGTCCGGCGGCAACGCCTTCAGAAAACGCGACGGGATGCCCGGCCTGAGCTCGCCGCCGCGCCGGCGCGCGCGGGCCCAGGTGAGATAGAGCTTGTCCTTGGCGCGGGTCAGGCCGACGTAGCAGAGCCGCCGTTCCTCTTCCAGACCGTCGGGCTGCTCTTCGGCACGGGCCAGCGGAAAGAGCCCGTGCTCCAGTCCCGTCAGCACCACGACCGGCCACTCCAGTCCCTTGGCCGTGTGCAGGGTCATGAGCGTCACGCCGAGGTCCGAGCCCACGACCGTGTCGTTCGCGGAGAGCAGCGCGGCCTCCGCCAGGAAGCGCTCGAGCGGCGTGCCGGCCTCGGGATCTTCGGTGACCTCCTCCGACCAATCCGCGGCGCTCGCCACCAGCTCGCGGACGTTCTCCCACCGGTCGGCGCCCTCCGGGCCCTCCGCCAGCAGCACCGCTTCGTAGTCGATGGCCCGGATGATCTGCTCCAGCACCTCCGCGGGCGCGAGGCGGCCGGCGCGCTCACCCACCCCTTCGACGAACGCGGCGAAATTCCGGAACGCCTCCCGAACGTTGGGCCGAAGGTCGGTGATACGGTCGGCCATGGCGGCCGTGGCCAGGAGCGGCTTGTCCCACTGTCGCGCCTGCTGCCCCAGCGCGCCGAGACTGGTCTCCCCCAGGCCGCGCCGCGGCACGGCCACCGCCCGCAGGAACGCCTCGTCGTCGCTCGGATTGGCGACCAGCCGCAGATAGGCCAGCAGGTCTTTGACCTCCCGCCGTTCGTAGAAGCTGATGGCGCCGATCAGGCGATACGGGATCCCGGCCCGGCGGAACGCCTCCTCCAGCGCCCGCGATTGGGAGTTGGTTCGATAGAGCACCGCCATGTCGGCGTAGCTCCATTCGCCGGCGGCGCTCCGCCGCTGGAGCTCGCGCGACACCCACTCGGCTTCGTCCCGCTCGTCGGCCGCCGCGAGCAGGGTGACCGCCTCGCCTCCGCGCCGCCGGGTGGTGAGCGTCTTCCCGATCCGGCCGGTGTTCTCGGCGATCACTCCATTGGCCGCGTCGAGCACCACCTGGGTCGAGCGGTAGTTCTCCTCCAGCCGGACCAGCCGGGCGCCGGGAAAATCCTTCAGGAAGTCCTGCATGTTGCGCACGTCGGCGCCGCGCCAGCCGTAGATCGACTGGTCGTCGTCGCCGACCGCGCAGACGTTGCCGTGTGCGCCGAGCAGCCGGATCAGCTGGTACTGCGCCCTGTTGGTGTCCTGGAACTCGTCCACCAGGATGAAGCTGAAGCGCTCCTGGTACGCCCGCAGGCGCTCCGGGTGCTCCCGAAAGAGCGTGAGCGGGTGGAGCAGGAGGTCGTCGAAATCCATCGCGTTGGCCGACCGGAGAGCCGGGCCCATCGCGCCGTACACCTCGGCGGCGACCTGCGAGAGCCGGTCGAAGGGCGCGGCGGCCGCCATCTGGTCCGGCGGGACCATGCGGTTCTTGGCGGCGGAGATGAGCGATTGAACCGCGCGGGGCGGGAACATCTTGGTGGAATGCCCCTGCTGTTCCATGAGCCGCTTGATCAGGCTGAGCCGGTCGTCCTCATCATAAATGGTGAAGCGCCGGGTGAACCCCAGCAGCTCGGCCTCCCGGCGGAGGAGCCGCGCCGACAGGGAGTGAAAGGTTCCGATCCACAGGCCCGACGGGTCGCGCTCGAGCAGTCGGCCGATCCGGTGCTTCATCTCCCCGGCAGCCTTGTTGGTGAAGGTGACCGCGAAGATCCGGTCCGGCGGCACGCCATGCCGATCGATCAGCGCGGCGATCCGGGTGGTCAGCACCCGGGTCTTGCCCGAGCCGGCGCCGGCCAGGACCAGCAGCGGGCCGTGCACGTGCTCCACCGCCTCCCGTTGCGCGGGGTTCAGGGCGTGCGGCAGCTCGGGCGTGGTCGCGTGACTCATGCGGCGGAGTCGTCCAGCGGAATGCGCATCAGGAAACAGGCTCCTCGATCGGTCGATTCCAGAATCAGCAGGCCTTCGTGGGCATCCTCGACCACCCGCCGGGCGAGGGCGAGTCCGATGCCCCAGCCGCCGGTCTTGGTGGTGATGCCGGGCTCGAACAGGGTGCGGCGAATCTCCTTGGGCACGCCCGGTCCGTCGTCCACGACGCGGATCTCGCCCATGCCTTCCGTCGCGCCGACCCGCAGGATAATCGTGCCGCTCCGTCCCTGCAGCGCATCGATTGCGTTCTTCACCAATGATTCCATCGCCCACTCGAGCAGCACCGGATCGCCCACCACCATCGGGCCCATTCCGGGCGCTTCCAGCTTGAGCTCGATGGGATTGGCCCGCCGCGGCAGGCGCGGCCGGAAGTAGCCCGCGACCCGGTCGGCCAGGGCGCCGAGGCCGATCGGCTCCCGCTTGGCCGGGTTGCCGATCCGCTCGAAGCGGCGGGCCACCCGGTCGAGCCGCTCGGCGTCGGCGGCCAGGTGGTCCGCCAGGTCCGGCGGCGGTGTGGGGCGGGAGCGAACCCGCTCGATCCAGCCCTGGAGGCTGGTCAACGGCGTTCCCATCTGGTGCGCGGCCTCGCGGGCCATCGCGACCCAGAGCCGGTCGCGCTGCGCGGCCATCCCGCTCCGGTACGCGAACACCGCGACCGCGACCATCACCGCGATGGTCAATGCCTGCAGCACCGCCAGCGCGGTGAGGTTCCGCTGCGCCGGCAGCGGACCGTAGTGCACCGTCCCGACCGCCCGGTCGACGATCGGGGGATTCTCGCGATCCAGCCGCCGGGCATACTCCAGCACGCGGGGATCGTCCAGCGCCGCCTCGAAGGGGAGGTTGGCGACCGCGCTCACCTGTCCCTGCTTATCGGTGACCACCAGCGGCAGGCCGAGCGCCCGGACCTGCTCGCCCAGGCGGAGGAGCGCTTCCGCCTCGGCATCGGGATCGGGATCGTTGAGGCCACCGAAGACGCCGGAGTAGAGCCGGCTGGTGGCGAAGGCGTCGGCGCGGAAGTGGCGGACGATGAGGAGCCCGGTGCCCAGGCTCAACCCCGCGAGAACCGCCACGAGGAGCACGGCCACCGCCGGCGCGAGCCGCTGCAGCCGCTCCTTACGCGGTCGGTACCAGGCGGTCGACACCGAGATACGGCACCAGCGGCGCCGGCATCCGCACCGAGCCGTCAGCCGCCTGGTGGTTCTCCAGCAAAGCGATGATCGTGCGAGGAAAGGCCACGCCCGAGGCGTTCAGGGTGTGGAGGAACTCCGGCTTGCCCTTGGGCTCGGGTCGGTAGCGGATATTGGCCCGGCGGGCCTGGAAGTCGGTGAAGGTGCTCGCGCTCGATGCCTCGAGCCAGGCGCCTACACCGGGGGCCCAGACCTCGAGGTCGAAGGTGCGCGCGCTGGCGAAGCCGGTATCTCCCGCCGCCAGCTCCACCACGCGATAGGGCAGCTCCAGGCGGCGCAGCACGGTCTCGGCGTGCTCCGTCATGCGGGCGTGCTCGGCCGGCGAGTCCTCGGGCCGGCTGAAGCGCACCAACTCGACCTTGTCGAACTGGTGCACCCGAATGAGCCCCCGGGTGTCCTTGCCATGCGCTCCCGCCTCGCGGCGGAAGCAGGGCGTCCACGCCACGTAGCCGAACGGCAGCTGCGAGCCGTCGAGAATCTCGTCCCGATGGATGTTGGTGACCGGGACCTCGGCGGTGGGGATGAGGAAGAGGTCGTCGGCCCCCGTCCCGTACAGGTCGTCCTCGAACTTGGGCAGCTGGCCGGTGCCGGTGAGACTCGCCCGATTCACCAGGTACGGCGGCGCGACCTCGGTGTACCCGTGCTCCCTGGTGTGGAGGTCGAGCATGAAGGCCGCGAGTGCCCGCACCAGCCGGGCGCCGGCCCCGCGGAAGAGAGGAAACCCGGAGCCGGCGAGCTTCGCGCCGGCGGGAAGGTCGAGGATGCCCAGCGCGGCAGCCAGCTCCCAGTGCGGCTTCGGGGTGAAGTCGAACGCGACCGGCTCGCCCCAGCTCCGCACCACCCGGTTGGCCGACGCGTCGCCGTCGGGAACTTCGGAGGCCGGGAAGTTGGGCAGCGACAGGGCGCGCTGGTCGAGCCCGGCATCGACCTCGCGCAACTCCTGATCGAGCGCCTTGACCTGTTCCCCCGAGCTCTTGAGCGTCGCCATGAGCTCGTCGGCCGGCTCCTTGACCCGCTTGCGGCGAGCCACCTCCTCACTCGCCGAGTTCCGTTCGGCCTTGAGCGACTCGACCCGCACCAGCAGCTCCCGCCGGCGCCGGTCGAGCTCCAGCACCTCGTCCACCAGTCGCGCAACGGCTGGGTCCGCCCGCCGGAGCAGGCTGGCGCGGCTGCCGTCCGGATCCTGGCGGAGCCGCTTGAGATCGATCACGGGGGCCTACTTGTCGGGGAAGCCGGGCTCGAGGCCGCGGTACCCGCAATTCTGGTCGGTGAGCACCTTGAAGTGGATCTCGGCGTCCTCGATCGAGAGGACCTCCAACTTGGCGTAGATCGGCACGCCGATGGAGCAGATCACCCGGGAGCGGACCAGCAGGCGGTCGCCCACGGCGACCGGGACCTTCTGGTCGGTGATGTAGCCGTTGCTGGGCGCCTCGGTGATCTTGTCGAACTCCTGGGTGGTCTTCTGGATGCCCGGGTCCGCGCTGCCGGAGGAGACGATGCCAAGCACCGCCCGGGGCAGCAGCACCGGCTGGCCGGTGGCAGGGTCGCCGTCGATGTCGAAGGCGAAATCGAGCTCGCCGGTCTGGTCGGTCCGGATGGGGCCGGTCGAGATGGAGTATCCGCTCGCCGTGGTGATGGGCGTGTACTTGAGCGAGCCGATCGTGTTCTCCTCGACGACGTTCTCGTCGGTCGGATCGGCCAGGCTGTTGCTGTCGCTGCAGGCGGCGAGAGCGGCCAGCGGGAGCAGCAGGAGGAGCGGGCGAAGGGGCGACATGAGAGGGGAAGGTTAAGAGCCTGGGGAACAGCGGTCAACCGCCCACCGTTTCTTGACTTCGCCCGTAGCGACCCCTACGTTGCGACACCTTTTTTCCGCGATGGCGCCGACCGTGACGAGTGGGCTCTCCGAGGTGGTGCAGGGCCTCGCCGGACGCGAGGGAGTGCAGGCCGTGCTGCTGCTCAGCGGCGACGGTTTGGCGATCGCGCATCACGCGCGCGAGCGGTTCGAGCCCGAAGCGGTCGCCGCCCTTGCCGCGACGCTCGCGCGCTTCGCCGGGCAGCTCGGCGACGGCGCCCGGCAGGGGCCGCTCCATACCGGCGTGCTGGAGTACGCCGACGGGCTCCTGGTCCTGGCGCGGGTCGGCACCGGAGACTGGCTCGCGATCCTGGCCCGTGCCGATGCCGACGTCGGTCCCCTGCTCTACGACCTGCGCCAACACCGCACCGCTCTGGCCGCCCTGCTATGAGGTGGGCGGTCCTCCTGGCGGGTGGCTCGGGCACCCGCTTCTGGCCGCTCAGCACGCCGGATCATCCCAAACAGCTGCTCCCGCTCACCGGGTCCGCCTCGAGCGCGGAAGACGCGGTGGAGCGGCTCAACGGCCTCATCCCCCGCGACCGGATCCTGGTGGTCGCGGGTGCCGCGCTCGCCCCCAAGCTCCAGTCACGGCTGCAACTCCCCGCGGACAACGTGCTGGTCGAGCCGCGCGCGGCGTCCACCGCGCCCGCCCTCATCTGGGCCAGCTGGGAGGCTCGGCGCCGGGATCCGTCGGCTGAAGTGCTCTCGCTGCACGCCGACTGGGCCGTGGGCGACCCGGCCGCGTTCCGCCACACGGCGGACGTCGCCCTCGCCGCGGCGGTGCGGCACGACCGACTGGTCACCGTGGGGATGGTGCCCTCCCGCCCCGAGACCGGGTACGGCTATATCGTGCCCGGCACCGCGCTCGATGGCGCGGCCCGCACCGTCGCGCGCTTCTCGGAGAAGCCGGATGCGGCCACGGCGCTCGATCTGATGGCCGCGGGAGCGCTCTGGAACAGCGGGCTGTTCGCCTGGACCGCGGACCGGCTTCTGGCCGAGACCGAGGCCCACGCGCGCGAGGTGAGCCCGGCGCTGCCGGCCCTCGCCGCGGGCGACGTCGAACGGTTCTTCGCCACGCTCACGCCGGTCTCGATCGATGTGGGCGTGCTGGAGCGGAGCAGCGCCGTCGCGGTGGTACCGGGCGCCTTCGCCTGGGACGACGTGGGGACCTGGCAGGCACTGGCCCGGGTCCGGCCCAAGGACCCGAGCGGCAACGTGGTCGTGGGCCAAGCCGTGCTGCACGACACCCAGGATTCCGTCGTCTGGAGCGACAGTGATCCGGTGATCCTCTTCGGGGTCCGGGACCTCGTCGTGGTGCATGCCAACGGACGGATCCTGGTCATGCCGACCGAGCGCGCCACCGACATGAAGCAGCTCCTCGATGCCCTGCCGGCGTCGATCCGCGAGGTGGGCGGAGGCGCAGGCGGATGACCGCGCTCTACCTGCTCGAGCCCGATGCCGCCGAGCCCGCGTGGGCGCCGTTCGCCGGGGTGCGTCCGGTGTCCGAGCTCCGGGCCGGGCTGTGGCGGATCCGGGAGCGCTGGGAAGCGGCGCTGCAGCGGGACACGACGGCCATTCTGGGCGCCCACGTGGCCGGCTTCAGCGAGCTGGACGAGCCGCCGAGCCGGATGCCAGGCAGCATCGACGGGCCGGCGGTCGTGGCGGCGTCGTGGTTCGCGCCCGGCGGCGCCGCGATCACCCTGGATGCCGGCGTGCGTCGTCTGTGCCACCAGGGCGCGGCGGTGGGCTGGATCGTCCCGCCGGGCGGCACCTGGAAAGGTCCGGGCGATGCCGGCCCGACCGCCGAGATCGACGGCGTCCACCTGCGCGGCACCTGGGACCTGCTCACCGCGCTGGAGCGGCTTCTCGCGGAGGACTGCGCCGACTTTCGCACCGCCCCCCGCCAAGCGGTACCCGAGGGCAGCATCGTGCTGGGCGACCCCGCTGACGTGATCTGCCTCAATGCCGTGGTCGAGCCGGGCGTCGTCTTCGACGTGCGGCAGGGACCGGTCGTGCTCGACGAAGCGGTAGAGGTGCGTCACGGCACCCGGCTCGAGGGTCCGCTCTACGCCGGGCCCGGCACCCGGCTGCTGGGGGGATTCTTCCGCAACTCGGTGTTCGGGCCCGAATGCCGGGTGCGGGGCGAGATCGCGGCCAGCGTGTTCCTGGGACACGGCAACAAGGCCCACGACGGGTTCGTGGGGCACAGCGTGGTGGGGCATTGGGTGAACCTGGGCGCGGGCACGACGACCTCGAATCTGAAGAACACCTACGGCGAGGTCCGGCTGGAGATCGCCGGACACCGCCTCGCCACCGGGCGGCTCAACCTCGGCACCCTCTTCGGCGATCACGCCAAGACCGCGATCGGCACCATGCTGGCGACTGGCTCCGTGGTCTCGGCCGGCGCGAGCGTCTTCGGCGCCGTCACTCCGCCCAAGTACGTGCCTCCGTTCGCGTGGGGGGCGGCGGGCGAGCGCATGACCGAGGAGGGATTCCTCACCGTGGCGGAACGGGTCCTGGCGCGCCGGAACGTCGAGTGGACCGAGGCCCGCCGCGAGTCCCTGCGGCAGACCTACCGGCGCGGCGTGCGGGGATGAGCACGCTGTTCGTGCTGGGCTCGGGCTCGCGGGGCAACTGCTGCGCGGTGGCGCTCGACGGCTACGCGGTGCTGGTCGACGCCGGATTCAGCGCCCGGGAGATCGAGCGCCGGGCCGAGCGGGCCGGGCTGGCGCTGGAGCAGGTCCGCGGCATCGTGCTCACCCACGAGCACGGCGACCACGCCCGCGGCGCCGCCCGCCTGGCGCGCCGCCTGGGCACGCCGGTGGTGACCGCGGCGGGAACCTGGAGTCGGCTCGAGCCGCGGATGGGCGCCGCGGAGCACCGCGCGCTGAGCTTCTGCGGCAGCGTGGAGCTGGGACCGTTCCGGGTGACCGCCTGCCCCACCAGCCACGACGCCGCCGAGCCGCTCGCCGTGGCGATCGAAGCCGGCGACGGAGCCAGGGTCGGCGTAGCCTACGATCTTGGACGCCCAACCGCCGCGGTGCGCTACCTTCTCCGGGACCTCAGCGCCATCGTCCTCGAAGCCAACCACGACGACGTGCTGCTCCGGACCAGCAGCTACCCGCCGGTGGTCCAGCGGCGCATCGCCGGCTCGAGCGGGCACCTCTCCAATCGCGCCGCGGCCGAGCTGCTGGCCGAGCTGCACCATCCGGGGCTCGGGGTCGTGGTGCTGGCGCACCTCAGCCGTCAGTGCAATTCGGCGGACGACGCGCGGGCCACGGTGGGACCCGCACTCAGGCGAGTGGGTTTCGGGGGGGTCCTGCACATCGCCGACCAGGACGAGCCGCTGGGGCCGATCGTAATCGGGCCACCAGGCGGGACGCAGCTCCGGCTCGCGCTCTAGGCGGCGGCTCTCAGGAGGGCTCGGTGTCGGGGTCGGGCGGCACCGGAATGGTGTCCGGCCGCGCGGTGGGCGGTCCCACGAGGTCGAAGGTGACGGGCTCCGTGAGGTCGCCGCCGGACAGCGTGAGCCGCTTGCCTTTGACCTTCAGCCGATAGTTGACCCACTCGCCGCCCAACGCCAGCGCCAGGCTGTCTCCCATCAGGCGCCAGCGCACGGTCTCAGCGCCATAGCTGGCGCTGCTGTCGGCCCGGACGATCACCGTCCGCGGCCCCTGCTTCTTGGGTCCCTGCTTGAGATCGAACTGCCAGGTCCCCAGGATGGCCACCTGCTGGGCCGCCCCCAGCGCCGGCACTCCGAGCAGGAGCGCGGCGACGATCCAGACCAATCTCACACACCCTCCATATGCCACACCACTGATCGTTCGCTCGCAGCTCAGCGACCGACCGGGAAACCGAACCCGACCGCGAGCTGCACGTCATTCTGGGTCTTCGTCTCGTCGCTCAGGGCGGCGGCGTCGAACCGGCTGCCGTAAATGTAATCGTCCGCCGCCACGTAGAAGCTCAGCGCGCTCCCGAGCCGGAACCCGAGCGTCGCTCCGACCACACCGCCCACGTCGCTCTTGTCCTCGAGGTTCTCGTAGGCGGTGCCGCCGCGCTTCACCAGGCTCACGCCGCCGTTCAGGGTCAGCCAGACCGGCTCGGTCATCGGGATCGCGTGGACGGTGGCGCGGGCGCTGCCGAAGAGGAGATTGGCGTCGGTCTTGGTGGTCGTCCCGTTCTCGAGGTTGAAGTGGAGATCGCTGGGCACGTAGCTCACCGTGGTCTCCAGGCCGAAGCGGGGGCTGAAGGTGATGCCCAGCCGGCCGCCGACGGCCAGCCCGACCTCCTGCTTGAAGGACTCCCCGTTCGCGGCCTTCACCAGCTCGGTGGTGGGGATGTAGACGCCGATCGTGGGCGAGAGGGAAAGCCGCTGGGCCGCGGCGGGGGCCGCGGCGACGGTCAGGGCGACGAGCGCCAGACCGAGGGCGGCGCGAAGCGAACGGGACACGAGACCCTCCGGGGCGGTGGCGAGTGCCGCACGGGGCGGCGGGGATGGTCTGCTGGGACTTACCCGTCAGACGCGTGGCTGGCAAATCCCTTCTCACCCACGTTACGCGTGAGGGACCGATGGCAGTCGGGGGCCGGGCTTTCCGATCTTCGGAATAATCGCCCCCATCCCGGCTTCTCCCTCCCGGAGGCAGTTCCCATGCGCCCGCCCAGGATCACGTCCCGTGCCGCCGGCCTGGCTCTCACTCTCACAGCGTGCACGGACACCCTGATGACCCGGACCCGCTGACCGCCGGTGCACGTGCCCACTTCGTCACTCCGCCGGCTCAGCCGGGCCGGGCCCCGGCTCAGGAGGGCGGTGACCCAAGCTGGGAGGTCGTCCGGGTATCCGCTGGTCCGGGCGTTGAACGAGCTGGGCCTCTGGTGCAAGGCGGTGGGCCGGTACGCGGAGGGGCGGCGGCACTACCGCCGCGCGCGCCGGCTCCTGGAGCGGCTCAGCCCGAGCGATACCGAGTCGCTCGCGACGGTCTATCACAACCTGGCCGGCGTCGAGCACGCCACCGGCCGGTACGCCGCTGGTGAGGTCCTCGCGCGCAAGGGGCTCGCCATCCGCCTGGCCGGACCCCGGCCCTCGGCGCGCATGCTGGCGGCGGACCTGATCGCGCTGGCAGCGATTCTCGAAGGCCGCAACCGCTGGGATGAGGCCGAGGCGCTGTACCTCCGCGGCCTGCACCTGCTCGAGCGCCTGTCCCTGCGCCAGCCCGCCGAGGAGGCGGTCGCCTGGGGCGGGCTGGGCATCCTGGCCTTCCGGCGCGGCCGCCCCGGCGAGGCGTTGCAGCTCCTCGCGCGCGCCGTGCGACTCAAGCGCAGGGCTCTCGGGCCCACGCACCCGGACCTGGGCCTGGCCCTGCACAACCTGGCGGCAGCCTACCGCATGGTGGGACGCGAGGCAGCCGCCCGCGCCGCCCGCGACCGCGCCGTGGCGATCCTCGAGGCGCGGCTCGGAATGAAGCACCCGTGGACCAGGGCGTCCCGCAACCTCCTGGAGCCGTGGCAGTGTCCGGCCCAGAATCCCGATCCGCCAGTGTAGAAGGCCGCGCCTACCCCAATCCGGAGGTCACATGTCCAAGCCAGACTCCCGCGTCCCGGTCAGTCTCCAGCTCACCAAGGAGCAGAAAGCCGCTGACGTGAACGTTCTGCGGAAGGACCTCGACGATCTCGAGCTCAGGGTGGAAGAACTGGAAGAGCGCATCGCGCCCAAGCTGGCGGCCAATCACAACGAGACACCGATCATTCTTGCCTGATCGAAGCAACCGAGGCGCCCCGGACAATTGCCTGGGGCGCTCGCCTGGGTTCGCGCGAGGTGGACCGCGGTGGACCGTCAGTTCCCGGCCTCCTCCTCGAGGGGGCCCCCGGGGTCGAGATCCTGCAGGAAGCGATGCAGCAGCAGCCTGGCCTTGCGCCAGTCGCGGTAGACGGTGCGCTCCGAGATGCCCCGGATCTGGGCCACCTCCGCGAAGCTGAAGCCGCAGAAGAAATGCAGGTCCACCAGCTCGGCCAGGCCCGGGTCGAAGCGCACCAACGTTTCCAGTGCGGCACCCAGGCCCTCGAGGTCGTCGGTCCGGGCCGGCGCCGGGGCGCGCTCGGCGCCGTCGCCGGTGAGGTGGAACTCGCCGCCTCGCTTGAGCGCGCGATTGCGCCGGGCATAGTCGATCGTGAGTCCCCGCATGGCCCGCGCGGCGTAGGCGAGAAACTGCCCCCGGGTGCCGAACTCGACCCCTTCGCGCCGCGCGATGTTGAGGTAGGCCTCGTGCAGCAGGGTCGTGGTACCGAGGGTAAGCTCGGAACCGCCCCGGCGCAGCTCTCGCTCGGCAATGTCGTGCAACTCACGGTAGAGCGCTACGAAGAGGGTGTCGGGCGCACCGGGATCGCCGGCGCCGGCCAGGCGCATGAGCTCTCCGATCGGCGCATTCATCCGTGGTGCTCCGCGTGAGTTCGAGGGGTGGGAATCGGGACGGACTGAACTTACGGCGCCTCAACCCGAGGGCAAAGTCTCGCCGGCCGGCTGCCGGGTGGCAGGACCGCGCTTAACGCTCCAACGCCGCGAGCACCCCGACGGCCTCCCCGGTGATGGGGCCCGCGTCGCCCAGCCCCGACTTCAGGGCCGTGACCGCCGCTCTGGCATAGGCGGTGGCGCTGTCCCGCCGCCCCAGGCCCTGATATGCCTGCGCGGCGAGCAGGTCCGCGTGGCCGACGTCGGCGCTGCGGAGGGCCGCGAGCGAATCGACCAGGTCGAGCCGCCGCAGCATCAGGGCGAGATCGAGCGCCTGGCGGTGGTGTCCCCTGGCGAGGGTAAGGCGCGTCAGCTCGAGCAGCGGCGTCCGGGAGGTGCGGGTGTGGTTGCCCTCGAAAAACCTGTCCCGGCCAAGGACCCCCTGGTAGTCCGCGATGGCCGCCGAGGTGTCGTGCTGCGCCACCGCGATCGCGGCGGCCACGAACAGGCTTTCGCGCTCCACCGCCCTGCCCTGCTGGTGCGCCAGGACCAGCATCCTGGCGAAGGCGCGGCGCGCCGTCGCCAGATCACCCAGACGCGCGCTGGTCCGGGCGACACCCATCAGCGCTCGACGCTCGATCTCCACCAGAGACTTGTCCCGGGCCGATGCCGCGACGGCAGCGTACCAGGTGAGCGCGGAGTCGGCCTGCCCGCTGAACGCCAGCTCGGTGGCATGGTTGAACCCGAGCAGAGGATGGGTCCCGACGTCGGGATCCGCCTGGCGCATCTGCTCGAGCACTTCCCGTGAAATCGCGAGGGCCTCGCGCCGCTCCCCGCTCTGCGAGAGGAAGTTGACGAGGTTGCTCTTGGCCTCGATGGCCACGGTGCTGCCGGCGAGGCCGAGGGCCTCGAGACCCTGCCTGGTGGACCGGCCGAGGTCGATCGCCTCGCGGATCCGGCCCATGGCTCGCAGGTGGTCCGCCCGGGCCGACTCGATGCTGAAATAGCGGAGCGTACCGCCCGCGCCGGTCGAGTCGAGGAGCCGCGCCGCCCGCTCCAGCAGCATCGCCGCGCTGTCGTAGTGGTCCCGCACGAACGCGCGCTCCCCCGCCGTCCAGAGACACGCCACCTGGGTCTCCACCGAGGGCCTCGACACGACCGCCAGGTAGCGTTGCGCTGCCCCCAGCCGGTCGACGGCCGAGTCGGTCTGGCGCTGGTCCACGTGGTATCGAGCCTCGGCACAGGCGAGGGACGCCTGCAGCTCGGCGTCTTTCGAGCCGCGGGCGACGCGCTCGGCGGTCGCGAGCAGCGCCCGCTGCTCGTTCCGGCGCTCCAGCTCGGCGTACCGGTCGGCCAGCTGGAGGAGCAGTCCAGTGTGGAGTCGCGGGTCGGCAGGCGGACGACGGGCCAGGAGGGCGACGTTCTGGCCCAGCAATTCGCTCAGGGAGCGCCGGTTGACGCCGACCTGCGAGATGATGGCCGTCTGGAAGTCGCCGATCGCCTCGGCCCGGCGGGATTGGAACAGCGCCTCGTCCCGCTGCCCGCGGGCCAGGACCGTCTGGCGCCAGGCCACCGCGACGGCGGCGATGAGGGCAGCGGCGACGGCCGTGCCGCCCAGCACCGGGCCGCGGTACCGGCGGAGGAACTTTCCAGCCCGGTATCCCCAGCTGTCGGGACGAGCCTGGACGGGCTGGTGCTGCAGGTACCGCCGGATGTCATCGGCGAAGGCGCCGACCGTCGCGTACCGCTCCTCCGGCCGTTTCCGGAGGGCCTTCGCGACGATGTTGCCCAGGTCGCCGGCATAGAGCCGTCGCAGGCGCTCGAGGGAGCTGCCGCGATCAAGCGCCTTCTCGGCCACTATGGCGGCGCTGAGGCGCGGGGGCTCTCGACTGATCACCTGCTGCAGCAGCTCGTCCCGGCTCCCGCCAGGCGCCCTGGTCGGGTGACGCCCGGTCAGGAGCATGTAAAGGAGAACCCCGAGTGCGTAGACGTCCGTAGCGGTAGTGATGCTCCCGCCGGTGGCCTGTTCCGGCGCGGCGTACTCGGGCGTGAGCGCGCGCCCGCCGAGATCGGTCAGAGTGGAAGTCTGCGCGGCGAACCGTTCCTCCTCGAGCAGCGTGGCGATACCGAAATCCAGCAGCTTCACCTGGCCCTGAGCCGTGACCAGAATGTTCGAGGGCTTGAGGTCGCGGTGCACGATGAGGTTGGCGTGCGCGTGCCCGACGGCATCCAGCACGTCCAGAAAGAGCGCGATGCGCGCGTCGGGCGAAAGCCGCCGGCGGTCACAATACTCGTCGATGCGGGTGCCCTCGACGTACTCGAGAATGAGGAAAGGGGCGCCCTGCTCGGTGATTCCCGCATCGAGCAGTCGCGCGATATGGGGATGATTGAGCCGGGCGAGCAGCGTCCCCTCTCGACGAAACCGTTCCGCGCCTACCCCGTCCAACAGGGCCAGATTGAGCAGCTTGATGGCGGCCGTCGCGTCGTAGCGGCCGTCGCTTCGGTGGCCGAGCCAGACGGTTCCCATCCCGCCGCGACCCAGCGGCCGGCCGATGGTATAAGCCCCGACCCGCCGGCCCTGCAGCGTGGCGGCCGGGGCCTCCGGCACGCTCTCCTCGAGGGAGGTCAGGAACCGGCAGGCGTCGAGCTCCGACTCGGCGGCGAGGAGAGCCTCCAACTCCGCGGCGAGTTGGGGCTGATCCTGATGCAGCCGGGCCAGAAAAGGACCCAGCTGCTCCGGGTCGAGATCGAGGGCCTGATCCAGGAGCCGGCCCAGGTCGCCCAACGTGGCCCGCGATCGACCAGTCATGCAGCTCGGATTGAGGGGATATGGGCGGCAGGTTGAGGCCGCCGGCGGCAACTTACGCCCGGGTGGAGGGGCCGTCAAAGTCAGTCCGGGAGGCAGGGCCGCCCCCGGTGACGAGGGTGCCGCGTAGCAGCGGCGCGACCTGTCCCGGCACCACCTGGCACGCGGCAGCGAGCGCGAGACCCATGATGGCGGCCGGGGTACGGGGGAAGCGGAAACACGACATGAGCACCTCGGAGTCGCGGATGGACGAAACCGCCGCGGCGTATCGGTCCCACGAATGAAGGGCGACGCTCAGCTGCTGATGAACGTGCAGCTCGCGCTCCCGGACAGCTTCGTTCGGGCGAAGAGGAATGCGTTCGTCGGGATGAAGCTCAGCTGCACCCGCAGTCCACCATTCCGGGTCCGCTTCGCCAGCGGCTGCTCGGAGGACACCCCCTCCGCCCGCAGTGAGACTCTGGTGGTAGGCATGCGCTGCCAGACCACGATCACGTCGTAGCCGCTCAAGAGTGGGTGCACCTCGCACGCCACTACGGGCGCGGTGGCGGCGGTTGGAACGATGGCGTCGGTGGTCGAGCCTGGCGCGGTCGCATCCTCACGACAGGCGCCGAGCAGGAGAAGGGGGAAGAGCCAGGATATCCGGCGCATGGGGACCTCACGGTGAGTGGGCAAGACGGAGTACCACCAGCTGTTCCGTGTAATCGGAATCGGCGCCCCGGAACTGCCACCAATAACGAAGCGCCCCGGACGAGAGCGTCCGGGGCGCCAGGTTGGACACCCTCGGCCTTACTGCGTCGCGAAGGTCGATCCGCCGGTCACGGCGGCAGGTGTCGCATTGGGATTGTCGGTGTCGGTGTTGTCGGTTATTCCAAGCTGGCCATACCGGTTCATCCCCCAGCAATAGGCCGCACCCGAGGTGGTGATGCCGCAGGCGTGTGCCCCATTCGCGGCGACGACGGCCAGGGTCAGACCACCGACGGCCGCGGGCGTCGGATTGGGCGTGGTGGTGCCCAGGTTCGTGGTACTCCCCAACTGGCCCAGCAGGTTCCCGCCCCAGCAGTACAAGGTGCCTCCACTCGCCAATCCGCAGGTGTGGCCACCGCCGGTCACCAGGGTGGCGAAGCTCAACCCGCCGGTTACCGCGACGGGAGTGGGAACCCGGATGTCCGCCGTGGTGGCGCCCAGCTCACCCACGAAGTTGTCGCCCCAGCACCAGGCGACTCCTGCGGAGGTGAGCCCGCAGGTGTAGTGGCCCCCGCCGGCCAGCGAGGCGAGCGCGGGAACCCCGGCAACCGCGGTCGGGGTGGGGTGCGCCACCAGCTCCTCGCCCACGTTCTGGTCGTTGCCGAGCTGGCCAAAGGAGTTGTCACCCCAGCAGTAGACCGCGCCGCCCGCCGCCGCGCCGCAGGTGTGATCGGTCCCGGCCGCGACGGCCACGAAGTTGAGCGTGCTGTTGATCGGAGTCGGCGTCGGGTTGGGCACCTGGCTGCCGTTGCCGGCCGTGGTGCCGAGCTGCCCGACATTATTCTTGCCCCAGCAGTACAGCACCCCGCCGGACAAGCCGCAGGTATGCTCGGCACCCGCCTCGATCGCGGTGAAGGTCAGGTTGCCGTCCACGGCCACCGGCGTGCTGTGGCCGTCAGTGGTGCCGCTGGTCGCGGCGCTGCCGAGCTGGCCATAGTCGTTGCGGCCCCAGCAATACGCCTGGCCGGCCGGGGTCAGACCGCAGGTGTGGTTGGAGCCGCCGGTGAGGGCGGCGAAGGTGATCCCGCCGCTCACCTGCTGCGGCGTGGGGTTGGCAAAGGCGCTGCCCAGCCCGCCGGTGTTCCCCAGTTGCCCGTAACCGTTGTACCCCCAGCACCAGGCCGCGCCGGCCGGATCGATGCCGCAGGTGTGAAAGATCCCGGCGGCCAGGGTGACACGACCCAGCGTGGATGCCACGCGGACCGGGACCTGGACGGTAGTGGTCCCGTCGCCCACGGTAATGGTGCAGGCACCAGCGGCCGTCGCGGTCACCGTGAACTTCGTCTGATTCTGCTGCTTGCCCTTGTTGGCGACGGAGACGCAGGTCGGGGTGGAGACGGCTGCGGTGATGGGACCAGTGGCGGAGGAGCTGGCACTGAGCGTGGCCGTCACCCCGGTGCCGGCGAGGTTGAGCTGAGACGGTGTGACCTTGAGCGCGGGCGCGGGCTTACCCGCGAGGACCGCCTCGGGGGCCGTCGCCGGATCGTCGTCGGTACAGCCGCCGCCGAGCAGGGTCGCCGCCACTCCTCCCACTACCCGGAACCACTGCAGCCGATGCATGACATACCTCCGGACAGGGCGTTGGTGAATTGGGATCAACAGGAGATCGCGATTCCGCCCTTCCGACTGACACCTCCCCTCGTGCAGCGATGACGAAGCGCCCCGGACGGATGACCGTCCGGGGCGCTTCCTTGCTACAGCCCGCGCCGAGTGCGGGGCTCCCTGCTCAGTACATCCCGCCCATGCCGCCGCCCGGAGGCGCCGCCGGGGCCGGCTTGTCTTCCTTCTTCTCCACCACCACGCACTCGGTGGTGAGCAGGAGGCCGGCGATCGACGCCGCGTTCTGCAGCGCCGTGCGGGTGACCTTGGTCGGGTCGATGACGCCCGACTTGACCAGATCCTCGTACGCGTCGGTCGCGGCGTTGTAGCCGAAGTTCTTGTCCTTCGACTCCTTCACCCTGGCCACCACGATCGAGCCCTCGGCGCCCGCGTTCCCGGCGATCATCCGGATGGGCTCCTCGAGCGCGCGGCGCACGATGTCGACGCCGATCTTCTCGTCGTCGGTGCCGCGGATCTTCTCCAGCGCGCTCTGGGCGCGGATCAGGGCGACGCCGCCGCCCGGCACGATGCCTTCCTCGACCGCGGCGCGGGTGGCGTGGAGCGCGTCCTCGACCCGGGCCTTCTTCTCCTTCATTTCGGTCTCGGTGGCCGCGCCGACGTTGATCACCGCCACGCCGCCGCTCAGCTTGGCCAGCCGCTCCTGCAGCTTCTCCCGGTCGTAGTCCGAGGTGCTCTTCTCGACCGCGGCCTTGATCTCGTTGATCCGGCCGGAGATGTCGTTCTCCTTGCCGCGCCCGTCGACGATGGTGGTGTTGTCCTTGTCCACCACGACGCGCTTGGCCCGGCCCAGATCGTTGAGGGTGGCGTTCTCCAGCTTGAAGCCGACCTCTTCCGAGATGACCTGCCCGCCGGTGAGCACCGCGATGTCGCGGAGCATCTCCTTGCGGCGGTCGCCGAAGCCGGGAGCCTTCACGCCGGCGACCTTGAGGGTGCCGCGCAGCTTGTTGACCACCAGGGTGGCCAGCGCCTCACCCTCGACGTCCTCCGCGATGATCAGCAGAGGCCGGCCGCTCTGGGCGACCTTCTCGAGAATGGGGAGCAGCTCCTTCATCGCCGAGATCTTCTTGTCGTGGATCAGGAGGTAGGCGTCCTCGAGGGCCGCTTCCATCTTCTCCGGATCGGTGACGAAGTAGGGCGAGAGGTAGCCGCGGTCGAACTGCATGCCGTCCACGGTCTCGAGGGTGGTCTCGAGGCCCTTGGCCTCTTCGACGGTGATGACGCCGTCCTTGCCCACCTTCTCCATCGCCTCGGCGATCAGGTTGCCGATCTCCTTGTCGTTGTTGGCGGAGATGGTACCGACCTGGGCGATCTCCTTCTTGCCGGCCGAGGGGACCGAGATGCTCTTGAGCTGCTCGACCACGGCGTCCACGGCCTTGTCGATGCCCCGCTTCAGCTCCATCGGGTTGGCGCCGGCGGTGACGTTCTTGAGGCCCTCGCGGAAGATCGCCTGGGCCAGCACGGTCGCGGTGGTGGTGCCGTCACCCGCCAGATCGCTGGTCTTGGTGGCGACTTCCTTCACCATCTGCGCGCCCATGTTCTCGATCGGATCGCCCAGCTCGACTTCCTTGGCGACGGTGACGCCGTCCTTGGTCACGGTCGGGGAGCCGAACTTCTTGTCGATGACGACATTCCGACCCTTGGGGCCGAGGGTGACCTTCACCGCCTCGGCGAGATGATCGACGCCCTTCTTGAGCTTGGCGCGGGCATCGGTATTGAACAGCAGTTCCTTCGCGGCCATCTGTCAGTCTCCTTGTGGGTAGCGACGGTCGTCGTCGAATCAGCCGAGCTTGGCGAGGACGTCGGAGGCCTTGATGATGACGTACTCATCGCCCTCGACCGTGTACGGCGTGCCGCTGTACTTCCCGTAGATCACCTGATCGCCAACCTTGAGCTCCATGGGCACCCGGGCGCCCTTCTCGAACCGGCCGGGCCCGACGGCGATGACTTCGCCCTGGGTCGGCTTTTCCTTGGCGGTATCGGGGATGTACAGGCCGCCCCGCATGGCCTCGGCCTCATCGGCCGGCAGAATGACCACCCGATCCTCGAGGGGCTGGATCTTGAGGGTGGACTTGCCCTTGGTCGCAGTCGCCATCGCTCAACCTCCACAACGCGGTGATATGGATTGTGTAACAACAATGTTTCCAACGTGTTAGCACTCGCTAACATGGAGTGCTAAGCGCTGGGCGCAAAGATAAGACGTGACGCCAGCGTGTCAAGTTGTTCGAGCGCGCAGGGGAGCAATTGCTTGGCCGGATTTGTCAGTCAGGATGGCAGACTTGCAGTGCGAAGGTGGCGGAGCCCTGTCAAACCCAGCACCCTCCAACCTTCCGCTTTGGGGGATTAAGCGACGGCGTACAGGTCGGTGACGTCTCGTCCCGCCGGCCGGCTCATGAGGCGGAACTCGTCCAGCCTCATCATGGGGTCGTCGCGGAGCTCGAGGTCGAGGCTGGTGAGCTTGGAGAGGGTCTGCAGGAGCTTGGGTTCTTCTTCCAATAGATAGAGCGCGACTTCCGGGTGCAGCCGGACCGTCAGCTGCCGCTCCCGATGCTCGTGCCCCGCCCGCTTGAGCGCCCGCTCGAGTCGCCGGGCCACCACCTCCGGCGTGAACACCCGGCCGCTGCCGCCGCAGGTCGGGCAGTCGGTGGTCATCGAGTGCCAGAGGCTCGGCCGCACCCGCTGCCGGGTCATCTCCACCAGCCCCAGCTCGCTCACCGCCAGTGCCTTGGTCCGGGCCCGGTCCCGTCCCAGGTGCGTGCGCAGCTCCTGCAGCACCTTGTCCCGGTTGCTCCGGGTCTCCATGTCGATGAAGTCGCAGACGATGATGCCGCCGATGTCCCGGAGCCGGATCTGCCGGGCGATCTCCCGCGCCGCCTCGAGGTTGGTTCGGAGGATCGTCTTCTCCGGGTCCTTCTTGCCGGTGTAGCGCCCGGTATTGACGTCGATGCTGATCAGGGCCTCGGTCGGCTGGATGACCAGCGACCCGCCGGTGGGGAGCTCCACCCGGGCCTTGAAGAGGTCCCGGATCTCGGACTCGATGTCGAACTTGTCGAACAGCGGAGTGGCGTCGGTGTAGTACTGCACCCGGCCCATGAGCTCGGGGTCGATCTGGTTCAGGTACTGCTCGATCTCGTTGTACAGCTCCTTCGAGTCCACGTGGAGCGCGTCCACCTTGGTGCTGAACAGGTCGCGGATGATGCCGCGGGTGAGGCTGGTCTCCCGCTGCAGCAGCGCCGGGGCCCGGCGGACGAAGGTCTTTTTGCGGTTGATCTTGCGCCAGAGCGCCAGGAGACTCTCGATCTCCCGCCGGAAATGCTCCTCGGTCACCCCTTCGGCCACGGTCCGGACGATGACGCCGCCGGCGTCCTTGGGCAGGAGCTTGGAAACCATCTCGCGGAGCTTGGCCCGCTGCTCCCGGCTCTCGATCTTCCGGCTCACCCCCACCTTCGAGGCGTAGGGCATGTAGACCAGGAAGCGGCCGGGCAGGGAGATCTGCGCGGTCACCCGGCAGCCCTTGGTACTGATCGGCTCCTTGGTGACCTGAACCGGGAGGGTCTGCCCCTTCTTGAGGATGTCCTGGATGTTGGGGAGGGCTCGCCGGGAGGAAATCTCGCGCTGGCGGACCTCGCCGTTGCCGCCGTTGCCGTTGCCCGCCTCGGTGGCGGCGCCGCGGCCCCGACCCCGACGACGGCGGTCCCGGCCGG
>DATEIR010000086.1:0-16849 GCA_035278885.1 Gemmatimonadales bacterium | reverse complement strand
CCAAGGTGCTCTCGCTCTACGCGCGGGGGCTGACGGTGCGCGAGCTGCAGGCCCACCTGGAGGAGTGTTACCAAGTCGAGGTCTCGCCGGCCGTGATCACGGCCGTGACCGACGCCGTGCTGGCGGAGGCGGGCGCCTGGCAGCAGCGCCCCCTCGAGCCGGTGTACATCGCCGTGGTGCTCGACGGGCTGCGGGTGAAGATCCGCACCGAGGGGCTGGTCCAGCAGCAGGTGATCTACCTGGCCCTGGGCGTGACGCCGAGTGGCGAGAAGGAGGTGCTAGGCTTCTGGCTGGCCGCCGCGGAGGGTGCCGCCTTCTGGCAGCGGGTCCTGAGCGAGCTCCAGGGCCGCGGGGTGCAGGACATCCTGATTGCCCTGATCGATGGCCTGGCCGGCTTCCCCGAGGCGATCGGGGCCGTGTTTCCCGCCACGGTCGTGCATCAATGCGTGGTGCATCTGGTGCGGCAGAGCTTGGCCCAGGTCGACTGGCGCCACCGCCGCGCGGTCGCCGCCGCGCTGCGCGCGGTCTACCAGGCGCCGAGCGAAGCCGCGGCCGCCCAGGCGCTGGCCGAGTGGGCGACGAGCCCCCTCGGGCAGGATCACCCCGAGATCGCGGCGCTGTGGCAGCGGCACTGGGAGCGGCTCGCCCCGGCCCTGGCCTATCCCGTCCCGGTGCGCCGGCTGCTCTACTCGACCAATGCGATCGAGAGCCTGCACCGCACGCTGCGGAAGAGCCTCAAGGTCCGAGGGCACTTCCCCTCGGCCGAGGCCGCGAGCAAACTGCTCTATCTCGCGCTGCGCAACGCACAGGCGCGGTTTGGCACCCCGCATCAGTGGGTCGAGGCGATGCGCCACATCCGCCTGCTCTTCGGGGACCGGGTCCCTCGTGGCGACTGAACGGCTCATACACAAAGAATCAGACACTCCCACGACGGCAGTACCGGGCGCGTAGCGTTCAGGCCTCGCGCCCGACTACCGCTTCCGCCGTGACCCAGGCGCGCAAGGACGTTCGCTCACCCCGAGCCGCGCCAAGCCATCCCGGGCCTCCGCCGCGTAAGACGCCAGCTCCGGATCCGGCCGGCGCCACATCGCCCGCACGAAGCCATAGGACTCCTTCGCCTTCGCCGTGTCGCCGAGACGCTCGGCGATCCGGCCCAGCTCCAGCGTGGCGAGCACGAACATCGGTGCGCCCCCGCCGGCGCTCCACCGCCAGCGCTCCAGCCGCTCGCCCGCGCGCCGATGCTCACCCCGAGCGGCCAGCAGCCGCGCCAGCGTCAGGTTCAGGTGAAAGCAGTCGGTGGTGTACCAGTCGGCCAGGCAGACCGTGTCGGGGATTGCGCTCAGCTTCCTGATGGCCGCCGCGGAGTCGCCCCGCGCCAGATCGAGGAAGGCGACGCTCATTCCCCCGAGCAGCCGGGCCCGCAGAGCCGTGCGCGGGTTGGCGGGCACCCGTGCTATGCGGGCCGCCCGGGCGCCGAAGCGCGCCAGCGCCGCGGTGTCGCCGCGCGAGAGCCACCACGGCAACCCCCTCAGGTGACGCGGCGTGAACGGGTCGCTCCAGCCGGAGTCGGATGCGAGAGCGCGGTCGAAGGTGGTGCGGGCGAGCGAGTCCGGCACGATCCCGAACAGGCTGAGGGTCGGGAAGGGGTCGAGGAAGCCGCTCCACGGCGAGGCGGACGGCTGCAGCAGCAGGCGCTCATCCACGGCGAAGGCCTCGCGCAAGTGGCCGCGGCCCTGGAGCGCAACGGCCAGGTACTGCGGCCACATGGCCGAGTCGCGGACCCACGCAGGACCTCCAGTCGCGTCGCGGCCCGGGTCGCCGAGCCGCCGCAGCACCCGGATCGCGGTTTCCGCCGTATCGGGCCAGGAGGTGAGCCGCTGCTCGAGGGCCGCACCCCATAAGGTGAAGACCGACGCCGTGTCGAGCATCCGTCCCGCCTCGGCCCTGCCCGTGTCGCTCGAGTCCAGCAGCAGCGCGGCCAGGCGGATGTTGGATCGGTTGGGAGAAGTCGGGTCGAGGGCCAGGTAGGTGGCCGCGTAGCGCCGGGCCTCCTCCGGGCGGCCCAGCGACAGCAGCAGCGCCGACATGTGCTCGTAGGGTGGCGCAAACCCCGGGTCCAGTGCGATGGCGCGGCCAAACGCCTCGACCGACGCGACAGGCGGCCAGGCAATGGGCCACGGCTCGTGCATACGCCATTCGGCCAGGCTGTACCATGCCATGGGGTCTTCGGGGTAGCGTCGTACAGCCTCTTCCACCGGCGTCAGCGCACTGATCCGCATACGGGCCCACGTCTCGGGCTCGGTCATCTCCTCCGCCGCCAATCGGAGGGAATCGGCCACGATGAGCAGACTATCCCGCGCGGGTAGCCCGTGGTTGTGGAGGGTCGCACGACGCAGGTACTCGTCGTTCGGCCCGTACGCGTCCGCGGTCGGCGGGTTCCAGCCGAGCACGAGGGCCATCCGCGTCAGCGCCAGCGCGAACGTGCTGTCGGCGGCGATCGCCCGGTCGTACCGGGTCAGCGCCGAGTCCCACAGCCCCCGCCGGTAGAACTGCTCGCCCTGGAGGAACGCCTTGAGCGCGAGCACCGATTTCGAGCCGATCGACGTCTGCCGGACCGAGCCGATCGTTCGGCCGACGGACAGCGCTCGCAGCACCCGCACTCCGAGGGAGTCGGCGAGCTCGCCCATCCGGGCCGCCTCGCCCGAGACCTCGATCTCCGTCCTCCCCAGGCTGCCGACGCGGTCGAGCAGCTCGGCGCGGAGAGTCACCGAGTCACGCCCCCGTGAGACAACGGCGCCGTAGACGACCAGGCCCGCCCCGGTGCGACGGCCCAGCTCATCGGCCGAGAGCCGATCGATTCGGCCGCTCCAGCGCCGGAGCACGACTGTCGGCGGGACGGTGCGGATCGGACCCGCCCCGTCCAGCGTGCGGGAGAGCAGATCGCCCATGCCTTCCCGCCAGAGATGGAGCGAGGGGTCCAGCACCTCGAACGGGGCGACGGCGAGCAGGTCGGCGTCACGCGCGTCATTCGCCGCAGGCCGCCCGATCCAGCGTCCCCCGAGCACCGCCGCCAGCACCACCATGACCCCGGCGCCGAGCAGACCGGCGGCCAGGAGCCTGCGGCGCGGCAGCGGGGTGGCCGCCGCAGGGCCCGGCGCGGGTGCCGGCTCGACGGCCGGCGGTGCATTCGCGTCCGCCTCCCGCTCGGCTCGGCGGTCCACGCGCTGCAGCTCCGCCACGAGCGCCGCCAGCCCGGGCTCCGGCTCCCCGCCGATCTCCGCGCGGACCAGACGCTCGTGCCTCCGCGCATGACGGATGGCACCCGCTCGGTCGCCCGAAGCGGCCAGCGACCGCGCCAGTCCCAGCGCCGCGTGACCGCTCAGCGGATCCGCCGCCGCGAGATGGCGCCACCACACGCACGCCGCGGGATGGTCTCCCCGCGCGCCGGCCGCGTCCGCCAGCCTGGCCAGCGCATCGGCATGCCTCGCCGCCAGGCGCGTGCGCTCCCCGGCGGACCACTCCTCGAACTCGCCTGAGTCGCCCAGGTGAAAGCCGTCGAGGAACGGACCGCGGTACAGCGCCACGGCGTCCTCCAGCGCTCCGGCATCGAGCGCCGCCTCGAACTCGGCCACGTCGAACGCGACGACTTCGCGGTTCAGCCGCAGCGGATCGGTGCCGAGGAAGGCCTCGTCGCCGACCTGCTGACGGAGATAGTAGAGCAACTGGTGCAGGGCATGGCGGGCGGAATCGGTGGCGCTCTCGGGGCTGAGCCAGGCGATCAGCTTGTCGCGCGACACGCCGCGGTCGCGGCCCGACCCGACCAGCACCAGGAGCGCGAGCCGGCGGCGCTGCTCGGCCACCACGGCGCCGGTGGAGTCCACCAGGGCGGCGCCACCCAAGGCGAGCAGACGGAATGAGTTGCGCGTGTGAGTCTGGCGAGAGGAGGGCATGAGGGCCTCGCGTGATACTACGGCCCCATTCCAACCTCGGCAACCAGCCCGCACCCACACCAGGAGAGACCATGCCTGCTCCCCTCCGAATGCTCGCGCTCACGACCCTGGCGTCGCTGGCCGTCGGCGCCTGCGACACGCGCACCGGTCCCGATGCCGCCGCTCCCGATGTTGCCGGTGCGGAGGTCAAGTCCGTCAAATTCTGGGAGGCCGGCGCCACGGTCGCCTGGAACGCCTTGGCGGTGGACCTTACGGGTGTCACGGCGGTGGACGCCGGCCGCCTTCATCTGTACCTCGGGCTCGCCCAGTTGCGCGCGGCGGAAGCTGCCCAGGCGAGCGCCGAGGCCCATCCGCCGATCGGCGGCGCCATCGGTGGGGCATCGGCCGCGGTGCTCACCGCATTCTTCCCCGCGTCGGAAGCGCAGATCGAGGCCGCACTGGACGCGCAGGCCGCCGCAGAATCCTGGCCCGGCGCCAAGCAGCAAGATTTCGCCGGCGGAGAGGCGATCGGGCGTGCCGCGGCGGCTCGGGTGCTCGCGTACGCCGCGACCGACGGCGTCGGACTCACCGACCCCGGAACCCCGCCACTGGGCGACGGCTTCTGGATCTGGAACGGCGGACCGATCGCACGCGGCCCCCTGGGGGCGCGCCCGATCTTCCTGGCATCGGCGGACGAGTTTCGCCCCGGCCCGCCGCCTGCCTTCGGGTCGGCGCAGTTCACGGCGGCATTGGCCGAGGTCCGGCAAATCTCGGATTCCCGCACGCCGGAGCAGCTCGCGATCGCGCTGTTCTGGAATGTGAATCAGTCACCGCGCTCGAACGCTGCCTTCATGCGGATCGCCCGGGAGCTCATCGTCTCGCACCGTCGAAGCGACACCGAGGCCGCGCGGATCATGTTCCTCATGGGCGCAGCTTCCTTTGACGCGCTGATCGGCTGTTTCGAGGCCAAGTACCACTACTGGTTCATCCGGCCGCCCCAGGCGGACCCCGGGATCGTCACCGCCTTCCCGACCCCTCCGCATCCGTCCTATCCGTCGGCGCACTCGTGCAGCTCGGGCGCTCTCGCCGGCGTGCTCGCCGCGACCTTCCCGAGCGAGGCGGGGCGGCTCGCCGCGGTTGCGGAAGAATCGAGCCTGTCCCGGCTGTATGCCGGGATCCACTACCGCTTCGACATGGAGGCGGGCCTGGCGCTGGGGCGTGCGGTGGCGGCGAAGGCGCTGAGCGCGGACCTGGACCAGGTGGCGGTGCCGTAGCCATCCACACCGGCGCGGAATGGGCCTCTCGCTGGTCGGGAGGCCCTCGGCCGCCCCGGTTCGCGAAGAGTGAGTCGCAGCTGTTCGCCGCGGCTCGACGCTGCCGGGGTCGCAAGGAAGAGTGGTACGATCGGCCCCCTGTGTCGCCGCGCGCGGCCGCCACAGTTGCAGGTTTGCAGCACAGCCATGATGGTCGGGCTGTCACTGTAATTACATACAGGGCATGTTGTTGCGAACTATGAAACTGGGGGTACGACGCCCCGTGCGACTGGCACGGCTCTGGCACATGCCGCCAGAGAGGGCGTGTGTCGTGTCACCGCTCGAACCCCGTTGGGCCCCTGGGCACATCTTCGTTATCCGGCTGGGATGATTCCATGCGATCGATTGGTCTGCTGGCCGCCGTAGCTGCTGGAACGCTGGTCCTGGCTTCATCGTGCAGCGAGGGCAGCGGCCTGGTCCCACCGGAGAACGAAGCACCCGTCGCGATCTTCACGGTGCCACCGTGCACCATCGATGTGGCATGTACCTTCACCAGCAGCAGCACTGATGATGAACAGGTGACCCGGTGGAGCTGGGACTTTGATGGCGACGGCGAGGCCGACGCCGACACGCCGGAAGCTTCATTCACCTACAAGACTGCCAAGGACTTCAAGGTCAGCCTGACGGTCTATGATGCTCAGGGTCTGAGCCAGACCAGGACCAGCGACATCACCATCGCTCCGGCCCCGGTCGGCACCCCCCCCACCGCGGGCTTCACCCACAGCTGTGATGGACCGAGTTGCACTTTTGTCAACACCAGCACCGACGTAGCGCCGGGCACGATCGCGACCCATGCCTGGACCTTCGGCGACGGCGGCACGTCGGACCAGGCGAGCCCCTCGCATACCTACACCGTATCCGCCGCCACCGAGTTTACCGTGACGCTCACGGTCACCGACGACGAGGGCGCTAGCGACTCCGAAACTCAGACGATCACGGTCACCCCCGCCGCTCAGGTGGATCCACCGAGCGCCGGGTTCACCAGTTCGTGCACGGTGGCGGTCTGTACGTTCGTCAGCACCAGCACTGACGCGGCGCCCGGAACGATCGTGAGCTACGCCTGGACCTTTGGGGACGGTGGCACAGCGGCAGTGAAGAACCCGTCCCATACCTACAGCGTCACCGGTCGCACCGATTTCACGGTGGCACTCACGGTGACCGACGACGAGGGCGCCACCGCCGTCGCGACGCGGACCATCACCGTCGATCCGACACCAACGTCGAACACTCCACCGACGTCCAGCTTCAGTTACTCTTGTGCCGCCGCCGCCTGCACTTTCATCAGCACCGCCAAGGACCCGGACGGTGCGCCGATCGCTAAGTTTGCGTGGACCTTCGGTGACGGCGCTGAGGCCGTTGGCAATAATCCAGCGCACACCTACATCATTTCCGCCGTTACGGAATTCACCGTTACGCTCACGGTCACGGACAACCAGGGCGCTACTGCTGTCGCGTCGAAGACGATCACAGTAAATCCGGACCCTTCGGTCAACACTCCACCCACCGCGAGCTTCACTGCAAAGTGTTACGGGGAGGGGTGCATCTTCCTCAACAACAGCACCGACGCATCCCCCGGTGCCATTGCAAGCTATGCCTGGGATTACGGCGACGGTACGACCTCGGTTCGGGGTCAGTGCTTCCCGTGGATCGAACTGTGTGGAGCCGGCCGGGTGGTCTACAGCATTAGCGGTACGACGACCTTCACGGTGACACTCACCGTGACGGACAACCTGGGCGCGGTTGCCGTCGCAACCAAGCAGGTCACCGTTACTCCCCTGCCTCCCGCCGTTCAGGGTTGCACCACCTCCGGCAGGATCGTGGAGTGCGTCCTCGACATCCCAGCGCGGTCCAACCTGCGAGTCACGATACTCGGCGTCAGCTGCGACCTGGGGGAACAAGTCAACACCCCCCCACCAATCTGGGACTTGTTATTCATAAACGTGTGCAGGCAAACGGTGGGCTACTCGGACTGGATATGGGCCAGCAACGACCAGGGCAAATGGCTGTACCAGGCGGGCACTCAGGCGCGGATATGGTTCCAGCAGGGGGTTTCTAATCACGCGCTGAATCCCGCGGAAGGCCGCCTGGAAGGAACCTTCCCGAGCTGGACGATCAGGTACGAGGATGGCGACCATCCGGGGACACCAGGTGAGCCGGATTTCACCGATCTCGTTCTCGGCGTCGAGGCGACGACCGTTCGCTGACCTTGACCGGCGGCACAGCCAATTCAGCCTCAGGTAGGACGTCGATCCCACGCTGGCAAAAAATCTGTGCCTGCCTGGTGGGTTGTGGCGCGGCCCAGAAGGGCCTAACGGGAAAGCAAGGCGGCAAAGAGCTGGGATGGAGCCCAAATCTTTGCCGCTCAACGAAATCGTTGTGTTTTCTACATGGCCAGAGAGGGAATCGAACCCCCGACACGCGGATTTTCAGTCCGCTGCTCTACCAACTGAGCTACCTGGCCGCGGGGGCGGAAATATACGAGGGGTGCCAAGACGAGCCAAGGGACTTTGCTCTCTGCCCCGCTCTACAACTCCCGGCCGCGGCGATGTACCCTTCCCCCTCCCTCACCATGCCATGCCCATGACGGCTCCTGTCACTCCCGCGATCGCCGCATTGCGCCAGCCCGCCCTCCGCTCGCCCGAATTCGGGCTGGCCCTCGGGCTCGTGATCGGCCGCTTCGCGTTCGACATGCAGGACCTGCACTACGGCTACTGGACCGACGATCTCGAGCTCACGCCGCAGAACCTGCCGCGGGCGCAGGCCCGTTACACCGACGAGCTGATCGCAGACATCCCTGCCGGCGTGCGGTCGATCCTCGACGTCGGTTGCGGCGCGGGAAACACGGCGCGCAAGCTGCTCGACCGCGGCTACGAAGTCGACTGCGTCTCGCCCAACGCATGGCTGACCACCGAAGCCCGTCGGGTGCTGGGCAACCGGGCGCGGGTGTTCGAATCCAAGTTCGAGGGCGTCGTTCTGGACCGGACCTACGATCTCATTCTCTTCAGCGAGAGCTTTCTCTTCATGAAGGCGGAGCAGGCGCTGGCCAAGGCCGAATCCGCGCTCCGGCCCGGCGGGTACATCCTGATCTCGGACATCTTCCGGATCCCCGCCGACGAGAAGAGCACGATCGGCGGCGGCCAGCACCTGAGCCGCTACCGCGCGCTGCTCGCCGCCTCGGCCTTCACCCAGCTCAAGGACACCGACATGACGGCGCACATCGCGCCGACGTTCGATCTCCTGAACCGGGCCTACGCCGAGGCGATCGGCCCCGCCTACGGGCTGATCCTGGCCCGGCTCGACGCATCCTACCCGCGGGTAATGAGATTCGTGCGCTGGAAGTGGAAGGCGAAGATCGCGCGCCTGGAGCAGAAGCACTTCACCGGCAAGCGCGATGGCGCCCACTTCAGGAAGCACAAGTCGTATCGCAGGATGCTGTATCAGCTCCGGACCGGGGCTCCCACGGCAACCTAGGCGTTCGGCTCCGGAGATCCGCCGGGGCGCCGGCGGCGTTTTGACCGTGTCTCCGCCTCCGAGGCCCCCCGTGCTCCGCGCAACGCTCCCACTCCTTCTTGTCCTCGCCGCCGCCGGCACCGGCGTTCTGGTCCTTCAGCCGGCCGACCGCGCGCCGGCGGGCGTCGTACCCCCTGCGCCGATCCCCGGCCGCCCTGCCCCGGACTGGCACAACGCGAGCTGGCTCAACGCCGACCATGCCCTGAACCTGGGCGAGTTGCGCGGCCGAGTCGTGCTGCTGAACTTCTGGGTGTTCACGTGCTACAACTGCACCAACACCGTACCGTCCCTGGTGGCCCTCGACCACAGATACCGCGATCGCGGCCTCACCCTCATCGGAATCCATACGCCTGAGTTCCCGCCGTACGCCGGCGAGCACGACCGAGGCAACCTGCAGCGAGCGCTCGAGCAGTATCACATCGACTACCCGAACGCGCAGGACAACGACCGGCGCACCTGGGACCTGTACGGCATCCGCTTCTGGCCCAGCTTCGTCCTGATCGACAAGCGCGGAAACATCCGGTACGAAGGAGCAGGGGAGTTTCACCTCAACGATCGGACCTACCAGCTGTGGCAGCACCGGATCGAGGAGCTGCTGGCGGAGTGAGGTGGCCCGTCCTGGCGGCCGTTGCCGTCGCGTTCCTCGCGGGCGGGTGCCGCCGTGCCGCCGAGTCCGCGCCGGTCCTGCACGTGGCGAGCGAGCACTCCGCCGGCACGACCAGACTTTCGCTGGTGGCCGCCCCGGGCATCCGGATCAATGCCCGCGTCAAACCCGCCCTCGAGCTCCCGGACGGAACCATCCTTCGCTTCGATTCGCCCTACCAGACCACCGACTCCTCCTACTTCACCCGTCCGCCTACGGCCTCGCTGGCCGGCGAGCGGCGGCGCGTCGAGGGAACCCTCCGCGCCAGCGTGTGCGAGACCGGCGCGCTGGTCTGCCGCAGCGTCGTCCTCCGGTTGTGACCGGCGGGCCGGCTCCCGGCCCTTATCCCGCTCGCGGCACCCTCGCATATTGGAGCGCATGCCCGCGACCAGCTTCCCCAATCTCACCGTGCTCACCCACCCGCTGGTGCAGCACAAGCTCTCCATCCTGCGCGATCGGGACACCAGCACCCGCGACTTCAAGCAGCTGGTAAGCGAGATGGCGATGCTGATGGCCTACGAGGCCACCAAGGATCTGCCGACCCAGCCGGTGGAGATCGAGACTCCGCTGGAGCGGACGACCGGCCGTCAGGTGGCGGGGAAGAAGCTCACCCTGGTCCCCATTCTCCGCGCGGGGCTCGGCATGGTGGACGGCATCGCCCAGCTCATTCCATCCGCCCGGGTCGGCCACATCGGCCTTCAGCGCGACCACACCACGCTCAAGACGGGAGAGTACTTCTTCAAGATCCCGTCGGCGGAAGTGGAGCGGGACTTCTTCGTGCTCGATCCGATGCTCGCCACCGGCGGCTCGGGCGTGGCTGCCGTGGATGGCCTCAAGGCGGCGGGCGCCAGACGGATCCGCTTTCTCTGCCTGGTGGCTGCGCCCGAGGGCGTTCGGGCGATGCTCGACGCCCACCCCGACGTGCAGATCTATGCCGCGACCCTCGATCGGCAGCTCAACGAGCAGGGCTACATCCTGCCCGGCCTGGGCGACGCGGGCGACCGGCTCTTCGGGACCCGGGGCGACGAATGACCATCCGCCTGACGTTCTACGGAGCGGCCGGCCAGGTGACCGGGTCGATGCACCTGCTGGAAGCGGCGGGCGCCCGCTTCGTGCTCGATGCCGGACTCTTCCAGGGCCACCGCGCCGAAGCGCAGGCGCTCAACGCCACGCTGCCGTTCGATCCGCGGCGGCTCGACGGCGTGGTCCTGAGCCACGCCCACATCGATCACGCCGGACGGCTCCCCCTGCTGGTGCGGCACGGCTTTCACGGCCCCATCTACGCCACGCCCGCTACGCGCGATCTCTGCGCCGTCATGCTCCTCGACGCCGCCCACATCCAGGAAAAGGATGCCGAGTTCCTGCGGAAGCGGGGCAAGGCCACCGAGGCGAGCGAGCCGCTCTACCGCACCGCGGACGCGGTCGCGGTGCAGGACCTGATCGTCGGCGTGCCCTATCGTCGGATCACCCACCTGCGGAAGCACCTCGCGCTGGAGTTCCTGGATGCGGGACACATCCTGGGGTCGGCCTCGATGGACCTGCGGATCTCCGAGGGCGGCAATCACCGGCTCGTGTTCTCGGGCGACATCGGCCGCCGGGGCCTGCCGATCATCCGAGACCCCGAGGCGCCCTCCGGACCGGTGGATACGCTCGTCGTCGAGTCCACCTACGCCGACCGCTCCCACGAGAGCGTCCAGGGCTCCGAGGAGCGCCTGGCCGAGGCGGTGCGCCGCACCGCCGCCCGCGGCGGGAAGATCCTGGTGCCCGCCTTCGCGCTGGGCCGGGTGCAGGAGCTGATCTACAGCCTGCATCAGCTCTGGCGACGCCAGCAGATCCCCGAAATCCCCATCTACGTGGACAGCCCGCTGGCGGTGGACGCCACGACCGTCTTCCGCATGCATCCGGAGGTGTTCGACCACCGCGAGCAGCTCATCCAGGAGGAAAGTCGGATCTTCGATTTCCCGCTGGTCCGCTACGTTCGGGACGTGGAAGACTCCAAGGCCATCGATGCCGCCAGCACGCCCGCGGTCATCATCGCGGCGTCGGGCATGGCGGAGTCGGGACGGATCCTGCACCACCTGGCCCACGGGATCGGCGATCACCGCAATCTGATCCTGCTGGTCGGCTTCCAGGCCGAGCATACGCTCGGCCGGCGGATCCAGGAGGGCCAGGAGACGGTGCGCATCCTGGGCCAGGAGTACACCCGACGAGCCGAGGTCGAAAGCATCAACGGCTACTCGGCCCACGCCGACCGGGCCGAGCTCAGGGCCTGGGTGCGGAGCCTCGGCGGTCCCATCCGGCGCGCGTTCGTGGTGCATGGGGAGACGCCGGCGCTGCAGGCGATGGCCACCCTGCTGCGGGAGGAGGGAGTCCGGGACGTCCAGGTGCCGAGGCACGGCGAGTCCTTCGACCTATGACGGTCGGGCGGGCGCTCCGCCTCCTGCGGCATGTGGTAGGACTCCTGGCGCTCGCGGCCGGCATCGGCTACACGGTCGCCCTGGTGCTGGTGCTGATCGTGAGCCAGGAGGACCAGCGCCGGCCCGCCGAGGCCATCGTGGTGCTCGGCGCCGCCCAGTACAACGGGCGTCCCTCGCCGGTGCTGCGCGCCCGCCTGGACCACGCGCTGGGACTGTACCGGGAGGGCCTCGCGCCGCTCATCGTGGTGACCGGTGGCGTCGGCACCGGCGACACGACCAGCGAGGCGATGGTCGGGCGACGCTACCTCGTGGCCCAGCACGTTCCCGCGGAGGCGGTGCGCGCCGAAGCGGTCGGTCGCACCACGACGGCCTCCATGGATGCGGTGGCGGCCTGGGTGCGCTCCCGGGGAATCCACCGGGTCATCCTGGTGAGCGACCCGTTCCACATGTTCCGCCTTCGACTCGAGGCCCGCCGCACCGCGATGGACGCCTACACGTCACCCACCGAGAGCAGTCCGATTTCCGAGAACCCCGGCCTCGAGCTGCGCTTCCTGCTCGCCGAAGGCGTCAAGGTGCCGATCGCGTGGGCCCGGGGGATGGTCACGCCATGACCCTTCTCTCCTCCACCCGGGTCTACTCCGGCCGGGTCGTTCACCTCGATCTCGACCAGGTCCGCTTTCCCGACGGCTCGACCGGGACCCTGGAGATGTTCCGCCACCCCGGCGCGTCCGCCGTGGTGCCGTTCATCGACGATCCCGCGGACGACGATCCGCGGGTCCTGCTCATCCGGCAGTTCCGCCATGCGGCCGACGGGTACATCTGGGAAGTGCCCGCGGGCCGGCTCGACCCTGGGGAGCCGCCGGAGGCCTGCGCCCGGCGCGAGCTGGAGGAGGAGACCGGCATGGTGGCCCAGCGGCTGGAGCGGCTCACCACGATCTACACCACGCCGGGCTTCACCGACGAGCGGATCCATCTGTACCTGGCGCATGGTCTGACCGCCGGTCGGCAGGACCGCGAGTCGGACGAGTTCCTCGAGCTCAAGGAGGTTCGCTGGCGCGAGGTGCTGGAGCTGATCCACCGGGGCGAGATCACCGACGGCAAGACCCTGTCGTGCCTGATGTTCGTGGAGTGCTTCCGGAGGCGCTGACTCCCTCGTCGTCGCTATTTTGCCCCGAGTGCGACCGCGCCGCCGACTTCCCGATCCCACGCGACCCGCGCGCGCCGCCGCCCGCCTTGCCGTGCGCCGGGCCGGCAGCGTGTGGGATCGTTTCGCCGACTGGTTCAACGGGCTCGCCCTCGCCGAGAACACCATCCTGCTCGGCTTCGCGACCGCGATCGGGCTGGGAGGCGGCCTGGGGGTCGTCGCCTTCTACCGGCTCATCGACCTCGCCTACTGGATCCTCTATCTCACGCCCGCCGTCTACCTCACCCAGCAGGGGATCCTGGCCTACCGGCCGCTCCTGACCGGGCTCGGGGTCTACATCGCCTGGGTCATCATGCAGGGCCCGGGTCGGAAGCACGATGGCCTCAACGTCCCCGACGTCCAGCGCGCGGTGGCACGGGAAGGTGGCCGTATCCCCTTCCAGCCGGTCCTGGCGAAGACCGCCGCCAGTGCGGCCACGCTCGGCGCCGGCGGGGCGGCCGGGAGCGAGGGGCCGGTCGCGGTGCTGGGTTCCGCGATGGGCTCCTGGCTGGGCTACGCCTTCCGCTTCGATCCCGCCCGCACCAAGGTGCTGGTCGGCGCGGGCGCGGCGGCCGGCATCTCGGCGGCCTTCAACGCTCCGCTCGCGGGGGCGTTCTTCGCCCTCGAAGAGATCCTGGGATCGCTGGCCGTGAGCGCCTTTCCGCCGGTCGTGGTGGCGAGCGTCGTCGCGGCCGTGGTCTCCCACATCTTCCTCGGCAATCATCCGGCCTTCCCCATCCCGGAGGAGTACGGCTACGCGCTCCAGCGCGAGCTCCTGATCTTCTACCCCTTTCTCGGGGTGCTCTGCGGGCTCGTCGCCGCCCTCTTCGTCCGGCTCTTCTTCGCCTGCGAGCAGCTCATGGGCCGGATCACCCTGCCGCGCTGGAGCCACCCGCTCATCGGTGGTGCGACGGTGGGACTGCTGGTGCTGCTGTCCAAGGGCCTGCTGGTGGGCCACGGGCACCTCGCGGTGCACCTCGACGTGTTCGGGCACATGAGCTGGTCGGCGCTCGCGCTCCTCGCCCTGGGGAGTATGCTGGCCACCTCGATCACGCTGAGCAGCGGCGGGTCGGGCGGCGTGTTCACGCCCTCGCTGTACGTCGGGGCAGCCACCGGCGGGGCCTTCGGCGTGGGGCTCGCCGGGCTCTTCCCCGCTCTCCACCTCCGGCCCGAGGCGTACGCGATCGTGGGCATGGGTGCGGTGGTGGCGGCCGCGACCTCGGCACCGATCACCGGCATCCTGCTGGTGTTCGAGATGACCAACGACTACGAGATCGTTCTTCCCCTGATGCTGACCACCGTGATCGCCAACCTGGTGGCGCGCCGCATCGAGCCCGACTCCCTCTATAGTGGTTGGCTCCGTCGCCGCGGAGAGCGGATCCAGCAGGGCACCGACCGCGACCTGCTCGCCGGCCTGCGGGTGGCCGACGCGTTCGACCCGGCGCCCGCCGTCGTGGGAGAGCAGGCGCCGCTCGACCGTCTGCTCGATCACCTGGGGAGCGGCGCGGCGAGCGATCTCCCGGTGGTGGACGAGGACCGGCGCCTCGTGGGCATCATCACCCTGTCCGATCTCGGCCGGCTCGCCCGGGAGCGGCGGACCGACACGGCGCCGCTGATGGCGCTCGACGTGGCAAGCCCGGCCGAGTCGGTGACCCCGGGCGACACCCTGCTCGAGGCGATCCGCCGCATGGGCGTCCGCGGCACCGCTTCGATTCCCGTGGTGGATCAGGCCACCGGACATTTCCTCGGGCTGGTGAGCCGGGCCCACGTCCTCGCGCTGTACGAGCGGGCGGCGGCGGTTGCCGGTGAGCGCGCCGGCGCGCCGGCGGGCCATTAGTATTCGCGCCATGCCGGCCCTCAACCTGGATGCGTTGTTCCGCGGGCTCGCCAAGGGCGAGATCGCGCCGGTCTACTACTTGCACGGCCCCGAGGAGATCCTGAAGGACGAGGCCATGCGTGCGATCCTCGACCGTGCGCTGGACCCCGCCTTTCGCGACTTCAACCTCGACCAGCGCTCGGCCGCGCAGCTCGATCCCGACGACCTGTTCGCCCTGTGTACTACCCTGCCGATGATGGCGGATCGGCGCGTCGTGGTGCTGCGCGATCTCGAGGTGGTCAAGCGGAAGCCCAAGCTGCGCGCCGCGTTGCTGCGCTACCTCGGGCAGCCGGCTCCGGACACCGTCCTGATCCTGGTGCAGGGAGCCAGTGAGGAAACCGAAGACAAGGAGATTGCCCGCCAGAGCTCGGCCATCGCGCTCCCGCCGCTTCCGGCCGATCGGGTGCGCAAGTGGCTGCTTCGCCGGGCGACGGCGCTGGGTCTGTCCCTGGACGAGGACGCCGCCGGTCACCTGCTCGCGGCCGTCGGCGGTGAGCTGGCGCCGCTCGCCGCCGAGCTGGAGAAGCTGGCGGCGCTGCCGGCCGGTGAGCCGCTCACCGCGGCGCGGGTCGGCGAGCTCGTCGGCGTCCGCCACGGCGAGACGGTGTTCGACTGGCGCGACGCCGTCCTGGACGACCGCACCGGTCCGGCCGTCGCCCTGCTGGGCCCGCTGCTCGACCAGCCCGGCGCCTCCGGGGTCAAGCTGGTGACCCTGCTCGGCACGACGCTGGTCGGCGTCGGCGTGGCGCGAAGCCAGTACGATCGGGGCCAGCGGGGCCGGGCGCTGGACGACGCCGTGTTCGAGGCGATCCGCCGCTCGCGGGTGTACGGCCTGCTGAGCTGGGGCGAAGAGAAGGCCCGCTGGGTCCGCTGGGCCGCGCGCTGGCCCGCGGAGCGGCTCCGGAGGTCCCTCCGAGCGACGCTCGAGGCCGACCGGGCGCTCAAAGGCACCACCATCTCGGACGAGCGCGGCATCCTGGCGACGCTCGTGCTGCGGCTGGGAACGGTGAAGAAGGAGGCGGCGTGAGGACCCTGCGCTGGATGACGGTGCTCGTGCTCCTGGTCGGCGGGTCGAGCCCGGTGAGGGCGCAGAGCGACCCGCGAATGACCGCCGCGGTGCGCGCCGCCCAGGAGGGTCAGGGCGACTCGGCGCGCGCCTCGATTCAGCGCCTGCTGGACGCGACCGCCCCGACCGATTCGCTCTACCCCGAGATCCTCTATACCCAGGCGATGGTGGCCGACAACGCGGCCGACATGCGGCGCTCTCTCCAGCGGGTGGTGGTGGAGTATCCCACCTCCAGCTGGAGCGATGACGCGCTGGTGCGTCTGGTGCAGATGGACTACGCCACCCGGAGCTTCGACGCCGCCGCCCGGAACCTCGAGCGCCTGAAGCAGGACTTTCCCCTCACCCCGCTGTACCCGCAGGCCGCGTACTGGGCCGGCCGGACCTACTTCGACCTCAAGGACCCCACCCGCGCCTGCGAGTGGCTGGCGGACGGAATGGCCCGGGTCGGGGACAACCTGGAGCTGCAGAATCAGCTCGGCTACCTGTACCAGCGCTGCGGTGTGAAGATCGTGAGCGACAGCGGCACCCGGTCCGACAGCGGCGGCGCGCCGCCCGACAGCGCGGTGGCCGCGAGCAGCCCCGATTCCGGCCGCGGCCGGGACTCTACTCGGACCCAGGCCGCGGCTCCGCCCGCCGATTCCTCGGCCGCACCCGCCGGCCAGAGTGCCAAGGCCAAGTACCGGGTGCAGGTCGCGGCGGTGGCCACGCCGGGCGCCGCGGACGATGCCGCCGACGCGGCGGAGAAGCTCGGGTACCCGGCGGTGATCGTCCGGGAGCGTGGACTATACAAGGTGCGGGCAGGCTCCTTCGCGAACCGGGAAGACGCCCAGGCGGCGGTCAAGAAGATCAAGAGCCGCCTGGGCGGCAGTCCGTTCGTCGTCACCAATCCCTGACCAGGCGGCGGCCGCGGCT
>DATEIR010000085.1:0-8665 GCA_035278885.1 Gemmatimonadales bacterium | reverse complement strand
TCATGCTCGGCAGCAAGCCCATCCCCGACACCGACAGCGACGGCATCCTCGACAACAAGGATCGCTGCCCCGACACCCCCGCGGGCGCCCAGGTGGACGGCCGCGGCTGCAGCGGCGACTCCGACGCCGACGGTGTCCCCGACGGCGTGGATCGTTGCGCCGCCACGCCGCCCGGCGCCACAGTCGATGCAAAGGGTTGCACTCGCGATTCCGACGGCGACAACATCCCCGATGGCATCGACCGCTGCCCCGACACCCCCGCCGGCGTCCTGGTCGACCCCACGGGCTGCGCCAAGGACAGCGACGGCGACGCCATCCCGGACGGCCTCGACCGCTGCTCCGAGACGCCCCGCGGCGCCACCGTGGACGCCCTGGGCTGCCCCGGTGACGAAGACGGCGACGGCGTGCTCGATGGCCTCGACCGCTGCCCGCGCACTACCCCAGGAGCGACCGTCAATCCGTCCGGCTGCGCCGCGGGCCAGGCTCCGACCCGGAACGCGCCCGCGGGACAACCTGCCCCCACCGGGCAGGCCAACCCGCCGGCTCAACCGAACCCACCCGGAGCTGCGGCTGCCGCCGTGCCCCCAGCTGCCGGCGTACGATCACCTCAGCCGGTGCCCAAGCCGGCGGCCAAGGACTCCGTCAGTCTCAAGCCCGGCGCGGCGGCAGCCGCAGGGGCCGGAGCAGCGGTCGCGGCTAAACCCAGTGCGACCAGAATCGTCGCCGGCGTGATCCCCGGCGTCGCCTTCGAACAGGGATCGGCCCGGCTGCTGCCGCAGTCCTACGTCTCGCTCGACTCGATCGCCGGCATCATGGTGGCCGATACCACGATCCACGTGGAGATCGGGGCGCACACGGACAACAGCACGTCGTCGGCCGACGCCCAGCGTCTGACCACCCTCCAGGCCGAAGCCGTGCGAACCTACCTGGTCACTAAGGGCGTGAAGTTCCAGCAGGTCGTAGCGCAGGGGTACGGCGCGACCGTCCCCCTCACGCCCGACACCAGCCCGCGTGGGCGCGCCGCGAATCGCCGGGTGGAGATCCGACCCGTGACCGGCACGGGCCCCTGATTTGCAGAGTCGTCGGAATGCGGGCGCCGCATCGAGCCCGCGTTCCGGCAACTCTCACTTCAGGGCCACATGTCTCGGTCGCTCGCTTGCGGCGTTCTGTTCGTTCTTCTGCACATTGCACCGCTGAACCTTGCACCCCTCGCCGCGCAGGAGCCGCAGCGGTGGGGTGACGAGCTTCCGCCGGCACCTGAGTTTCCCGCGATGCCCATCGCACCGGTGCTCGACTCGGTGCGCTGGCCCGCTCCGCCGCTGCACCAGCCTCCGGCGCAGGTGCGAGCGGTGTACGTCAACGCCTGGGCGTTCGGCGGCCGCCGACTGCGCGACCTGGTCGCCCTGGCCGACCGGACCGAGATCAACGCCTTCGTCATCGACGTGAAGGACGACACCGGCTACCTGACGTATCGGTCCGGCGTTCCCACCGCGATCGCGATCGGCGCCAACCAGCAGCTCCGCGCCCGGGACACCGAGGCCCGGCTCCGGCTGCTGCGCGAGCACGGCATTCACCCGATTGCCCGGATCGTAGTGGCCAAGGATCCGCTTCTGGCCTCGCGCAAACCGGAGTGGTCGGTCCGGCACGTGAACGGCGGGCTCTGGCGGGATCGTCTGGACTTCGCCTGGGTCGATGCCTTCAACGACTCGGTCTGGATCTACGCCTCCCAGCTTGCCGCCGAAGCCGTCCGCATGGGATTCGCGGAAGTACAGTACGACTACGTGCGGTTTCCGGACGAGCCCGAGAGCCGCCTCGCGAACGCGATCTTCGCCGCGCGGCGTGAGGGGGAGACCAAGCGCCAAGGCGTCGCCCGCAATCTCAAGCTCCTCGGCGACCGCACCCGCCCGCTCGGCGTGCCGTTCACCATCGACGTGTTCGGCCTCACCACGAGCGCGCGGACCGATATGGGTATCGGGCAGTACTGGGAGGACCTGGTCACCACCGCCGACGTGGTGCTGCCGATGGTCTATCCCAGCCATTACGTCCACGGCGTCTACAACCTCAAGCGCCCGAACGACGAGCCTTATCAGCTCATCCGGCGGGCCATGCAGGACGCGCTGCGCCGGTCCGCTCCGCTTGGGCGCACCGCCGAGGTCAGGCCGTACCTGCAGGCCTTCACCCTGGGGTCACCCCGGTACACGCCCGTCCTCGTGCGGGAACAGATCCGCGCCGCCGAGGAGCTGGGGCTCAAGTCCTGGGTGCTCTGGAATCCGCGCAGCGCCTACGAGCAGGGCATCTTCCGCCCTGAGCCCGCGGCCGTCGGGATGACGGCCCAGGACACCGGGCGTCCTGATTCGGGGACGGAATGACTCTCCCACCCGCGACCTCTGGGCCCAGCATTTGCCGGTAAGCACCCTAGTGGCAATCAATTAGCCCGCCCGGCCCTGGGCGGCCCGCCCCTTGCCCTACCCGCCTTGACCGGCTTCGTGCCGGCTGTATTCTCAATCATCGCTGCGAGATTCCATACGGGAGTGGCCTTTCCGCCGTCCGGCCGGGAAGCCCGCTCCTTCTACGTCACAGGAGCGCATGATGCACATCGGTTCTCGCCTGGGGCTGGTCCTCGTCGCCGTGCTCGCCGGGACCACTCCCGCGGCGGCCCAGGGCGCGGCCCCGGCCGGTCCCACTCCGGCGCTGGCCCAGAAGGGCGATTCGATCTTCCATGGCCCGGGCCTCTGCTACGCCTGCCATGGCGCCAACGCGCAGGGCGCGGTGGGACCGAACCTCACCGACTCGGAGTGGATTCACGGCGACGGCTCCTACGACTTCATCGTGGCGACCGTGACCTCCGGCATCCCCAAGGAAAAGGCCAAGGGTGGCGTCCCGATGCCGCCGAAGGGCGGAAGCAGCATCAGCGACGAGGACGTGAAGGCGGTCGCCGCTTACGTCTATTCGCTGAGTCACAAGCTGCAGTAATCCGCCGTTTCCGGCCGGACCGCGGGGGCCCACCGTTGGTGCGCCCCCGCTGCGTTTCGGGGCTACCTTCCGGGCATGACCGCCAACCGGCTCGGCACCGCCCGCTCCTCCTACCTCCGCTCCGCCGCCCACCAGCCGATCCACTGGTATCCCTGGGGCGAGGAGGCGTTCACCGCCGCGCGCAGTGCCGACAAGCCCGTGCTCCTCGACATCGGCGCCGTCTGGTGCCACTGGTGCCACGTGATGGACGGGGAATCGTACGAGGACCCGGCCCTCGCCGACTATCTGAACCGGCACTTCGTCTGCATCAAGGTGGACCGGGATGAGCGGCCCGACGTCGACGCACGCTATCAGCACGCCGTCCAGGCGATCACTCGTCAGGGCGGCTGGCCCCTCACCGCCTTTCTCACGCCCGCCGGCGAGGTCTTCTACGGCGGCACCTATTTCCCGCCGGACGGCAAATACGGCCGGCCCGGCTTTCACACGGTGCTGGCCGGCGTGCTCGATGCGTACCGCTCCCGTCGGGATCAGGTGGCGGCGCAGGCCGACGCCATTCGGCGGGTCCTGGACGCGGCCCTCGACGAGGCCGAGCCGGGTGAGGCCTCGCCGGCATTGCTCGACGGCGCGGTGCGCCAGATCGCCTCGGTGTTCGACCGGGTGCACGGCGGATTCGGCAGCCAGCCCAAGTTCCCCCATCCGGGCGCGATCGCGCTGCTCCTCCACCGCTGGTACGACGCACCCGACGCCGAGACCCGGCGGATCATCGATCGTACCCTCGAGGGCATGGGAAGGGGCGGCGTCTACGATCAGCTCGGCGGCGGGTTCCATCGCTATAGCGTGGACGCCGAGTGGATCGTGCCCCACTTCGAGAAGATGTCCTACGACAACTCGGAGCTCCTGAAGGCGTATCTCGACGCCTACGCTCTGTTCGGCACCGAGGAGTACGCCGAGGTGGCGCGAGGCATCGTGCGCTGGGTGCGCGAGGTGATGGCCGACCCGGAGGGGGGCTACGCCGCGAGCCAGGACGCCGACGTGGGCCTGGAGGACGACGGGGACTACTTCACCTGGACCCGGGACGAGGCCGCCGAGGCGCTCACGCCGGAAGAGATGGCGGTCGTCGGCGAGTACTATGACATCGGCACCGCTGGTGAGATGCACCACCATCCCGGCAAGAATGTCCTCTTCGTGGCGGCGACCGTGCCCGACCTGGCCCGACGGCTCGGACGGCCGGAGGCCGAGGTCCAGGCGCTCCTCGAGTCGGGCCGGGCCAAGCTGCTGGCCGCACGGGCACGACGCACGGCACCCTTCGTGGACCGCACCCGCTACGCCAACTGGAATGCGATGATGGCCTCCGCCCTGCTCCGTGCCGGCGAGGTCCTGGGCGACGGCTGGGCCCGCGAGCACGCCCTGCTGACGCTCGAGCGCATGCGTCGCGAGGCGGACGAGCCTGATGCACTCTCCCACACTCCCGGCGGCGTCAGGGGCCTGCTGGAGGATCAGGTGCACACTGCGGCCGCCGCGCTCGACGCGCTCGAGGTCACCGCGGACGGGCGCTGGCTGCGCTGGGCGCAGGCGCTCATGGAGCGGGTATGGCGGGACTACCGCGACGAAGTGCGCGGAGGGTTGTTCGACACCGTGCCGGGAGGGCCGAGCGAAGGCCTGCTGCCCACCCGGCTCAAGCCGATCCAGGACACCCCGACCCCGAGCCCCAATGGGGTGGCCGGCGTGGTCTGTGCCCGGCTGCACGCCCACACCGAAGACGTGCGCTGGGCCGAGCGGCGGCAGGAGCAGGTGGCCGCCTTTGCGGGCGGTGCCGCCGGGCTGGGCCTCCACGGCGCCGCCTATCTGCTGGCGCTCGACTGGCAGCTCAATCCGCCGACCCATCTCGTGGTGACCGGCGCCGCCGCTGATCCCGCGGCGGAGGCATTCCATCGGGCCGCGCTCGCGGGCTTCGCGCCGCGCCGGGTGGTCCGGCGCCTTCTCCCTGAAGCCGCCGACGTGCCTCTGCCCCCGCCCCTCCGAGCCATGCTGCGGAGCGGGCCCGAGCCGCGTGGCTACGCCTGCCGCGGCATGGCGTGCAGCCTGCCGGCCGAATCGATCGACGCCTGGCGCGACACGCTCGCGTCGCTGCCGCCCCCGAGGGATTAGATTAGGCCCACGACCAACGACCCAAGAGGATCTGCGTGACCAAGACCGCGACCATCGACACCAGCAAAGGCACCATCGTCGCCGACCTGTTCGACAGCGAGACGCCCAACACCGTCGCCAACTTCGAGAAGCTCGCCAACAGCCAGTTCTACGACGGCACCCGTTTTCATCGGGTCATCTCGAATTTCATGATCCAGGGCGGCGACCCCCTCTCCAAGGAGCCGGGCAACCCACGGGTCGGCACCGGCGGGCCGGGCTACAAGATCAAGTGCGAGACGCACCTCAACACCCACCGGCACGTGGCCGGGACACTCTCCATGGCGCACGCCGGCAAGGACACGGGGGGCAGTCAGTTCTTCATCTGCCACTCGCCCCAGCCGCACCTCGACAAGGTGCACACGGTGTTCGGTCAGGTCCGCGAAGGGATGAATGTGGTCAACGACATCCGGCAGAACGACGTGATCAACAGCATCCGGGTGTCCTGAGCTGCATCTCGACTTCGCGCTGGTCTCCGACTATGCCCTGATCGACCAGCAGGGGAAGCTCAGCGTGCTGGGGATCTTCCAGCATGTCTGGCTCACCAAGTTCCCGGCCGTCTGTCCCCGCACCCACCTGGTGCTCCGGGTGCGGGGGCGGCGCACCGAGATCGGCGTCCATACCATCCGGATCCGGTTCGTGGACGAGGCGGGCACCGAGCTGCTGGGCGGAGAGGGGACGGTGCAGTTCGGCGAGCCCCCCGCCGGCGTCGTGGATGTCGAGGCCGGCGCGGTGCTGGTGTTCGATATCCCCCTTCCCCGCCCCGGCCTCTACGCCTTCGAGATCTCCCTGGACGGCGAGTTGGGGAGCCGTGTGCCGCTCACCGCCGCGCAGGTGGAGAGCTAGCTCACTTTCACCCTCACCATCCTACCCGGCCCATGTCTCTCGACCGCGCCGCCGCTCTCGCCCTCATGCAGCAGTACACCGCCTCCGACCCGCTGCGAAAGCACATGTACGCCGTCGAGCTCGCCATGCGCGCCATGGCGGAGCGCGCCGGGGAAGATGCGGACGCGTGGGGCATCGTCGGGCTGCTGCACGACTTCGACTACGAGCGCTTTCCCAACGACGCCCACTCCCCGACCGAGGAGCACCCCTCGGAAGGTGTCCGGATCCTGGCGCGGCACGGACTTCCCGAGCCGATGCAGCGCGCGATCCTGGGCCACGCCAGCTACACCGGCGTCCCGCGCGACACCCCGCTGGCCCGCGCGCTTTTTGCCGTGGACGAGCTCTGCGGCTTCCTGGTGGCCTGCGCGCTGGTGCGGCCCTCGCGGAGCATGCAGGACCTCGAGGTCTCCAGCGTCAAGAAAAAGCTCAAGGACAAGGCCTTCGCCCGGGGGGTGAGCCGCGAAGACGTAGCCCGTGGGGCCGAAGAGATCGGCGTGCCGCTGGACGAGCACATCGCGTTCGTCCTCTCGGCCCTGCGACCCCACGAGCAGACGCTGGGCCTCGGCCAGGGGTGACGGCCCGCCCCGGAACGGCGGAGCAGTCCGTCGCGTGCGCCATCAACCGCGCGGCGGCCGGTCGGCCGGTGCCCGGAAACGCGGTGAACCTGCTCATCGACGGGCCCGACACCTATGCGGCCATGCTGGAGCTGATCGCCGGGGCCGCCCGGTGGGTTCACTTCGAGAACTACATCATCCACAGCGACATCGTGGGCCGCCGCTTCGCCGACGCGCTGATCGAGCGCGCCCGCGCCGGGGTGCGGGTGCGGGTCCTGTACGACGCGATCGGCTCGCTGTTCACCTCCGGGACGCTCTGGCGCGACTTGCGCCGCGCCGGGGTCGAGGTCCGCGGCTTCCATCCGATCCGGCCCCTCAACCTGGTGACCAACTTCTCCCGCAATCATCGCAAGCTGGTCGTGGCCGACGGCGCCCGCGCGGTGATCGGGGGCCTCTGCATCGGGCGCGAGTGGACCGGCGAGGGCCACGCGGACGGCCGGCCCTGGCGCGACACCGCGGTGCGGATCGGGGGCCCCGCCTCGGCGGTGCTGGACCAGGCGTTCGCCCGGACGTGGCGAGTCGCCGGCGGGCTCGTGCCGGACGACAACGTGGCGGGCCGGGTGACGCCGGAGGGTGACGCCGAGGTCCGGGTCATCGCGGGGGAGCCGGGGCGGGAGCGCACCTTCCGGGTGATCGAGCTGCTGGCCGCGGGCAGCATCGAGCGGCTCTGGATCACCGACGCGTACCTGGTGGCGCCCGCCAGGCTGCTGCAGGCACTCAGGGACGCCGCCAAGGACGGGGTGGACGTGCGGCTGTTGGTGCCGGGCTCCAGCGATCTTCCGCTGGTCCGGAACCTCTCCCGCATCGGCTATCGCGACCTGCTGCGGAGCGGGGTCAGGATCTACGAATGGGACGGCCCGATGCTGCACGCCAAGACCATCGTGGCCGACGGACGCTGGGTCCGGGTGGGATCGAGCAACCTGAATCCTTCCAGCCTGATCGGCAACTACGAGCTGGACGTGCTGGTCGAGGATTCGGCGCTGGGCGAAGCGATGGAGCGGCAGTTCCGCCTCGACATCGCGCGCAGCCGGGAGGTGACCCGGCGGCCCGTGCGGGGGCCGCGGCGCATCAGCCAGGCGCTGCCGACGGCGCTCGACCATCGCGAGCCCGACGACGGCGGTGCGGAGTACCGGCGTCCACGGCGGGAGGCGGGGCGGCGCGCCGCGCTGGCCCTGCGGACCATCGCCGCCAACGCGCGCCGCTCGGTCTTTCTGCCGCTGGCGGCGATTTTCGTATCACTGGGGGTGCTGTTCTTCGTCCTGCCCCGCGTCACGGCCCACGTGTTCGGGGTGATCTGCGCCTGGCTCGCGCTCGGGGCGGGGCGGGAGGCGTTCCGGCGGCGGGCTGATCGGTAGCCGCGCTAGTCGTGATCCGCGGCGCCTCGACCCAGCGCCTCGAATCGTTCGCGCTGTCCCGGAGTCAGGATCTGGAGCAGATCCGTCCGGGTGCGGCCGGCGATCGAGTCGAACCGGGGTCGGACCTGATCGCGCAACGCGCGCATGTCGGCCTCCCGCCTGGCCAGCACGCTGTCCACCCGGGCCCGCTGCTCTCCGGTCAGGTCGAGGCTGGCATCGAGCCGATCGAGCAGCTCGCTCCGCGGGTGACGATTGGGTGGGGGACGGAACGCGGTGCCCCGGGCCAGGAAGCCGAGATGGCGGGACTGCGACATCGACTGGTCGAGCGCGACGCCCGCGGCGACCCCACCGACCGCCGCCAGGAGCAGCGCCAGCACCGCCAGCAGGCGCGGACGGAGCCGAGCCCACTTCATGGCTCGCTCCAGGGCGAGAGGGCGTCGGAATCGTCCCCCGAGATGAGAGAGGCGAGGACCGCGTCGCCCGGGTAGCGGCCGATCACCTGGGCCACGGCGGTGGTCTCGGGCGCGGCCTCGGCCGCCGACGACCTCGAGAACGGTGATCCGAAGAGGACCAGACCGCTCAGCAGGACCGCGGCCAGCCCGGCCGCCGCGGCGGCCGGCGCCCACCGGGCCGCCACCTCCCACCAGGCCGGCG
>DATEIR010000084.1:0-2447 GCA_035278885.1 Gemmatimonadales bacterium | reverse complement strand
GTCCACCACCACGACCGGGGCTCCCGTGCCGTCGTCCGACTCGATGAAGGCTCGCCCGGCCACCAGCTTCGCGCCGATGGTCTCGAGCCAGCCCGGACTGATCGAGCGCGCGTCCGCCTCCCTGCCGCCTCGGCTCTTCGGATCCACCCCGTCGTAGGTGTAGGACGTGGACCAGTTGGGCAGGTCGTCGAAAGGCAGGGCGCTCACCTCGCCGACCGCCTCCACCCCGGGCAGCGCCCGCAGGCGCTCTTCCAGGCGCCGAGCGAAGGCGGTGGTGGCCGCCACGGTCGGATAGCGCGCGGGCGAGAGCGAGAGTCGGAAGGTGAGAACGCGTTCTGCTCGGAAGCCCGGGTCCACCTGCGTCAGCGCGACGAAGCTGCGCACGAGCAGGCCGGCGCCGACCAGCAGGATGGTGCCGAGCGCCACCTCGGACACGACCAGCATCCGGCGCATCCGGCGCCGGGGCGCGTCGTCGCCGCTCCGGCCGCCGGCGCGGAGGACCGACTCGAGGTCCGGGCGCATCGCGCCTCGGAGGCCCACCAGCGAGACCACCAGCGCGGCGAGCAGGCCGACGCCCGCGGTGAAGGCGAGCACGGGCGGGTCGAGCCCGATCCGCTCGAGGCCGAAGCGGGAGAGCGCCGCCGGCCGGAGCATGAGCAGGAGATGGAGGAGTGCCTGCCCGACCGCGAGTCCGGCGACGAGTCCGAGCGAGGCCAGCACCAGCGTTTCCACCAGCACCTGGCGGACCAGGCGGCCGCGCGTCGCGCCGAGCGCGGCGCGCACCGCCATCTGCTCTCGCCGGGCCAGCTCCCGACCGATGAGCAGGTTCGCCACGTTGACGCAGGCGAGGAGCAGGACGAGGCCGACCGTGCCCAGCAGGGTCAGGAGCACCGGGCGCACCGGGCGCACGGCATCGTCCTGCAGCCCCACCGCGAAGAAGCTCCGCCCCGACGCCGCGTACTCGGTGTGCTCGGCCTCGATGCGCTGTCCGACCTCGGCGACTTCCCGCGCGGCCGCCGCCGGCGAGACGCCCGGGGCCAGGCGGCCGATGGTGCGGAGATAATACTGGTCCCGCGGGTCGCCGGCGTGGCCGGTGCGGAAGGGCGCGAAGGCCTGGAGATCGGGCGGCACGTTCGCGTCCGGGGCGAAGGCGAGACGCAGCTCGGGCGGAGCGACCCCGACGACGGTGACGCTGGTTCCGTTCATGCGCACCGTGCGACCCACGATGCCCGGATCGGCGCCGAAACGCCGGCGCCAGAGCGCGTCGGTGAGGATCACCACCCGCTCGGCGCCCTGGCCTTCCTCCGCGGCCTCGAAGTCGCGACCGAGCCGGGGCTCGACGCCGAGCAGCGAGAAGAAGTTGGCGGTCACCAGGCCGATCCGGAGCTGCTCCGGATCGCCCTCGCCCGAGATCTGGCTGGTCGTAGTCCAGATGGCCGCGATGTCCTGGAAGCTCCGCGCCCGCGCCCGCAGGTCGAGCAGCTCGGGGCCCGACAGCGGTGCGCGCCGGTAGCCGGCTTGATCGAGGTTGGACCAGATGACCATCAGCCGGTCCGGCTCGAGGTAGGCGGGCGGCGCGAGGAGCACGGCCTGAATCACGCTGAAGACCGCCGCGTTTGCCCCGATGGCCAGGGCGAGCGTCGCGATCACGGCGGCGGCAAAGGCCGGCGCGCGCCGGAGCTGGCGAACCGCCAGCGCGAGGTCACGGGCCACGCCCTCGATCCCGGCGCCGGCCCGTACCTCGCGCACGCCTTCCTTCACCGCGTCCATCGTCCCCATCTCGATCGCGACGGCGCGGCGGGCCTCCGCTTCTCCCATGCCTGTCGCGCGCTTGGCCTGGACGGCGATCTCTACATAGGCGCGAAGCTCCTCGTCGAGCTCCCGCTCGCGGGCCGCCGGCCTGACCAGGTTGCGCAGCAGCGCCCGGAGCCGCGAGAGGACGGCCACGTCAGGCCTCCGTGGCCCGCAGGACGCGCCCGATGGCGGTGGCCACGGTCTCCCAGTTCCGCGTCTCCGCCTCGAGTCGCTTTTCTCCGGCCCGTGTCAGCGAGTAGAAGCGGGCTCGCCGGTTGTTCTCCGACCGCCCCCACTTGGCGGCGAGCAATCCCTGCTCCTCCAGCCGGTAGAGGGCGGGGAAGAAGGTGCCGGCGTTGACGCTGAAGACCCCGCGGGTGAGTTGCTCCAGCCGCTGGGAGACCCCGTACCCATGCAGCGGCTCCAGGGACAGGGTGCGCAGGATGAGCAGGTCGAGGGTGCCCTGGAGCAGATCGCTCTTGTTCGCCGCCACGGGGGCTCCTATGGATGATCTATAGGATTGGGCGGGATCTATTGGTTGTCAATAGGAGGGGAGCCACGGTGGCGGGCGCGATGCTCGGATGGTCGAGGAACTGCTGGGGTGACTCGGTGGTTGCGCCACTCGGGATGACACTGCTTCGTCCGCGCCTCCG
>DATEIR010000083.1:0-3532 GCA_035278885.1 Gemmatimonadales bacterium | reverse complement strand
TGGAGCGATTTCCCGGCAACGGCGAGATGGTCCAGTTCGCCAGCGTGCTCCAGTTTCAGGTCGGCCGGTTCGAAGCGGCGCTGGCGTACGCCAAGAGAGGCTTGGAGCTGGACCCCAAGTCGACGGCGCTCACGTTCATGGCCGGTCTGTCGGCGGTGATGGCGAGGCGCTATGCCGAGGCGCGTCCGCTGCTGGCGCGGATGGAGGTGATGCAGCCCGGAAACCCTGATGTCTGGGGCCTGCGGGTTGCCTCCTACCTCGGCCAGGGCGACGTGGATGGCGCGCGCCGGACGCTGGGGGAGGCGCAACGCCGCCTCTCAGGAGACGGCTTTACCCAGGCGGTCGTGCGCTGGAACATCGGAACCTGGGCCCTCGACTCCGCGCAGCGCCGTATCATCCTGGCGGCGTCTCCTACCGGATTCGATGGCTTCCCGATCGGGCCCGCGCTGGCCCACGTCGACATCGACGATCTCGAGGGCGACAGCGCCGCCGGCGACCGCTGGGCCGACTCGGCTCTGGCCGGGCTGCCGGCAGCCGAGCGCATGGTCGGAGCGTCGAACCCCTTCCCGCCTCTGGTTCGGGCAGGGCTGCTCTCCCGCAAGGGCCGGCACGACAGCGCAGTGGCGAACGCCAAGGAGGCCTTGCGTCGCAGTGAGGCCGATCGCGTCGGACATATAGACCCGGGCATTCGACTCGGCGTGGCGCAGGTTCTCATGCGGGCGGGCCGTAAGGACGAGGCGGTCGGACGGGTCGAGGAGGTGCTGCGAGTCCAGTACATGGTGTCGGCCGCGTGGCTCGCCATCGACCCGACGTGGGCACCCCTCCGCGGGTATCCTCGATTCGAGAAACTCATCGAAAACCGAACCGCCGCCCAGTAGTCGCGAACTCCAGGCGGCGGTTCGTTCAGCTCCGGGGCGTCCCCCGGTACTCATGCTGCGGGCCTCACCTCGCCGCCCGCTCCCGGCGTCCCACCCTGCGCCCCCTCGGCCGGCGGCTCGACGGCCTCACCCTCACCCCGCCGAACCCCGAGGATCGTACTGGCACTGACCCACGACTCCAGCAGCCCCCGGTTGTCCCGGAACCGGCTCCGGTTCCGCGCGTCCATCGTCCGGACCACCGAGGCCAGCTCCTGCGCCAGCTCGTCGAGCTGCTGCGTGGCCCCCTTGTGCGCGGTCCGTCCGCGGTCGCACTGCTCGGTCGCCGTGTCGAACTGATCCAGCAGCTCACCGAGCTGCGCCAGCACTGCCTCCGACAAGCCAAACTTCATCAGCACCTCCTTCTTGGACTCCGCGGTGGCCTGCATGGTTCGGGCGGCGGTCCGGAACCCCACGTACGACTGGCTTCCCGGCCGGTACCGGAACGCCAGCCCCAGGTCGGTGATCCGTCGCCCGGCCCGCTTGCCGACCTCGGCCAGGTGGGTGATCGGCCCGTCCAGGATCTCCCGGCGGAGCTTGACCTTCTCCGCCGACCCCGCGGCCTTGTCCAGCAACCCCTGCCGCTGGGCCGCCGCGACCTGCCGCATCTGCTCCGTGATCTCCTTCACCTGCTGCGCCGACAGGGTATTCCCCTGGTCGCTGTCCGGGTTCGCGTCCGTGAAGATCAGGACGCGTCCGGACATCTCGAAAATCCTGCTCGCCTTCGCGCGCATACCTCACTTCCTTTCTCGCCGACGATGACCGGACAGCGACGGCTTCTTCGTGAATTGTTCGTGAAAGCTCGAAGGACCGGTGCACGTCGCGGTCGCACCTCGGTCGGAATTGACCTTACGCATTCCGTGTGCCAGATCTTGCGCGAGAAAGTTTTCGAGCGTGTGGTCGGTCCAAACGACCCGGGTGCTATTCCATATATGTGCGGGCGGGTGTGTGATGATCGCGGAACAGTTGAGATGATTGCGGATTCGTCCATGGTGAACGCGGACGCCTCTATAGGAGGCGCGGGCGGCTCATGATGGACGGGTGCTCGCCCGGGGCGGTCGCGGTGCCGTCCATGCTGGTCGCGGACCGGCTATCAAGTTCGCGGACTCATCCGTGGGTACCGCGGAACCAGGCCTTGGAGTCGCGGACGGTCCGGGATGATCGCGGATCGTCCGCTGGGGGAGATGGTCGGATCTCTGCTGTTCGTGGATCGAATCGAAATATTCGCGGACGGGCTCTGCGGGACGCGTACGGACCGATGCCCGTCGCGGATCGATTTATTGGGACCGTGTTGCGCAGTTTGATGGACGCGTTCGGCCCAATTGCGACCGCGTGCCGGTCCACGGTGACGCGTTCGGACCGATTGGCGATAGGAATGCGCCAATGATGCTCGCGTCCAGGTTCGTTGGGAGCCCGGTTCGATTCCCGCCCGTCGCGGACGGCCCCTGCGCCCCTGTCTCGGGGCCAGGAGTGTCTCGGGCAAGGACGGGTGATGACGGTGGTGATGGGGCTCGAGATGGCCGCAGTATATCCTTCGAGTGACCCTAACGACTGGGACGGACACATGGCGGGAGACCGGACTGAGACGGTGGCGATCATGGCGGCGATCATCTACGCAGGTCGTACGGGGGAATCGGCGCAGGCGCCGAACGAGAAGGTGTTCGGGGTCATCGCCAAGGCGGCGTGGGACCTGCACAAGGCGGTGGTGGGGGCCGACGAGGTCCACGTCGGCCAGGCCGGATTCCGACAACCCTGAAGCGCAACCCGGGGAAAACCGGTACCATTGGGGGAGGGGGGCTTCAATCCCTGCGGCACCCCCAGGCTCCTCGCCCGCGAGAAAGCAGGTCGTGGTATGGCAACGTACATCGCGCTGATCGAGCGCTCGAACCGGAAGAACCTCTCCAACGTGGAGGTGCAGGTCTCGGTCACGGACCCGGGCCCGGGTCGGCAGTCCTGGACCGGAAAGTTCGTGTCGCGCAGTGCCGACGGCATCATCCCGAACGAGCGGCTTGCCCTCACCTTCGACACGGGGCAGAAGGGGACCGGGCGGGTGAGTGAGACGGTGTTCGACAGTCGGAAGCCGGATACTACGCTGGTCCACGTGACCGGCACGGGTCCGCTGGTGTAGCAGCCCGATTGAGTCGTTCTGCCGGCGCTAGGACCCCGGCCGCGCCCATACTCCGGCCGCCACAGCAGCACCCGATCCCCCGGATCGAGCCTGACGTCGAGCGGCCGCCCCGGCGTGTCAGCGCCCCGAAGAACCGCTCGTCCCCCAGCTCCTGCCGCACCATCTGGTAGAACCACATCCCCTTCGAGTCCGCCAGGTCGTGGTGCCAGCACGCATCCTCGAGCTCCGCCAGCCCCCGATCCCCGCCCTGCCTCCACTCTCCAGCCCGCCGCCGCCTGATGGAGCCGAGCGGGCGGTCGAGGCGACGAGTCAGGACTGCAAGGGCCGGTGGCGGAGGATCATGTCGGTCCGCTCCTGAACGCGCACGAGGTAGTCCGCGGCGGATTCGCGTGGCCCGCGGCGGGGCAGGGCGAAGTGAACGTCATCCGGCTGCGGGGTCTCGCCTTCCGGCGCCTCGTCCATCATCAGGTCGCCGCCTCGCCGCTCCACC
>DATEIR010000082.1:0-36759 GCA_035278885.1 Gemmatimonadales bacterium | reverse complement strand
TGCCGTGGAGACTCTGGAGTTGCTCGAGCTTGCTGGCGGAGCAGGCATTTTCCCGAAAGAGCCCACCACCAGTCTGATGCGCCACGCCCAGAGCAGCCGGAACTTGCTGCTGGCCCTCCTCAAGAGGCGCCGCAGATTTAGCTAAGACTTTTCACTCTTCCGCGTTTCCCTTCCCCTTTCCCTTTTCCCCTTTCCGCCCTGTTGCACACGCCCCCCGAACCGGACACACCCCACATCTCGCCACCCGCGCCGTACAGACCAGGGCGCCCAGCTCCATGATCGCCTGATTGAAGGCCCAGGCCGTTGGTCCGCGGCGCGGGAGGAGCCACTCGGCCGTCTCCCACAACCTGCGTTCCCGACCCTTGGGCCCGAGGCGCGGATGGAACGCCCGTCGCAGGACCCGGGCGACGTTCGTGTCCACCGCGGGCGTGCGCCGCTCGTACGCGAAGCTCGCCACAGCGCCGGCGGTGTAGCGCCCCACCCCAGGTAGTCCCCGCAGCACCAGCGGATCGCTTGGTACCACACCGCCATGCTCCGCCACTACCGCCTGAGCCAGGCGATGCAGGTTGGCTGCCCGCCGATAGTAGCCCAGCCCCTCCCAGCTCTCCCGGACGGCCAGCGGCGATGCCTCGGCGAGGGCGTGGACGGTGGGGTACTGCTGCAGAAACCGGTGGAAGTAGCCCTCGACCCGGCTCACCTGGGTCTGCTGCAGCATGAACTCCGAGACCACGATGCGGTACGGATCCCGGGTCTGCCGCCAGGGCAGGTCTCGCCCGTGGCGGCGGAACCAGCGCAGCAGTCCGCGCCGGAATGCGGCGGCGCGGGCAAGGGGACCTGCGTCACGGTGGATGGCCCGGCCAGGGGTAGACTTACGGGACATGCGGGGCGAAGATAGGTGAGAATTATGGCTGCCGAAACCCTGGATCTCCGCCGCTTCGTCGGCCGCTGGACGCTCAACGCAGCGGCCCAGGTTGGCCGGGTTTCCCTGCTCGTCGCGGACATCGTCCGCAGTCTGAGCGAGGTCCGGGTCTGGTTCCCCCGGATGATGACCGAGGCCTGGAATATCGGGGTGGGCAGCCTCTTCATCGTGCTGCTCATCTCCGGCTTCGCGGGGGCGGTCACCGCGCTGCAGGCCCGCTATCAGTTCACCGGCACCATCCCCATCTACTACCTGGCCGGCGTGATCGTCGAGTCGATCGTGCTGGAGCTGGGCCCGGTGCTCACCGGGCTGGTCCTGGCCGGCCGGATCGGAGCCCGCTACGCCGCCGAGCTGGGCACCATGCGGGTCACCGAGCAGATCGACGCGCTGGAGAGCCTGGGCCGCTCGCCCGGCTCCCACCTGATCGTTCCGCGGGTCATCGCCGGGCTCATCATGATCCCGGTGCTGACCGTCCTGGCCGACGTGATGGGCATCGGCGCCGGCTGGTTCAGCATGAAGCTGGTCCTGCCGATCACGGACGCCGACTTCGCCTACGGTGCGCGCTCCTTCTGGCGCACCTTCGACGCCAGCTACTCGGTCATCAAGGCGTTCTTCTTCGCCGGCTCGATCACCATCATCTCCTGCTACATGGGCTTCAACACCCAGCAGGGCGCCGAGGGTGTGGGCCGCTCGACCACCGGGGCGGTGGTCGCGAGCTCGGTGCTGATTCTGCTGCTCGACGTGCTCCTCGCCAACCTGCTGCTGCAGCAATGATCGAGCTGCGCAACGTGCACAAGCGGTTCGGGAAGCAGGTCGTCCTGGACGGGGTCGACTTCAACGTCCGCGAGGGCGAGACGGTCGCCCTGCTCGGGCCCTCGGGCACCGGAAAGAGCGTCCTGCTCAAGCACATCATCGGCCTGATCCGGCCGGACAGCGGCACGATCATCGTGGACGACCGTGAGGTGGGGAAGCTCAAGCGCAAGGAGCTGGCCCACCTGCGCTCGCACATCGGCTACGTCTTTCAGAACGGCGCCCTGTTCGACTCGATGGACGTGTTCGAGAACGTGCGGCTGGGCATCACCGACGAGGACAAGTTCCGGGACGAGGCCTACTGCCGCGAGCGGGTGGCCGGGTGCCTCAAGCTGGTGAACCTCGCCCCGGAGACGCAGGCCAAGTTTCCCGCCGAGCTGTCGGGCGGCATGCGGAAGCGGGTGGGTATCGCCCGGGCCATCGCGGGGCAGCCGAAGTACCTGCTCTACGACGAGCCGACGTCGGGGCTCGATCCGGTCAACGCCGATGTGATCGACAGCCTGGTCAAGCGGCTCGACAACGAGCTCGGCGTCACCAGCGTGATGGTGACTCACGACGTGCGGGGCGCCTTCCGGGTGGCCGACCGGCTCGCGCTGCTCACCGCCGGGCGGATCGTGCAGCAGGGGACGCAGGAGGAGTTCCTCTCCTCCCAGAATCCCAAGGTCCAGGAGTTCCTCGAGCGCGACTTCCCCGACGCCACCTTCGCCGCCTGAGCGTACCATGGATTTGAGCTACAAGCAGGAAGTGACGGTCGGGAGCCTGGTGATCCTCGCGATCGTGCTGTTCATCGTGGGCACCACCTGGCTGAGCGGCCGCTCGGTGGCCTCCGACAGCGACGACTGGTGGAAGATCCAGTTCAAGGACGCCGGCAACCTCAAGACCAGCTCGCCGGTGAAGATCTCGGGTGTCGCGGTAGGGAAGGTGGAGCGGATCCGGCTGCTCGACGTGAACAAGGTGCTGGTCGAGGTGAGCCTGCCCGAGCGGATCAGCCCCCGGGTGGACGCGAGCGCCCAGGTGGTGGCGGTGGGGTTCGTGGGCGACGCGGCCGTGCAGCTCGATCCGGGTGATGCGCCGGAGAAGCTACCCCGCGACCGGATCATCATCGGCACGCAGGCGGCCGGCTTCACCGATCTGGCCGCGAATCTGGGGGACAAGGCCGACAGCGTGCTGGTCGGGGCCAAGGCGATCGTGAACCAGAAGACCGCGGACCAGCTCTACGCCACGATGTCGGCGCTGCAGGCCACGCTGAAGGCCGGCCAGCGCACGATGGAGATCTACGGCGACGCGGGCAAAGGGCCGACCGCACAGCTCACCCGGACCCTCGAGACCCTGGAGCGGATGACGGCCCGGCTCGACAGCACCCTGGCGAACCCCGGCCTGACCCAGGCGCTCACCCGCTCCGACTCGCTCACCGCGAACCTGGCGGCCATGACGGCGCAGCTGAGCTCCACCGGCGCCCGGCTCGATACGCTGCTGCTCCGGATCAACCAGGGCCAGGGCACCATGGGCAAGTTCGCCACCGACTCCGGTCTCTACAACGACCTGCGGGCGACGACCCAGTCGATGAAGAACCTGCTGGACGAGCTGCAGAAGCACCCGGGGAAGGTGCCGGTGACGGTGAAGATCTTCTAGGAGAAAGGTGCTCTCCCTCACCTTCCTGGGTACCGGCGCCGCCACCCCCACCGTGGACCGCAACGTCGCGGGGCTGGTGGTGCACCGCGAGGGGGAGACCATCCTCTTCGACTGCGGCGAGGGCAGCCAGCGGCAGATGATGCGGTACGGCGTGGGGTTCTCCTTCGCCGACATCTTCTTCACCCACTATCACGCCGATCACCTCCTCGGCGTCACCGGGCTGATGCGGACGCTGGGGCTGATGGATCGCACCGCGCCCGTGACGCTCTATGGCCCCCGCGGCGCCGAGCGCATACTCGGCGCCGCGGTCACGCTGGGCATCGAGCGCAACAAGTTCCCCATCGAGATCCGGGAGATCCGCGCCGGCGATCGGCTCGGCCGGGGGGACTACGACATCGTCGTCTTCGAGACCGACCACCGGGCGGATACGGTGGGCTACGCCCTGGCCGAGCACACCCGGCTGGGCCGGTTCCATCCCGAGCGAGCGCGGGAGCTCGGCATTCCCGAGGGGCCGCTGTGGGGACGGCTCCATAAGGGAGAGACCATCACCCTGGACGACGGCCGGGTGGTCCGCCCCGAGGACCTGGTCGGGCAGCCGCGGCACGGCCGCACCGTGGTCTACTCCGGCGACACCCGGCCGCACCTCCCCCTGATCGAGGCCGCGCGCGGGGCCGACCTGCTGGTGCACGAGGCGACGTTCGGCGGGGACGAGCTGGACCGCGCCAGGGAGACCGGGCATTCCACGGCCGCGGAGGCGGCCCGGGTCGCCGCGGAGGCCGGGGTGCGCCGGCTGGTGCTCACCCATATCAGTCCGCGCTACGGCCGGGACGCCGCCGAGCTCCTGGCCGAAGCGCGAGCCGTCTTTCCGGAGACGATCATCGCGCGCGACGGGCTCACCGTCGACGTGCCCTACGCCGACTAGCCACTCCCTCCCGGAGCTCGCATGACGCCACGGTCGTCGCGGTACGAGCTGGGGTTGCTGCTGTCGCTGGTGGTGTTGCTGGTGCTCTCGGGCATCCACCCGCACGACTACTTCACCTGGCTGCTCGAGGTCTTTCCCATCCTGATCGGCGTCCCGATCCTGGTCTGGGTCTACCCTCGATTCCGCTTGACCCGGCTGGTGTACAGCCTGCTCTGGCTGCACGCCGTCATCCTGATGGTCGGCGGGCACTACACCTACGCCCAGGTGCCGCTCGGGTTCTGGATGGAGCACGCGTTCGGCTTCGCCCGCAATCACTACGACCGGATCGGCCACTTCGCCCAGGGGTTCGTTCCGGCGCTGCTGGCTCGAGAGATCTTCATCCGCAGGTCTCCGCTCGGAGGCAGTCGGTGGCTGCCGTTCGTGGTAGTCTGCTTCTGCCTCGCCTTCAGCGCCTTCTACGAGCTGATCGAGTTCTGGACCGCGCTCGCCAGCGGCTCGGCCGCGACCGATTTTCTGGGTACGCAGGGCGACCCGTGGGACACGCAGTGGGACATGCAGCTCGCGCTGATCGGGGCGATCGTGTCGCTGCTGACGCTCTCGCGCGTGCACGACCGCCAGCTGGCCCGGCTGGGCGCCACGACGAGCGCTTGAGGCGCGCGGCCGTTCCGACTACGATCCACCGCCATGACGCCGATCCGTCTGCTCCTGCCCCTCGCGTGGCTCGCCGCGGCATGCGGCCACCCGCCCGAGCGGGCGGCGGGGCAGGATTCCGCGCCGCGCGATTCGCCGCCGGCGAGCAAGCCCGAGTCCCTGCCGCCCAAGTACTGGGAGCCCCGGCCGATCCAGCGGCCCAAGGTGAAGGTGCTGCCGCAGACCCCCGACCCGGCGCCCGACAGCGCCGTGGTCCCCGACAGCGGAGGCAGCTCCGCCGTCCCTGCCGACAGCGCCGATTCCGCCCGACACGCATCGGCCGCCGCGCGCCGGGCTGGGCGCGGCGGCCAGATCGGCTTCCGTCTCACCCCGGCCGATTCCGCCCGCTGGCCGGTGCCCGGTCTCCCCGAGCCGCTCCCGGGATCGCTCATCCCCGCCAACCGCATCGTCGCCTACTACGGCACGCCCCGCAGCACCCGCATGGGGGTGCTCGGACGGATCCCACCCGACAGCATGCTGCCGCGGCTGGAGCGCACCGCCCGACTGTGGGCCGAGGCGGACAGCAGCCGAGGGGTGATGCCGGCGCTGCACCTGATCGCGACGGTGGCGCAGGACAAGCCGGGCGGGGGCGGCAAGTATCGCCTTCGGCTGGGCACGGCGGTGATCGACAGCGTGTCGCAGTGGGCCGAGACCCGGGGCTGGATCGTGATCCTGGACATTCAGATCGGGCACAGCACCGTCGCGGCGGAGCTGGAGCCGCTGCTGCCGTATCTCCGGCGGCCGTACGTGCACCTGGCGCTCGATCCGGAGTTCGCCATGAAGAACGGCGGCGTGCCCGGCCGCCGGATCGGCACCCTGGACGCGAGCGACGTGAACACCGCGGTCGAGGTCCTCGGCAAGCTGGTGGACGAGGAGAAGATTCCGCCCAAGGTGCTGGTGGTGCACCGCTTCACCCGGCGGATGCTCACCAACACCGAGCGGATCACGCTCGACCCGCGGGTGCAGGTCGTGATCGACATGGACGGGTTCGGCATCCCGAAGCACAAGGAGGACGCCTACCGTCTGTGGATCGTGCCCTACCCGGTGCAGTACACCGGCTTCAAGCTGTTCTACAAGAACGATCGGAAGCCCCCGTACCGCTCGGAGGCGGACGCGCGCTGGACCTGCCCGGATTCGGTGGCGCTGGCGGTGGGGTGCGGGGACGACGGACTCATGACGCCGAAGGACGTGCTGCGGCTGTGGCCTCGGCCGGACTATATACAGTATCAGTAGGGCGGAGGGTCGGAGGGTCGGACAGTCGGAGGGCCGTGCAGGGGTGGCGCCTTGTCATCCTAGGGACATGTGTGACGAGGGATCTATCAGCCGGGTTCGCTGACCCGGTCAATAGATCCCTCGCTCCGCTCGGGGTGACAATCAACGTCCGCGCGCGATCTTCGCTCGTCCGACCCTTCGCTCAACCGCCGCTCCGCCCCGCCGCCCCTCCGCCCGTCCGACCGTCCGCCCGTCTACAACCACCCCGCCAACGGCTTCACGTCTGCCTTACCCCACATCTTGTCGTACTGCGCCTGGTACTTTTTCGCCTCCGCTGAGTTGCCTTGCCGCTCCAGCGCCTGCGCCAGTCCGAACAGTGACCAGCCGTTGTTCTTGAACTGCTCCAGGTCCTCGCGATAGAGCCGCTCGGCCTCCGCCGGCTTGTTCTGCGCCAGGTACACTCCGGCCAGCTCCTGCCGGATCGGATGGTACCAGGGCGGGGGCTCGTCGTAGAGCAGCGAGTCTTCCACCGCGATCGCGTCCTGGAAGGCCTGGATGGCGGCGGCGGTGTCTCCCGTCGCCAGGGCGATCCGGCCGGTCAGGTGACCCTGCGCCAGGGTCAACAGCCGCTTCTGCGAGTTGATCCCCGCAGGCGCCTCGACGGGCGTGGCCTGGGTGATCGCAGCCACGCTGTCCTGCTCGGCCCTGGCCAGATCCATCTTGCCCGTTCCCGCGGCCGCGAGCCCCCGGGCGTAGTGCCACATCCCGGTGGTGTACTTGAGCTCGGGCGCCGGCGCCGGCTCGGCCAGCATCTCGTCGTACTTCCCGAACCGCACCAGGCTCCAGTACGGAGTGGGGAAGAAGTACTCCAGCGGCGGCACCGTCTCCACCACCTTGATCGGGATCACGCTCACGATCTTGCGCGAAGCCGAGATCGCTTCGGTGCCGCGGCCGAGCTGGATCAGCCCCGCCCACAGCATGTGGTAGTTGTGCGGGTAATAGCTGTACTGGTAGAACCCGGTCGGCCGCCGATCCTGGATGAAGGTCTCGTCCTCGGCCACCGCGTGGTGGTTGTGCTCCACCACGAGGTCGTACTGCCCCGTCCGCATGTAGATGTGCGAGGGCATGTGGACCAGGTGTCCGGCCCCAGGCATCAGCTCCGCCAGCCGGTTGGCGCAGGGGAGCGCCTTCTCGGGCGTGGTGGAGGCCTCGATCGCGTGGATGTAGAAGTGGCACGCGCCGGGATGGTTCGGATACCGGGCGATCGTCTTCGTCAGCGCCGAGAGCATGGCCTTGGTGTCCGGCCGGGGCTTGGCGCCTCGATCGGTCCAGTAGTTCCACGGCGACAGGTCCATCAGCGACTCGGCGTACAGCGTCTGCACGTCGGGGTCGTCGGGGTACTTCTTGGCCAGCGACGCGAGGGCGCGGGAGTAGGCCGAGTCGAGCGGCGCGCGGTCGGCGACCGGCTCGGGACCGTAGCGTTTCGACATCGCGTCGATCAGGCCGCGCTCGACCGGGGTGACCCGGGACTGAAGCGCCACCGCCCGCTGGATCGCGGCGTACGCCGGGCGGTAGACGCCGGTGTCCATCGGCGCGTTGATGTTGGGTCCCATGGCGTAGGCGATGCCCCACCAGCACATGGCGCAGGTGGAGTCGGCCCGGGTGCCTTCGGTGTAGGAGCCGATCGCCTCGTCATGGTTGAAGGCGTAGGTCAGCCGCAGACCCTGGTCGAAGTACTGCTGGGCCTGGGCAGATTTCGTGGTGACCTGGCGATGCATGTCGCCGAGGTCCCGGTAGAGCGGGGTGGCCCCTTCGGCGAGCGTCGGCATCCCCGACATGTGATGGTGCTGGTCGTCGTTCTGGGCCGCCACGCGTCCGGTCATCCCCGCACCCAGGGCCGCCGCCAGCACCGCTCGGTGGAGCGTCTGCCGCATGTGCCGAACTCCTTGTTTGATATGCGTTTGTCGTCTGGCTGCGCGAGCCCGGTCGGGCGTCGCTGCTCAAAGAACGTTGCCGGCTCCCAATCGGATTGCGCCGTCGGGCCGGTGGAAGGGTCACCGGCCATGAAGGCGAAGGGCGAAGGGCGAAAGGCGAAGGGAACGCCCGAAAGTCTAATCGAGCTCCCCTTCGCCTTTCGCCGCTCAGCGCCTCGTATCCCGGCCGAGGAACTTGACCAGATCGCCCGCGAACCGCTCGGGACGCTCCCAGTGCGGCGCGTGCCCGGTCTCAGCATAGATCGAGCTCCGCGCCTCCGGCAGCTCCGCCATCAAGGCCTGCTGGGCCGCCGGAGAGAACACCGCGTCCCGGTCTCCCGACAGGATCAGGATCGGGATGCCGAGCTTCGCCAGCTCGGGCGACGCGGGCGTGGCCAGCATCCCCGTCATGATGCGGTGCCAGACGTTGGCCGGGAGGCGCAGGCTCGTCGCCACCGCGGTGTCGAGAAACGCCGCCGGGATCGGCTGGTGGATCGTGCTCACCTGGAACTCCCGGGCGAACTGCTCGGGCACCGGGTCCTCGAGCGCATACACCGCGTCCGCGAACTCCTTCACGCCGCTCATCATCTCGAACGACGGGGCCGAGCCGACCAGGACCAGGCGCTGTACCCGCTGAGGGGCCGCCACCGCGACCTGCTGGGCCACGAAGCTGCCCATCGAGTGGCCCACGATGGTTGCCCGCTCGAGCCCGAGCGCATCCATCAGTGCCAGGACGTCGTCGGCGAAGTCGCGGGTCGAGTAGCCGCTCTCAGGCTTGTCGGAGTCGCCGTGGCCTCGGGCGTCGGGCGCGATGACGTGGTAGCGCGCCGGAATCAGCGGCAGGACCCGGCTCCAGCTGAACCACGAGTCGCTGTACCCGTGCAGGAGGATGACGGCCGGGCCGTGAGGATCACCTTGCTCGGCATAGTGCAGGCGGACGCCGGTCGCGAGGGTGACCTGGTCGAAGCGCCGCTGGGGAGTCGGCTCGGGACCGGTTCCGGCGGAGACACGGCCGGAGGCGCCGGCGGCAAGGCCGAGCGTGGCCAGCAGGGCTCTGGCAGTGTATCGGATCATGCTGGGGAATGCGTGCGGCGTCCGCCCGCGCGGACACCGGAGTGGGCAGGGCTCTACCGGTCGAAGCGGAAGATCTCGAGGTCACGGTTCCGGCGGTCCAGAAAACGGTCCAGCAGCAGGTTGGCGGCGATCCAGGAGAAGGTGATCCCGTTGCCGCCGTAGCCCAGGGCGAAATAGCCGTTGGGGAACTGGCGCACCGTGCCGATGTAGGGGAGCCCGTCCTCGGTATCGCCGAAGGTCCCGCCCCAGCGCCAGTCGACGTCGAAGCGGATTGCCGGGAACAGGCGGCGGAACTGGGTCTCGACCCGACGAGTCTGGCGGAGCAGCAGGCGGCGGCGCTGCTGCGCCGTGGCGAACGGGCGGTCAGCTCCGCCCATCACCACTCGGCCGTCACCCGTCGTGCGGGCATAAAAGTACGGCCGGGCCGTTTCCCATATCAGGCAGTGATCGTCACCCCAGCCCTCGAAGCCGTTCACCGGTGCGGTGGCGAGGGCGAAGGTGTCGTGGAGCCGCACGATCTTTCGGTCGAGGAACTCGGGAGTCTCGTAGCCGGTGGCGAACACCACCCGTCGCGCCCGCACCGTGTGGCCCTGCTCGGTGCCGAGGCGGACGCCGCCGCGGACCGGATCGTAGCGGACCACCCGGGTCCGGTCGTACACCGCGAGGCCGGCCGCCGCGCCGTCCGCGAGCAGGAGGTAGGTGAGCTTGAACGCGTCGAGCTCGCCCGCGAGGGCGGAGCGGAGTGCGGCCGGGCGGCTGAAGGAGAACTGCTTCCGAAGCTCGGCCTCGGTGAGGAGCTCGACCTCGATCCCGATGGCGCGCCGGGCCGCGTGCTCGGCCTCGAGGGCGGGAACGTCCTTGCGACGGGACGCCAGATACAGGCTGGGCGTCGCGCGCCAGGCGCACCGGGCCTTGGGGTCGAGCGACCGGGCGAGGCGTCCGATGCCGGCCACCGCCTCGATGCAGAGCTGGTAGCTCCGCACCGCGTCCTCCCGGCCGATCCGGGGGATCAGGTCGCAGAGATGGGTGTCGATCTCGTATTGGATGAGGGCCGTGGTCGCCGAGGTGCTACCGCGGCCGATCTCTCCGGCCTCGAGCAGCACGGTCGAGATTCCCTCGGCGGCAAACCGATGGGCGGCCAGCGCCCCGGTGATCCCGCCGCCGATCACGGCGACGTCGCAGCGCAGCTCCCGGTGCAGGGCGGGGTAGGCCGCGGGCAGTCCGTCGAGGGTGGGCCAGAGCGGGGTCCCGCAGACCAGGTCCATCGCGGAATGTAGCCCGGCCCGACGCTAAGCGCTTGCCGGGAACCGGTTTCGTATCCTGTTGACACTCCAAGGGATAGACGCTAATATTCCGCCCGTTCCGGGGCTGTAGCTCAGCTGGGAGAGCGCTGCAATCGCACTGCAGAGGTCAGGGGTTCGATCCCCCTCAGCTCCATGCGGCGGTGGTCCAGAGTCGTCGCCGCAATGGGACCTCGGAATCGGCAGGCCGTACGCTGCCCCTTGGTGTAACTGGCAACACGCCTGACTCTGGATCAGGAGAGTCCTGGTTCGAGCCCAGGAGGGGCAACTCAAGTCAGCGGGCGGGCTTACTCGCGTAAGCCAACCCGCTGATTTTCGTTTAGTGTGCTGTAGCAGTGTGCCAACGCGTGTGGCGGACTGCCCGGCGCACAACAGGTGAGCGGAGGAGTGATGAGGACACGGGTCTGCGCGTCTGACGGCTACATCGAGCAGGAGCACAAGTTTCTCGGCAACAACCCGCCTGCATTCTGGCAGTGCACGAATCCCTGGCACCCGCAGCATCCGGGAGCGTGCCCCAAGTGCGGCTCCGAGGCCAACCACAAGCTGGCGGGAATGGGCATGGAAGCCCTATGCGCGAAGTGCGGGAACATGTGGGACCCCGGTCTGCCCATGCAGACTAGGTAGGACCAACCGAGGGCTATGCCGACCTGCATCTACTGCCGGGCTTTGACAACGGGCAAGGAAGGCGTTCCGCACGTCATCCCCGAGGCCCTGGGTCAGAATAACCTGACGCTGCCCAAGGGCGCGGAATGCGACAAGTGCAACCAGTACCGTTCGGTAGGCGAAACGTCGCCGTCATTCGTGCATCTTGCTCGCGTAGCGGCCAGTCTCGTGCATGGCTGAAATCGCGGTGAGCGATGAGGTGATTGCGCCAGTCCCGCGCAAAGAGCGTAGCCCCTGTAGCGCTATCCACTGCGGCGTGGACAGCAGCTTGGATCGGTCGGCCCATCACCAACGGCTTGTACCGGAGCACCGTCACCCGCTCCTTACCGGTGCCGCCCGGGTGATCCGTTAAGCGGTACAGGTGGAGAAGAACATCGTTCCACAGAAGAGCTTCTAGGCGACCAAAGAACCTCGGCGCAGTCTCATTCATCAAATCAATACGACGTGGCTTTGTGGCGAATAGCTCTCTGTACTCGGACCATTGTAGGTGGAGTGTCGTCACGTCGTGCCAAAGGAGATACTGCAACTCCCCAAGCTCAGGACCCATCTTCGCCACGTACTCGGCTCTGACTTCATCCTGTGTCTTACTGCGGTCCAAGAGGGGACTCCTTCTAATTCCCCGGAGGCGTCGCCTAGCCCTGCCGCCCCACGGGAACGCTCCGCTGAATGCGTTGTACTTGCCTCTTCCAGCCACCTGGGTGGTGCTTCCCGGGGCGTCCAGCGCTTACGAACGGAACTGGGCCACGAGGGCGGCACCTAGCGTTGGAGTGCATCAGGTTCTTCCGGCCCCTCGCCGATGACGCCAGACACCCACGCGCGCTGGTCCTCCGGTTGGGGGGTCCACACCAACAGAATTCCCATCACGCCATACAACGGCAGATGCCCCACCAACTCCACCCAGTTGAAGATCGTGAGCGTCATGTTGATGAAGAGCCAGCTCGTCAAGATGATGAGCCGGGGGAAAAGCCCGAAGATGAGACACAATCCAATGATCAACTCCGTGGTGCCGGCGCAGAGGACAAAGAGGTCGTCCGACATCGGCACGCCCAGCCAGGGAGTGAAGTTGAGTGGATGCGCATGCAGGAACGCCCCCGCCAGTGCTGGATTGGCGAGCTTCTCCGTCAAGGCGACCACGGCCAGCGCGGCCCCCGTGGCGACCCGCAGGCTGACCATCGCCTGACGGGCAAGGCGCGGGGACGGCTCCAGGCGAGGAAACAGCAGACGGTCGATGGCGTACGGGCCGCGACCGGTCAGGCCGAAGAACACGGCGAAGCCGAGGACGTGCAGGTTCTCCAGCATTGGTTCCAGACCGACGACACCTACGCCGAGAAGCCAGAGCGCACCGAGCACGACGGCACCCAGCCGTGTCATCCCGCCGTAGAGAAAGCACAATCCGACCCCGATCTGGGCGGTGCCCAGCCAATACAACCAATGCTCCGGCAAGCCATTGTTCGGTGAGAAGAGCACCCCCTTGATGCCGAGGACGATGAGCGGCAAAGCGATGTGGATGCCCAGGATGAGCGGGACGAGCGCATAGAAACGGGCGCGGCCCGCCTCGGTCGCCCCCAGTAGTTCGGGCCCTGGAATCAGGTCACGGCCCTGCCGCGCCCGCCACCACACCCCGACAAGGAGCGTCACTGCTACGGCGACGGTCACCGCGAGGATTCCCGGAAACCGGGCCACCGCTCCCCAGTCCGTTGGGTAGAGCGTCGCGTCCACGAACCACTTCTCGTGCGCGTGCGCCATGCCGGGGCAAACGACGGCGACTCCCAGCCCTGCAGCCCCGCCTCGGACGATTGTGGATCGCTTCATGTGCTGATCCTCCAGACGGATTACGATTGGGTGGCTTTGGAGGCCGGTATGATCTCCATCAATTCGGGAATCGGGCAAACACGCCGCAGTCAGCCTTCGAATCTGGCTCACCGCCGTCAGGTGTAGTAGCCTAGAGATACTCCACTCGCCCCAGCTCGGCTCGGGAGCGCGCCCGGGAGCCGAGCGCGGTACTTGTCTTAATGCTGATACCCAGATGCCGGGTGAGGCCTTTACCGCTCCTCGTCGAAAAGGAGCCTAAGTGCGCAGGTCGATGCCGGGATGCCGGAGCCGGCCCCGGTGGTTGAGGCCAGGGGACGGCGATACCAGGGCATCGACCCGACGACTCTCTGTATCACGAGGATATCATGACGGACAGTCCCACTGGCTCGACGCATCGCCAGGTGAGTTGGCTTGTGGGTCTTCTGTTATTCTTCGGCGCGGCGGCGTTCGGCCCAGCGCACACGGCTCAGGCGCAGTCCAGCCTCGGGCGATTGTACGACCGGTGGCAGATTGATCTGGCCGGTGCCGTTGTCATTATGGGAACGACCATCCGCGTGGATGGATCCGAGGGTGAGGGCACGGACGTCAACTCCGACGACCTCGGCCTCCCGAGCGAGCGACTCATGCCCCGCGTGTCGGTGCGGTGGCGCCCGGGACATCGGCATGAGCTCGAGCTCGGATACCAGTTTGTGCGGCGGACCGGCGAGAAGACACTCGATCGAGAGATCGTCTTCGGCGACTCCACCTACGATGTCGGCCTCGCGACAAAGTCCAAATTCCGCGAAGACCAGGCCTTCGTGATCTACCGGTTCGCCATTCAGGCGAAAGAGCGAACTCAGCTGGGCGTGGGGGTCGGCCTGGGAGCGCTGCCGTTCAAGTACGAGATCGACGCTCTCACCGGCACAGGGAGTGAATCCGTGACGTCGTCCCGGGTGAGCACCTACGTCGCCCCGACCGGCTCCATTGGCGCCTACGGTCGGTTTGTGTTGGACGAGCGGTGGTACCTCGAAACCGATCTCCGTGGAATGGCAGTCAAAATCGACCGGACCAAGGCGCGGATCGTGGAAGGGAACCTGGCTGGACGCTACTTCCTGTCCGGCAAACTGGCCCTCGAGCTCGGGTATGGCATCAGCTCGATCCGGCTCACAGTTGACCCGAGAGAGAGCGGGCGTGGGTTCTCCGGAAGGGTCAAATACCCGCTGCAGAACGTGCGCGCCGGCGTAGTACTGACGCCATGAGGCGGAGTCAACGTCGCCGCCACGGTATCGGTCAGCTGGGAGAGGTTAGCAGGGTCAAGGTTTGAAATCAGGCAGGCAAACTCTGCCATCTGTGCAACGGGGGCCGCCCGCCCGGAGCCACAGAGCTGGCCGAAGCCTCCAGCGATCCCCAGGCCGCATGGCCATCACGCTGGCCGACAGCAACCCCGCCCGAGGGCGGGCCCCGGCCCCGGCCCCGGCTCGACCTCCCGGCGAGCGTCTGGACACCGTCCATTGGCGGGGGATACTTTAGGCGCCTCGAGCTGAAATCTTTATCCTCCAGCCCAGCCGCGGGGTTCAGCCCTGCTTCGCTCCTCGGCCAGCACACGAAGGAGCATCAGGGGGAAATCCATGCAAGTACCGGTCGGGCAGTGGAATCAGGCCGGCGGCAACCCGGCCGGCAGCGGTTTTCGCGCCGTCAATACCGTTGCACCGGTGAGCCAGAGGGCCCGCTACATTCACCTGCCGTCCGATCCCGTTGGGTCGAGCCCGGTGATCGGGCCGAACGGCGAGATCTACGTCGGCACGCAAGCCGGCGAGCTCTTTGTCTGCCGGATCGATCGCGAGCGGGTGCTTCATGCGCCGTTCGAGCGTAAGACGCAGATCGCCGATATCGCCTTCGCGGTACATACGCCCGCGGTGGCGGCGGACGGTACCGCCTATTGCCTCTGCACCACCAAGCCGAATCCACACGACCACCGGCATCCGCCGTCACCGACCAACCTGATCGTCGCGGTCAACCGGGACGGCACGGTGCGCTGGACGACTCCCGTCCCGCCGCAGGAGTTCGAGGGCCATTGGTCGCAGGGCTTCGTGCGCGGAGCGTTGCGGGTCCTATCCGACGGCAGCGCCGCGCGGATCATCTTCGCCGCCGACTACGACCTCTTCGGCAGCTATCCGAACATCGACGGGCAGGGGCCGATCTATGTGCGCCATCTCGGCATCCTCGACGAGACCGGCGCCTTCCGGCTGTTCCATCGCTATCAGGAAGAGCGGCTCTACGTCGACGCGCATGGCGGCGGCGGCTTCGGGGAGACCGTCACCCTCGACGATCTTCCTCCCCTTCCGCCCGGGCCCCAGCTCCCGGACGGCGTTCAGCCGTACCGGGACACGCCGGTCGTCTTCGGCAGCATGCCCTCGAGCGAGCCCTGGACGATCGTGGTCGCTGGCCGCTCAGGTCTCTACGCGTTTCGGTGGAGCTATCTCGACGACAGCTTCGTGACGCAGCCCGGTCGGTTCAGCACGGCCTCGCCGGCCACCTCGCCGGCGGCCTTTCCGAGCGGGTTGCTCGCCGCCACCGGCGCCAACGCCATGGCCCTCTACGACACCGACACCTTCACGCCCTACGCGCACACCAACATCCTCGGGCGGGAGACGATGTCGGCCGGCGGGCTCCGGCAGATCTACTGTCTCTCGCGCGGCGGCGTGCTGAACCTGGTGGACAGCAATGGCCAGGTCGTGAAACGCCGGCAGCTCGGCGCCGACACGGTCGCGTTCCCCGTGCTGTCGGCCAACCACGTTCATGTCACGACGATCACGGAGCTCCGCACCCTCACGCTCGACCTCGAGGATGTATCCTCCGTCGATCTGCAGAACCGCTCCAGTTTTCCGGGCCGCTCCTCGCCCGCGATCGGCCCCGACGGCAGCGTCTATCTCGCGATCGGCTCCTATCTGCACTGCTATCTTGGGCCGGAGTCGTCCCTAGGCCCGGACATGGGGCCACCGGTCATGGGATGAAGCGATGCGGAGAATGTCCTCAGCTGCCGAGCTGCCTGTCAGCGCGTCGAGTCTGGCATGCTGTCTCGGATGTGCGGGAGGGTGTCATTGGGGTTTGTCGTGTCGCTGGCTGTAAGAGTCGTGTCGTGAATCCGAGTCGAGTCCTGCACCCGCGACGTGTCGCCCACACGCGCCGCTCCAGCTCCCGACTGCTCCGCCTCCCGATTCTTTGCACAGCTTGCCGACACTATCAGCAGCGCGACGAGTACTGCGTATCTCATATCCAACCTCCCAAATGTCAGCCTTCTGAACGTCTCCCGGGTAACCCCGAGCTGGCCAAGCTGCTCCGCTTGATAACGGTCACGAGCCCGCCACGTTCGTGGCGGCCATTCCGACAGGTGACTAGAAAGCCTATTCGATCGCCAGATTCGCGAACATGAGCACCTTCCGCTCAAGATCGAAGGAGGCGCTCTTGCTCCGAGCGAGGAGCTTTACGAGGACATCTGTGTCCTCTGCGCTTGGTCGCAGGACGTACTCATCGGCGCCGTGGTCCAGCACCAGTTGAAGGGTGAAAGCGCCGGGGCCGCCTCGCTCCCTCTCGGTCCAGGAGGCTTGCACGTGAGTCACCTGCCTCACCTGGATCTGGCGTTCGGCCGGGGTCGTATCGCGTGGGGTCATGGGTCGCTCCGTAAAAAGGGGATGGGCCGAGCGGCGAGCCCGGCGCTCACCCAGGCGACGGGGCCAGCGCGGCGGGCGTCTGGCTTGCCAGCGATGTACCCCCTAATGGCAGTGTGGGCAGGCAAAGTCGCGGAACATGAAGTGCGCTCCGGACAGCACCCTGTGGGCGCGGTCCGACGCTTCCAAGCAGATCCCCCGGTAGGTAGCCACCAGCTCGGCCAAGCGTTCGGCGCTCGTCCACATGCGAGCTGGCAGGTAGGGATACAGCCGCGCGAAGTCTGGCTTAAGTGCTGCCTGCCGAATGAGTTGATCCATAAAACCTTAATCGGCGTTTCAGGGCATGTGCCTGGCCAAGTCTCGGAAGGGACTTTCCGCCTGGCCGAACGTTTCGAGTATGGTATACAGTCGGGGCGCCCTTCTGGCTGTGAGTTGGTTCACCCTATCCAGCCCCCGAAAGAACACTTGGTGGCCTGCTGAGGTGGCTGATGGTGGAACCTGCTGGCAACCCAAAGCTTCCGATAACAGTGCGCGACTTGCCCGCCCTCACTTACACCTCGTCATCACCGATATCGTGATGCCAAACCTGGATGGCAGGCAGCTTGGCAGGTACTTGAGGATGGAATGCCCAGAGGTGCCGATCATCTACATCTCGGCCTTTCCCCCCGGCGACCTGTTCGGCCGGGACGCGCCCGCCGGAGCCCGGTTTCTTCAGAAACCATTTTCGCCCGAGGAGCTCCAGGGCGCAGTGCGCTCGTGCCTGTCCGATCGACGATCCGAGCGCTCTGGTCAGGAACCTGCCTGAGATCAGCCGACCGGATTCCCTGGGTCCCGTGGGACCATTCTCCATGGTAAACCACGACATTTGCGGCGAGGGAACTACGGCAAACTCGAGCATCCGGGCCATCAACCTCCAGCATCGGGTGCCACGAACTCGCGTTAAAGTCAGCAAGCTGCTGGAATTGAGCCGGTTACGACGACCTCTCTGGATCAGGAGAGTCCCGGTTCGAGCCCAGGAGGGGCAACGCCCACCGTGAACAACGGTGGGCGTTTTGTTCAGGGTTCGGCCTGCAGCTCGAGCCCAGGATGGGCCACGGAGCCAGGCAACGACTTAACCGTGACCGGGCGGTAATGATGCCCTCCCCCCTTGCGCCCGTTCGGTAATCCTGTATACTGAACCATATGGTTCAGTATACATCTACGCGACTGGATGCCGCCTTTGCGGCGCTCTCCGATGCCACCCGCCGCGGTGTCCTCGAACAGCTCGGCGCGTCCGACGCCTCGATCACGGAGCTGGCCGACCGGTTCGAGATGACCCTCACCGGGATGAAGAAGCATGTCGGCGTCCTGGAGCAGGCCGGACTCGTCCGTACCGAAAAGATCGGTCGGGTGCGGACCTGCCGACTCGGGCCGGAGCCATTGTCGGAGGTGAACGTGTGGCTCGAACGCTACCGGAAGATGTGGGAAGAGCGATTTGCCGAATTGGACAAGGTCCTCGAAGAACTACAACACAAGGAGAAGTCAGATGCACGCCGCCACAAGCAGTGAAACCGCCCGCACCACGACCGAACGGACGTCCGATCGTGAGCTCGTCGTCACGCGAACCTTCAACGCGCCGCGCAACCTCGTGTTCCGGGCGTGGAGCGACGCCGAGATCTTCAGGAAGTGGTGGGTGCCGAAGTCGGTGCCGATCAGGCTCCTCTCATGCGAGATGGACGTGCGCACCGGCGGGAGGTACAAGCTGGTGTTCGATGCTTCACCGGAGCCGATGGCGTTCTTCGGGAAGTACATCGAGGTGGTCGCGCCATCGAAGATCCAGTGGACCAACGAGGAAGCAGGCGAGGCGGGTCAAGTCACGACCGTGACGTTCGAGGACAAGGGCGGCAAGACGCTGGTCGTCATGCATGACCTCTATCCGTCGAAGGAAGCGCTCGATGAAGCGATCGGGTCGGGGAGCACCGGCGCCGCGAACGAGACGTTCGAGCAGCTCGAAGCGCTCCTGGCGGAAGGCACGAGTCGGTAAAGCTGGGTCCCAGGAGGGGCAATGCCCGCCGTGCACAACGGTGGGCATTGTGCTTTCCCGGTTACGCGGATGGCGAGGGGATGGAGCGTCGCGAATGGATGCCGAGCTTCGCGAAAATATTCTCGACATGATGCCGCACCGTGTGGGGGCTGACGTCGAGCAGATCGGCAATCTCCCTGTTCGTCGCTCGGCGTGCGAGCAGTCGCACGATCTGCGCCTCGCGCCTGGTCAGCCCGAACCGCCCGAGCGACAACTCCGCCGCGACCTCGCGGTCACCCGCGAGACGCATGGCGACCCCCACCTTGAGCGCGGGAAGCAGGAGTCGGAGCAGCGCTCCCGCCGCATGCCTTGGGCTCGTCCTACGCGAACGAACGGACGTCTCGACGTTGCTGTACGAGATGCACAGCGCGGTGTGTCCGTCGGCGACGGCCCAATCGATGTTCTCGCTGTCGCACATCCGGCCGGGCGTGAGGACCTCGCCGAGGAAGGGCGAGCGCCGCAGTGCCGCAGGCTGGCCGGCGACTGCCCGCCAGAACGCACGGAGCCGACTCCATACCTCAGTGCTCGACCGCAGCCGCTCGCGCTCCGCCTCTTGAAGCCAGGGATCGGGCGGCAGATCCGGCAGCCCCCCAAAGAGCGTCCGGATCCCACGTTGCGGCCTCGCCGCCACGTTCAGGGAATGGATGTGCATCGGCACGCCCCCGCGGGGCAGGCCAAACACGACGTGATCCCCATCGAGCAGCTCGGCGACTGACGACTCGACGGCGAGGCACCAGTCGTCGCAGCGCTGATGCGCGAGCGGCGACAGGATCGTGGTCAGCGTACGATCGAGCCGCTGGAGATCCACCTGTCGCATCGCCAGACTCACGGCGGCGACCCTCCCCGCATAGGACAATTCGTCCGATGCCAATGTATCGCGGGCGCTCCATCATCTCAATGCCGATGCGCTTCGCCGTGCGCCTCGGTCGGGGTACTCCAGTGCGGTGGTCCAGGACGGCAATCCGAAGCGGAGGGACTGATGAAGCATCACACGATCATCGGCGGTGGAGGCGCTCGGCTCCACCTCGTCGAAGCGGGGGACTCACGCGGTCCATCGATCCTGTTTCTCCACGGCTGCTCACAGAGCTGGCTCACCTGGGATCGGCAGCTGCGCTCCGAGCTCGTGCGCCGGCACCGGCTCGTCGCCATGGATCTGCGTGGCCACGGCTCGTCGGAGCGGCCGCACGACGGCTACGGTGACTCGAGGCTGTGGGCGGCCGATATCGACGCCGCCATCCGGGAGCTGGAGCTCGACCAGCCGATCCTCTGCGGCTGGTCATATGGGCCTCTCGTCATCCTGGACTACATCCGGCATTATGGGGAGGAGCGGCTTGGCGGGATTCATCTCGTTGGGGCGGTCACGAAGCTCGGCACCGATGCGGCCACAGCGGCGATCTCGACGGAGTTCCTTGCGCTCCTGCCCCGCCTGTTCTCCAGTGACGTGGGCGAGGGTGTGAGCGGCCTCGAGTCTCTCCTCCACCTGTGCTTCGCCCGCGAGCCGGAGGCGCCGGATCTATACACGATGCTGGGCTTCGGCGTGTCCGTGCCGCCGTCCGTCCGTCAGGCCCTGCTGACTCGCGTCGTGGACAACGACGACCTTCTGCCGAGCATCGTAAAGCCTGTGTTGATCACACACGGCGCGCTCGACGCGGTCGTCAGACCGGAGGTCGTCGCGCGACATCGCGCGGGGCTGCCGCACGCGGAGGTTGACATCATGGCCGGGGCAGGTCACGCTGCCTTCTGGGATGATGCCGCACGGTTCAACCAGCGCCTCGGCGCATTCCGTGACGAGGTTGCCAGGAGGAGCGCGTCATAGGTGGCGGTAGGATGAGCTCCCGGAAGCCGCGCGATGGGTGCGTCATCGAGCCGAGCAACCGTTCGGTTCCGGCAAGTGTCGAAAGCATGCGGTCACACGCCTGAGTGCTAATCGTCAGATCACCTTTGGCTTAGCTTCGGCCGACAACATGACATCCAGGCCCGGGAGATGTCTGATGTGCTGGTCTCGTCGTTTTGCCTCGACAGTCACGCTGTCGCTGCTGTTCTCTTCGACCCTTGCCGCGCAAGACAGTCTTACGATCGACAGGATCTTCACTTCCAATGAGTTCGTCCCCGAGCAGCTGGGGCGGGTTCGCTGGCTGGACCAGGAAGCAGCGTACGTCAGGCTGGAGGCGGACAGTGCCACGCCCGGCGGTCAGGCTCTCGTGCGCTACGATGCCGCGACGGGGCGGCGACAGGTCTGGATCCCGGCCGCTAGGCTGGTGCCACCGGGCGACTCGGCGCCGCTGGCCGTGGAGGACTACAGCGTCTCGCCGGACAAGCGCAGGCTCCTGATCTTCACCAACTCGAAGAAAGTCTGGCGGCAGAACACCCGGGGCGACTTCTGGTCGCTGGACCTGTCAACCTGGCGGCTACGGAGGTTGGGCGGCGCTCAGGCCAAGCCTTCGACGCTCATGTTCGCCAAGTTCTCGCGGGATGGAGATCGGGTTGCCTATGTCCGAGAAAACAATCTGTACGTGGAGGACCTGCGCGATGATCGCATCACCCAGCTCACCCACGACGGCTCTCGTACCGTCATCAATGGGACCTTCGACTGGGTCTACGAGGAGGAATTGAATCTGCGGGACGGGTTCCGCTGGAGCCCCGATGGCGCGCGCATCGCCTACTGGCAGCTCGATGCGTCCGGTGTCCGCGATTTCCTGCTGATCAACAACACGGACTCGCTGTACTCCTTCACCATTCCGGTGCAGTACCCGAAAGCGGGGACCACCAACTCGGCAGCACGAGTTGGGGTCGTGAGCGCGTCGGGCGGCAAGACCGTCTGGCTCGCCGTTCCGGGCGATCCCCGCAACCACTATCTCGCCCGACTCGATTGGGCCGGGAACTCCGCCGAGGTCGTGGTCCAGCAGCTGAACCGACTGCAGAACACCCTGAACGTGATGCTGGGCAATGCCCGGACCGGTCAGGTGCGCACCGTGCACACCGAGCGGGACAGCGCCTGGGTGGATGTGGTGAACGACCTGCGCTGGCTGGATGGTGGAAAGAGCTTCACCTGGGTCAGCGAACGGGACGGCTACCGGCACCTCTATCTCGTCTCGCGGGACGGGAAGCAGCAGCGCCTCCTCACGCCGGGGAGCTTCGACCTGCACAATCCCGCGGCGAATTTCGGTGAGCCATTCGTGGTGGGACAAGATTCGGCCCGCGGGTGGATTTACTACACCGCGTCCCCCGGGAATGCCACGCAGCTCTATCTCTTTCGCAGCCGGCTGGACGGCAAGGGGCGACCGGAGCGGGTGACCCCCGGGAATCAGCCCGGCTATCACCGCTATTACCTGTCCGGCGACGGTCGTTGGGCCATCCACAACTACTCGTCCTTCGGAACTCCGCCCGTTGTCGACCTGATCAGCTTGCCCGAGCACAAGGTGGCGCGGACCCTGGTGGACAATCACCGGCTGCGAGAGGCTCTCGCCAAGCTGAGCCGGGGACGAGCAGAGTTCGTGAAGGTGGCCGCGGACTCGGGCCTGCAGCTCGATGGCTGGGTCATGAAACCGCCAGGCTTCGACTCCACTCGCCGGTATCCGGTCTTCTTCGAGGTCTACGGCGAGCCGGCGGCTCAGACGGTGCGCGATATGTGGAACGGAGCTGGTTATCTCTGGGATCTCATGCTGACCCAGAAGGGATACGTGGTCGCCTCAGTCGATAACCGCGGTACACCAGCTCCCCGCGGCCGGGCGTTTCGCAAAGTCATCTACCAGAAGGTCGGGGTAGTCAACGTGAACGATCACGCCGCGGCCGTTCGCACCATGCGAAGCTGGTCGTGGGTGGACTCGACTCGGATCGGCGTGTGGGGCTGGAGCGGCGGCGGCTCGATGACCTTGCACCTGCTCTTCCGCTACCCCGATCTCTACCAGACCGGCATGGCGGTCGCTCCGGAAGCCGATGTGCGAATGTACGACACGATTTACCAGGAACGCTTTCTGGGACTTCCGCAGCGGAGCCCCGACGCCTACCGCGAGGCTTCGGCAGTGACCTATGCGGACAGGTTGCGGGGCAATCTGCTGGTGGTGCACGGGCAGGGAGACGACAACGTGCACTATCAGGCCACCGAGCGACTGATCAATGCCCTGGTTGCGGCCAACAAGCCGTTCACCATGATGGAGTATCCCAACCGGAGCCACTGTATTTGCGAGGCCGACGGAACGACGCGGCATCTCTTCTCGCTCCTGACGCGCTATCTGGAGCAGAATCTGCCGCCCGGTCCGCGGCCGCTCAGTACTGCGCCATCGCCGGCAGCAGCGTCTGCCCGCGCCGGACAGCCACACTGACCGGGCAGGGCAGGCTCCGATCTGCTCGTCTATAAGGCGGGTGGAGTCGAGCGGCGGTGACTTCTCGATGAGAAATGTTATTTGCCGAGAGCCCGGGAGGGTCGACTCGAGGCGCGGCGGCTGCCTGGCAGCGCCGCGCCGGCGCCTGTGACTGCGATCACGCCACCTGCCTTCTTCAGAGACTAGGCTGCCGGTGCACGAGCTGAGGGATCGGTGATGCTGAATCAGCGCGATCACGGCGGCGCACATGATGGACCGCACCATCACGGGCCAGGATCCGCTTCTCAGGCCCACCGTGCCGCGGTCGAGGAGCCGGTCGAGGCGGGCTATCCGGAGCACCCGGAGGTCGATCCCCACCGCGCCCATGGCGAGTCAGGCAAGCACGGTGGGCATGGAGCACACACAGGCCACGACAAGCACGCCGGGCATAGCGCGGCCATGTTCCGCGACAAGTTCTGGATTTCCCTCGCACTCACCATCCCGACCCTGATCTGGGGGCACATGCTCCCCCGGGCGCTGGGCTACTCCCCGCCACCGGTGCCCGGACAGCGATGGATTGCACCGGTGTTCGGCACGGCAGTCTTCCTGTACGGCGGGCTGGTTTTCCTGCGGGGCGCCTGGCGCGAGCTGGCGAATCGCCTGCCCGGGATGATGACGCTCATCGCTCTGGCGATCAGCGTGGCCTTCGTCTTCAGCGTCGCGGTCACGCTGGGTTACCCGGGGATGCTGCTGTGGGAGGAGCTGGCGACCCTGGTGACCATCATGGTGCTGGGTCACTGGATCGAGATGCGGTCCATCTCCCAGGCACAGGGTGCCCTCCAGGAACTTGCCAAGCTGCTGCCCAACAGCGCGCTCCGCGTGCAGGGCGCCGAGGTGGTGGAGGTGCCGGTCGGCCTCCTGCGCCCAGGTGACGTGCTGCTGGTGCGCCCCGGTGCGAGCATCGCGGCGGACGGGAACGTCGTCGAGGGCGGCAGCGATCTGAATGAGTCAATGATCACGGGCGAGTCGAAACCGGTGACCAAGGCGCCGGGCGACAAGGTGATCGCAGGCACCGTGAATGGCGCAGGCTCGCTCCGGGTCGAGATCACCGGTGTGGGCGAGCACACGGCCCTGGCCGGCATCATGAGGCTGGTGGAGGCGGCCCAGACCTCCCGCTCCCGGGCGCAGGCGCTGGCCGACCGCGCCGCCTTCTGGCTCACGATCATCGCCATTCTGGCGGGGGCGGCCACTTTCGCCGTCTGGGTCGTGCTCCGGGGGGATCCGGCTTTCGCGGTCGAGCGCATGGTCACGGTGCTCGTCATCTCGTGCCCCCACGCGCTGGGCCTCGCGGTCCCGCTCGTCATCGCCATCTCCACCACGCTCGGCGCGCGTGGAGGGCTGCTGGTCCGGGACCGGCGGGGGCTGGAGGCAGCGCGCGATCTTACGGCGATCGTGTTCGACAAGACGGGCACCCTGACTCGCGGGGAGTTCGGGGTCGTCGACATCGCCACTGTGGACGGGATGAGCGAGGGGGAGGCCCTGCGGATCGCGGCCGCGGTCGAGCGGGACTCCGAGCATACCATCGCGCAGGGGATCGTGCGGTCCGCCCGGGAGCGCGGGGTGGTCCTCCAGCCCGCCAGGGACTTTCGGGCCCTTCCGGGCGTCGGCGTGAGTGCCACCGTGAATGGGCGCACCTTCGCCATGGGGGGGCCTGCCCTGGTGCGAGCTCGCGCCGCGGAGATTCCCGGGCAGCTTCGGGCGGCTGCCGACCAGGCCGCTGGACGGGGACAAGCGGCGATTTACCTGATCGAGGAAACGGGAGCCATGGCCCGGGCGCTCGCCGTGTTTGTCGTGGCAGACGTCATCCGGCCCGAGTCCCGCGACGCGGTCCATGCCCTGCACCAGGCGCGGATCAAGGTCGTCATGCTGACCGGCGATGCCACCGCCGTAGCCCAGGCCGTGGCCACGGAGCTCGGCATCGATCGGGTGTTCGCGGAAGTGCTGCCGGAGCAGAAGGTCGACAAGATCGAGGAGCTCAAGCGCGCCGGCGAGCGGGTCGGCATGGTGGGCGATGGTGTCAACGATGCGCCGGCTCTGGTCACGGCCGACGTAGGGATCGCCATCGGGGCCGGCACCGACGTGGCTGTGGAGGCGGGCGACATCGTCCTGGTGCGGAGTGATCCGCGGGATGTGCCAAGGATCGTCCGCCTCAGCCGCGCCAGCTACCGCAAGATGGTGCAGAATCTCTGGTGGGCCGCAGGCTACAACGTGGTGGCCATTCCGCTGGCCGCGGGGGTCCTGGCCAGCCGTGGAATCCTGCTGTCGCCGGCGGTCGGGGCGGTCCTCATGTCGCTCAGCACCGTGGTCGTGGCGGTGAACGCGCAGTTGTTGCGACGCTCCAGGATCTGACGTGCGGGTTGCGAGCCTAGGGTGGCAGCCACTAACGGGTTAGGGAGTCTTCACTTACGACTTACGGGTCCGAGGGGCGCCCCACTGTAATGTTCGGGGCGGTCATCCGTCAGCAGATGTGAGGCAGCGGGAATTTGACAACCCACACGAGAGCGAGAACGACGATGACTGACACCGGAGCGAAGTCCCAAGGCTGTTCCTGCGGCTGCAACTGCGGGTGCGGCTGCGAGTAAGGCTCTACCGAGCCCTGTCGGGTGCGCTGGATCTCCCCTGGCAGGGCTCGTAGAATTTTCCCGATGAGTATACCGCTTACTCCTGAATCCGCCGAGCGCAGCCCGCAGGCGCCGGACGTGCTGCGTCTGTTGCTCGACAACCACGCACGCTTTCTCGGCTTCCTGCAGCGTCGCGTCGGATCTCGCGACGAGGCCGAGGATATCCTGCAAGAGGCGTTCGTCCGCACGATCGGTCGAACCGATTCGCTGCCGGAGCCGGAATCGGCCACCGCGTGGTTCTATCGTGTCCTTCGCAACGCCCTCATCGACCATCACCGGCGTGAGGGCACTCGGACTCGGGCGCTCCAGAAGCTTGCCGGGGAGGCCGAGGAGAGCACGGCGGCGCCCGACCAGGAGCTCGAGGCCGTGGCCTGCGCCTGCGTCGGTGCGCTCGTAGGCACCCTCAAGCCTGAATACGGGATGGCGCTTCGCCGGGTCGACCTGGATGGTCTGAGCGTCCGGGCCTTTGCCGAGGAGGCGGGGATCACGCCGGGGAACGCTGGGGTCCGGTTGCACCGCGCCCGCGAGGCGCTTCGACGCCAGGTGGCCCGCAGCTGTGGAACCTGCCTCAGCCACGGCTGTCTGGATTGCAGCTGCGGGGAGCGGACGAAGGGTGGGTCACCTGCCGACTCAGTCTGATCGTAAGCCTCCTCAACGCGGCCAGGCTTCACTGCCTGCCGGCCAGTCGGGACTCGGAAGTGCTACGTGAAGGAACGACCATTCTGCCGATGATCGGTGGAGATTCTGCGGAGGCGCGAGCCATCAATGCCACAGGTCAGATCGTAGGCGCGGGCGAGACTGCGACGGGCGAAACCCACGCCGTTCTGTGGACACGCAAGTAAGCTTCAGATGGTCGCTGGAGCGGCACCCCAGGTGCGCCGGGCAACGGCGCATCATTCGGCCATCGGAGATCGACTATGCGGAACGAGTCGCGGATCCTCGCGCTGGTCACAATCCTCGGACTGGTACCTGGCCTGCTCCAGGCCCAGGGGGGCGGGTGGGCGGATGTGGACCGAGCCCTTGGCCGACCCGGCAAGCCCCAGCCCGGAGAGGTCGAGAAGTACAGCTTTCCTCGGACCGACCTGAGGGTCACTGTCGGGGAGGTGACGGTGAAGCCCGCGTTGGCGCTCGGCTCGTGGGTGGCCTTCAAGCGCGTCTCGGCCGGTGCGAAGGAGGCGATCGCGATGGGCGATCTCGTGCTGACCGAGGCTGAGGTGCCGGAGGTCGTATCGAAGCTTCAGTCGGGTGGCATTCACCAGACCGCGCTCCACAACCACCTCCAGCGGGAGACCCCGTCGGTCATGTATCTCCACATCGAGGGTCGGGGTGATCCCGCGAGGCTGGCCGAGGCGATTCATGTCGCGCTCGGTGCGACGAGGACGCCGCCGGCGGCGCCTGCCTCGCCGAGCGCTCCGTTTCCGCTGGACACGGCGCAGCTGGCGAAGGCGCTCGGCCACGGCGGCAGCGTGACGGGCGGGGTGTACCAGGTGAGCGTACCGCGAGCGGAGCCCGTACGGATGGACGGGATCGAGATTCCCCCCAGCATGGGTGTGGCGACGGCGATCAACTTTCAGCCGACCGGGCCGGGCAAGGCCGCCGTCACCGGAGATTTCGTGCTCACCGCGGCGGAGGTCAATCCGGTGATCCGGGCGCTCAGGGACGGCAAAATCGCCGTGACCGCACTGCACAGCCATATGCTGGACGAAGACCCCAGGTTGTTCTTCATGCACTTCTGGGCCAACGACGATGCGACGATGCTGGCGCGGACCCTTCGCACCGCCATCGACCACATGAACGTGCGGCCGGGGGGTGCGTAGGCGCAGGTCGTGAAAGGGCCCATGACTCCACGTGTTCGCCGAGTGGTCAGCACAGTTCACTCCCCCAGGCGCCTGACCGCCTCCCTGCTGCTCTTCAGCGCGCTTGTCCTTGCCCCGGCGTGCCGGCGACCCAAGATCGAGCCGCGGAGCGGGTCGGCCGGCGCCGGATCCCTGATGACCCCACAGGACCTTCAGCGGCTCCCCAGTCAGGCCGCCGACCAGCGGCTCGCTTACGGTGAAGATTCCAGCCAGTATGGGGAGCTCCGGCTGCCGAAGGGTCGCGGTCCGCACCCGGTGGTGGTCCTCATCCATGGTGGCTGCTTCAAGGCGGCCTACGCCACCCCGCGGGACCTGGCGCCCATGGGCGACGCGCTCAAGGCGAAAGGCATCGCGTCCTGGAACATCGAGTATCGCCGGCTCGGCCAGCCCGGCGGCGGCTGGCCGGGGACGTACCTCGACGTCGGCCGCGCCGTCGACCACCTCCGCGCCATCGCCGCCGGACACCACCTGGATCTTGGGCGCGTGGTCCTGCTCGGTCACTCGGCCGGCGGCCACCTGGCCATGTGGGCCGCGGCTCGCGGACGTGTGCCTGTCGGTAGCCAGCTGTCCAGTGCGAACCCTCTGCCTGTCCGTGGGGTGATCGATCTCGCCGGGCCGCTCGACCTGACGGCGAATATCCCGGGATACGAGGGACTCTGCCGCGACAGCGTGATCACGACCCTGCTCGGCGGCACACCCGGCACCGTGCCGGAGCGCTACGCACAGGCATCGCCGATCAGGCTGCTGCCCTTCGGCGTCCCGCAGGTAATCGTGATTGGAGATCACGAGGACTTCGTGCCCCGGCCATATGTCGAGGCCTACGTGCAGGCCGCGACACGCGCCGGCGACCGGGCGAGGCTCGTCCTGGTGCCGCAGGCCGGGCACTTCGAGATCGCGAGCCCCCGCACGGCGGCGTGGCCGATCGTCGAGGAGGCGATCGAGTCGCTGCTCGATGGTCACCTGCCGGACAGATAGGGCGGGCGACAGACGATCGTGCGAGCGGTTCTTGCCGGCGGTGCTCGCAGAGTGAGTACGTGGCCCTACAACTCCCGCTCCGCCAGCTCACGGAAGGCGTCGGGAACGGAACGCCGGGTGTCGAGGGCGACCGAGGCGTAGCCGACGGATTCCCAGCCGAACCGATCGCGGATCGTGTCGATGGCGCGGTCGGCGCGCAGGCGTGCCATCCCTCCCCGGGCGCCCGGGCGCCGTCCCTCGTCGGCCAGGCCGAGCGGCAGATCGAGCTGCACCACCGGCTGCTCCTCGATATGCGAGACCGAGATGGCCAGCAGGGAGATCGCACGCTCTTCGGGATGACTCCTGAGCACGGCTCGCACCAGGTCCTCGGCGATCTCGGCGAGAATGGCAGTGGCGGCGACGGGTTGCGGCAAGGTTATGGCGTGGGTGACCGAGCGGAGGTCGCCGAAGCGCACCCGCGCCGTCACGGTCCGGCCGGCCTTGCCCTTAGCCCTGAGGCGCGAGCCGACCCGGTCGGCGAGGTGGCGGAGCGCCCGGCGGATCACCCGGTCATCGACCGGCCTGTGCCCAAGCGCGGATTGCGCTCCAGCCGAGCGGACGCGGACATGAGTCCGGACGGCGCGAGGGTCGCGGTTCCACGCGAGAGCGGTCAGCCGCTCGCCCGCGGCGCGGCCGAGCAGCCCGGCAACGGCGGCCGGGGAGCTCTCCGCCAGGTCGCCGATGGTCGCGATGCCGCGCTCGGCCAATCGCGCCTGGGTCGCTGGACCGACGCCCCACATCATCTCCACCGGCAGCTCATGCAGGAAGGCGAGCTCGGTCTCCGGGTCGACGACGACCAGCCCGTCGGGCTTGGCGACCTGCGAGGCGATCTTGGCGAGATGCTTGGTGCGGGCGACGCCGACGGATATGGGAAGGGCCAGCTCGTCGCGTACCCGCCGGCGGATCGCTGCGGCGATCTCGGCCGGCGTGCCGAACAGATGAGTGCAGCCGGCGACGTCGGCGAACGCCTCGTCGATGGAGATCCGCTCGACCAGCGGCGTGAAGTCGTCCAGGATCCTGATCGCGGCGTCGCCGAGCCGCTGGTACTCCTCGAAGTGTCCGCCGACAAAGACCAGGCCGGGGCAAAGCTCCCGCGCCCGCCGACCGGGCATGCCGCCGTGGACGCCGAAGGCCTTGGCTTCATAAGACGCGGCGAGCACGACACCGCCCCCTACCGCGATCGGCTTTCCCTTGAGGGACGGATCGAGCATCTGCTCGACCGAGGCGTAGAACGCGTCCAGGTCCGCATGAAGGATGGTGGCCGTGTCCATGGTGACGAGAACATACCAGGACACGACTTTTGGCTGTCAAGCGCCGTCCGCATGGCAAAGCCCACCGTGAACCACGGTGGGCTTCCTGTTTCAGGACGTGGCCTGACCTACTTGACCTTCTTCGCGATCTTGTCGCGCAGCTCGTTCACCTCCGCTGCGATCTCGGGGCTGAATTCCTCCGCCTCCCAGATCGGACGGATCTCGAGGTCGCTCGGTCCCGGCATCGGGTTGGGGCACCGCTTGGCCCACTCGACCGCCTCCTCCATCGACCGGACCTGCCAGATCCAGAACCCTGCCACCAGCTCCTTCGTCTCCGCGAAGGGCCCGTCGGTCACCGACCGCTTGGTCCCGTTGAAGTGGATGCGCTTGGCGAACTTGGTCGGCTTGAGTCCGTCGCCGGCCAGCATGATGCCCGCCTTGACCAGCTCCTCGTTGTACTTCCCCATCTGCTCGAACATCTCCTCGGCGCCTTCCATGTCGAGGGGATTCGACTCCTCTTCCGACTGCTTGGTCGCCTTCACGAGGACCATGACCCGCATAAGACCTCCTGTATGGTTGGGAGCGGCCCTGGTGGCCGGCTCTACCCTGCCGTCGCTCGGGGGTACCGGAAATCGACATTTCCTGCCCAGGAGCACCGCCGTTGGGAGCAGCGGGCTCTGGAGCAGTCCTGTTACCAAAATCCACTTGCCGCCTCGCCTCCGGCTCCAGAAATTCAGCCTGAGTGCGTAAATGCAGGTCTTGCCTGGCTTTGCCCCACCTGTAGCGTGGAGCACCAACCAACGCGCGCGGACCGACGAAGGAGGGCAGTATGCACCGCAGTCATCTGATGTGGACGGTCGCCATCGTTGCGGCCTGCAGCAAGCCCGCCAGCCGAGCAGCCGATGAATCCCCCACGATGGACACCAGTGCCCCGGTCGCCCCGGCCGCTCAGGCGCCAGCACCCGAGGCCACGCTCTCGCTGTCGGATATCGCAGGCAGGTGGAACATGCGCACCATGGACGAGGACGGCAAAAACCCCGTCCATGCCGAGTTGAACGCGACCGCGGACACCTCGGGGTGGACCATGACCGCCACCGGCCGAAAGCCCGTGCCGGTGCGCGTGGTGGCCGTCGCGGGGGACAGCATCGTCACCGAGCGAGGCCCCTACGAGAGCTTCATCCTGAAGGGCATCCAGGTCAGGACCCGCAACGTCAGCCGCCTCCAGGATGGCAAGTTGGTGGGGGTGACCGAGGCGCACTACAGGCTCAAGGACGGGCGCGACTCGGTCTCCCGGCGGCCGAGTGTCGGGACGCGGATGCCATAGCGGGCGACCACAGCCTGGACTGGGCCGCGGCCGCTAGCCGCCGGCCGATGCGGGCGGCCTCTCAGGCTCTCGACGCGCCGCGAGCACTACCGGATCACCCACGCGCACGTGCCCCGGCCGGACGACCGCCGCATCGAGCGCGAGCCGGCCTCCGAACCGCCGTCCGATGTCGCGCAGCACCTCGGGATCGCGCTCGAGCGTCTCCGGGTCGACCGTCGTCATCGGACATCGGGGTCGGAGCGAGTCGAGGCGGATGATGGCCTCGCCGATGTGCAGCTCGCCGCCGGGCCAGGTGCGCTCCTCCATGCCCGTGACCCCGCCAATCAGGATGTTGGGCCGCAGCCGCCGGACGTCCCGCCCGAACTCCGCCACCGCGCCGTCGGTTGCGACGAGCAACGGCAGAACGTCGAACCGCTCCGGACCGTCGTAGGCGGCCAGCCAGGCGTCCGCGCCGGCGGCGGTCCGGATGAGTGAGAGCGCCTCCGGGCTGTCCCAGGCGTGGCCATCCACCAACGCGTTCCCGTCGGGGGAGAGCGTGCCGCGGTGCCCCAGCAGCCGGTGCTGCCGCCGCGACGTCCGGACACCTTCGGGGCCGCGCACGTGGACCAGGCGATCGCCGGGGATCCCGGACGAGGTCAGCTGCGCCGCGTCGAGCCCCTCCCCGGCCAGGCTCTTGACCGGATAGCGCCAGAGCCCGGCGATGTGAAGCGTCATCGGTACGACACCGGGTCCCATCGCTTCTCCGTCACGCCGCCGCCGTTGCCGTGGACCTCTGCCCTGCCACCTTCGCGGCGTAGAACTTCTTCATATGCGATGCGATGTAGTCGAGATGGTCCTCCACCGCGAAGTGTCCGGCCTCGAGGCGGTGCAGCTCGGCGCTGGGCAGGTCGGCTAGATATGCGTCGCCGCCCTCCTTGGTGAAGAAGATGTCGTCCTGGCCCCAGAAGATGATCGTGTTCGGCTGCCGCCGGCGCAGGAACGCCTGCCACTCGGGGTAGAGCGGCACGTTCGTGCGATAGTCGTAGAACAGGTCGAGATTGAGCCGTACCGCGTTGGGCCGCTGCATGAAGGAGATGTCGGACTCCCAGGCATCGGGGCTCACCAGCTCGGGACGGGCCGCGCCGTGCAGGTAGATCGTCCTGATGGTCTCTCGGGTGAGGAACCCCAGGAGCGGCTGCTCCGTCTCCACCGTCCGCTGCTTCCACAGCGCATGCCGCAGCCCGTCCCAGGCAGCCGTGAAGCCCACCTCGTACGCGTTCGAGTTCTGGATGATCAGCCAGTCGAGCGCCTCCGGATTTCTGTCGACGATGCGGAAGCCGACCGGACCGCCGTAGTCCTGCACGAACAATCCGTAGCGGTCGAACCCCTTGAGGGCGAGGAAGCGCTCGATGACGGCGGCGATTCGATCGAACGTGTACGGCCACGTGGCGGGGTCGGGCACGTCGCTCAATCCGAACCCCGGGTAATCCGGAGCGATGACGTAAAATTGGTCGGCCAGCGCGCGCACGAGATCGCGGTACTGGTGCGACGACGCCGGAAAGCCGTGGAGGAGTACGAGCTTGGGGTTCTTCGGGTTACCGGCCTCGCGGTAAGCGATGCTCAGACCGTCCACGGGGATGGTCCCGTAGCGGACCGAGGTGGGATCGTTGGACATTCGAGACTCCTGGCAATTGCCGCGGACGAGCCGCCGTCGTCCGTGGTCGCGGTGAGGGCCTCGCAGTCCGGTGCGGCCGCCCGAGGACCAGCCTTCCTCGTGTTAGCGGCCCGATCGTGCGGATTCTTACCTCCGCCCCTCGTCCTCGTCGCGGAGGATGGCCAACAGGCTCTGGAGGTCCTCGCGACAGGTCGTGCAGTTCGCCACGTGGGTGAGAAACCAGCTGTAGCGCGCGGTCACCTGCTCAGCGGGATCGCCGCGCTGGATCGCATCGCAGTACTCGTCGAAGACGGCGAACGCGGCGTCGCATCCAGGATCGTCATCCCCTGACCCGAGGAGCGACCGAAGGAAGGATTCGGTCATGACACAGGTTCTCCGTGACCCGACTGTGCCAAGGCGCGGCGAAGCTTCGCCCTTGCATCGTACAGCGTCTTGTAGATCGCGCCGCGTGATGTGCCGAGGCGCTCCGCGAGCACGTCGATCGGCACCTCTTCCAGCGTCACGCTCTGGAAGATGAGCCGCTGCCGCTCGGTCAGGTGCTCGTCGACGGCGCGGTGGAGGGCGGCGATGATCTGATCGTTCTCGAGTCGCTGAAGCACCGCTGGCGCCTTATCGGGAAGTCGATCCCACACGGTGTCGTCTATCTCGACCTTGCGCTGGCGCCAGGCATGGCGTCTCAGGCGACTCGACGCCTCGAAGATCGCGAACTTGCACGCCCACGTGGTGAACCGGGCGGTGCCACGGTAGGTGTCGAGCTTCGCGAGCAAGGCCATGAGCGCGTCGTTCGCGGCCTGCACGCAGAGGTCGTCGATCTCCTCCGTGGCGCGCCCGGGAAGTGTCGGGCGGCGCCGGGCCGCGACCCCCCGCGCGACCCGGACGAGCAGGGCGTGGAGGCGCGCGATGGCCTGGTCACGCGACGCACCCTCGTGTCGGAGGTCGCGCAGCCAGTCGGCCGAATCCGGATCGGGCGCGATGGCTTCCATGGCGGACGCAATCTACCCGATCCGGCCTCGACCCGCTCGCACTTCCTGAATCACCAGGAGCTACTGAGCGCCTGCACCACGCCGATCACACGACCTTCCATGTCGACGCCTCCGAGTACGTATAGCCTCCCGCCCACATAGACGGAGGTGCCATAGCCGCTGTCCTTCAGCATCAGAGGTCCGTCCGTCCACTGATCGGTCTCGGGATCGTATACCTGCACATCGCGGTTCGACAGATAACGTTGGCCTTCCGGCGTCGTCACGAACTCACTTGGGCCGGAGGTCAGCCACACTTTGCCGTGAATCGGGGTAGCCGTCATGAACCCGGAGGCCAGCCTCATGGGGCTTTTGACCGTCCAAGCTCCGGTCGCCGGGTCGTAGACGTCCATCTCCTTGTTGTAAGGGTTGACCGTAGCCTGGGTCAGACCGGACGTGAGATAGACTTTGCCCCCTGTCGCGGCCATCACCCCGAAGTCATGCCGGGTTGGAGGGGGCTGCAGCCTGACCCACTTATCGATACCAGGCGAGTAGGCCAGGAAGGTCCCATCGACGTATGCGTAGAGTCTGCCACGCACGGCGGCTTGCAACGTCAGCCCCGCCCGTGGCATATCGGCCTTTCGGGCCCAGGTATCGGCGCCGGGATCGTAGACGAACAGCGACTTGTGGATCAGGGTCTGTCCGTAGCGTGGATCACTCGGATCCTCTACCGCCGAGAGGCCGCCTGCGACGTAGATCTTCCCGTTGATGGTCGTGGCGCCTGACACCCACCGCGGCTCCGGCAACGACCGCAGCCGACGCCAGGTCCTGGTCTCCACGTCATAGGCATCCACCCTGCTCAGGACCTTGCCGACGACCCAGCCGCCGATGACTACGATGGACTTGTCGGACACCGAGGCCGCCAGGCCTGCACGTGCCGGAACCAGGTACGGCATCAGTCTCCAGGTGCCGGTCAGGGTCGTGGTCAGGGTAGGGCTTGAAGGCACCGGCTCGGAACTGTCGCTTGGCTGGGTAACTGGGTCACCGCAGCCCATTGCGGTGACACCGAGGCAGAACAGAGCGGCGCGGCGCGTGTAGGTCCACATGGTTCCTCCTCACGTCAGGTTCATCGCGGATGCCCCGGCCCAGTCGCGCTTTCCTGGGCCGGAGACGATCCGTGCTACAGCTCTGACGAGGGAGAGTTTACGTCGCCGGTGATGAAGGAAGGCTGAAAGCAGGCTGACAGATAGGGAGGACTTTTTCTCCTGGTGCTTTGAGTCAGCGCGGGTGCGGCGGACCGAGGTATGGGAACTCTTGGAGCAGATCGCGATGTGGCGTGAGCCCGTCAGGCGGAATCTCCCCCTTGGAGATGAAGGCCAGCCGATGCGCCACGACATGGTCGGTGAGCCGGCGGCCGTTCGGGAATCCCGCGGGCTTCGAGGGATCGTAGCTCATCATGTCGGGGAGGAGCCTGTCGGCGTCGATCGCGGCGATGGCTTCCTCCCTGGTGTACCCGCCGGTGTGACCCAGGATATGAATGAACTGCTCGAGGAAACGCTCCCGGTCGTGAACCGGCTCGGTTCGGTTGTATTCCTCCTTGGTCTCATCCGTGTTGAAGAAGCTCGCGACCGTCGGGTTGCCGTCGCGGTCGGTATGGACGAGCTGCCCATCCCGATGGACGCTGCAGCGTCCCCACATGCGGACCTCGGGATCGGCGCCGAGCACGCTGGTCGGCAGCTCCAGCACGATGCCGAACACGTTCTCGTCGATGAGCCGATCCCGCCCGGTCCACGGGGACGTGTCTCCCAGGTTCGGGTGGGAGGTGAAGTTCCTGCCGCCCGTGTGGTCGAAGAGCCCCAGGATTCCCTCGAAATCGACGAAGAAGGCATCGCTGCGAAGCCCGGCGAAGAACGTATACGGGCCGGATTTGACGATCGTCGGCTTGGGCCCGAACGAGACCTCCGCGTCGGTGATGATCGGGGTACCGACGGCCTCCGCCGAGCGGGCTTCCGGTCCCGTAGCCAGCCAGGCGGTGGCGGTCTGCCGGCCTCCCTGTGACTCCGAGAAGACGTAACTGAGCGCCACGTCCGTCTCGGCGTCTCCGTCGTTGTCGATGTTGATCCGGTAGACGGCGTCGGGGTGGAAGTCGGCCGCCTGGGCGAACGTGTTGCAGCAGAGGATCAACACGGTCTTCCCGGGATCGGCGGGCGATTGGAAGGCGTACAGGTCTGTGAGGTCGAGTCTGGGGTCGCCGAGCGGAGGACCCAGGCTCAGGCCGGTAAAGTGATTCGACATTCTGGCCCCTTGGAGCGTGAGCACGAGCGGACCGCTGCAAGTTGCCGGAAATCGGCGGCCGATGCCAGCCCCGACCGGCCAGGGCGGGTGCCGATCGGACCTAAGAAAGACGATGCCCGGAGAGCGATCTCCGGGCATTGCCTTCCCCGACGCCCCTGGGTCCCGGCCCTAGTGCGTCGCGGCAACCTGCGTCATCGGCACCACGGCCACGCTGCTGATCTTCCAGTCCTGCAGGCCACGCCGCAGCACGACCAGATAGCGGCTGACGCTCGGCGTGCCGTCCGCGCGCGCGGAGGTCATCGAGCCCACGTCCCAGGCGGTGTTGCCGAAGACGCGCGTGGTGTCGGAGGTCAGGGTGATCTGGCTCCAGCTCGCGGCGTCCTCCTGCATCGACTTGCCGATGGCCGTCTGGCCCACCAGCGTGCTCCCGTCGTCGCCGATCAGGACGGCATCCGGCAGGTACATGGCCGTGAGGGCCGCGGTGTCCTTCTTGTTGTAGAGATCCATGTACTGCGAGCGGAGCGTGTTGATCTCCTTGATGGCGGTCCGCAGCGGCACTCTCGGCTGCTCCACGCCCTGGCCGGAGGCGGACGACGTGGAGACGAGCGCGAGCGCGGCGGCGAGGAGCAGGCTGAACCTGAAGCGGCGGCTGGCTGGCATGGCAACCTCCGGTAAAAGAGAACGCGACGGGTCCAACCTGCTGCGCCG
>DATEIR010000081.1:0-7462 GCA_035278885.1 Gemmatimonadales bacterium | reverse complement strand
CGAGGTGCTGGCGGCGCTCGAGCGCCACGTCGCGGCGCTGGTCGGCGGCGAGGCGTGCACCCTCACCCCGAAGCAGCTCGAAGCCGATCCGGCGGACTGGGCCCCGGCCACCCGCGAGCTGCTCGCGAGCGCGCCGGAGCGGGTGGTCGCGCGGCGGGTCCACGAGGACGGCCGCACCGCCGGGCTCGGCACCTCGCGCTGCGCCGATGCCGATGTTCTCGTCGTGCCGCTCGGGATCGCCGGGCGCCATCTTGGCGTGCTGACGGTCCGGCCGGACACCGAGCGGTCACCGACCCGGGCCGAGATCGCCACGCTCGAGGCCCTGGCCGAGCAGGCGGCGCTCGCCCGGGAGCGCACCCTGCTCGCGGAGCAGGGCAGCCGGGCCCGGGCGGAGGCGGAGGCCGAGCGCCTGCGCAGCTCGCTGCTGAGCTCGCTGTCACACGACTTCAGAACGCCGCTCGCCACGATCGAAGGCGCGGCGAGCGGCCTGCTCGAGGAGGACGGCGCACTCCCGCCCGACGGCCGCCGCGAGCTCGCGGCGGGCATCCTCGAGGAGTCCCGCCGGATGACCCGGCTGGTCGCCAACCTGCTGAACATGGTCCGGGTCGAGACCGGCGCGCTCGCGGTGCAGAAGTCGTGGCAGCCGCTGGAAGAGGTGGTCGGCGTGGCGCTGCTCCGGCTGGAGGAGCAGCTGGCCCGGCACCCGGTCGAGGTGGACCTTCCGCCGAACCTTCCCCTCGTGCCGGTGGACGAGCTGCTGGTGGAGCAGGTATTCATCAACCTGCTGGAGAACGCCGCGCGATACACACCGCCCCGCACCCCCGTCGCGGTACGGGCGTGGGAGAGCGACAGCGCGGTCTGGGTCGAGGTGGCGGACGGTGGCCCGGGTATACCGGTGGAGGCGGCCGAGCTGGTGTTCCGAAAGTTCTACCGTGGAGCGAAGGCGAAGAACGACGATGGCAACGAGGCGGTGCCGGGCTCCGGGCTCGGCCTCACCATCGCGCAGGGGATCGTGAGTGCGCACGGCGGCCGCATGTGGGTCGAGTCTCGCCCCGGCGGCGGCGCCGCCTTTCGCTTCACGCTGCCGCTCTCGGGTCCCGCGGTGCCCGCGCCGCCGGCCGAGCCCGAGCCGAGGCCGGCGTGACCAGGCCGGGCCCGCTGATCCTGCTGGTGGAGGACGAGGCACCGATGCGCCGCTTCCTCCGCGCCACGCTGCGGGCCCATGACTACCAGGTGGTGGAGGCCGTCACGCTCCGGGAGGGTCTCGCGCAGGCGGCCGGACGAAATCCCGATCTCACCCTCCTCGACCTCGGCCTCCCCGACGGCGATGGCCTGGACGTCGTCCGCCAGATCCGCCGCTCCTCCCGCGCTCCCATCATCGTCATCTCGGCCCGGGGGCAGGAGCACGAAAAGGTGTCCGCCCTCGACCTCGGTGCGGACGACTACCTGACCAAGCCGTTCGGCGTGCAGGAGCTGCTCGCCCGGGTGCGGGTGGCGCTGCGGCACGCTTCGCTTCCGGAATCGCAGGGTCCGGTATTCGAGAGCGACGGGCTCCGGGTGGACCTGGAGCACCGCCAGGTGTTCCGCGAGGGCCGGGAGGTGCACCTCACGCCGACCGAGTACAAGCTGCTGGCCACGCTGGTCCGCAGCTCGGGCAAGGTGCTCACCCACCGGCAGCTGCTGCACGAGGTCTGGGGGACGAACTACGAGGGGCAGACGCACTACCTGCGGGTCTACCTGGCGCAGCTGCGGCAGAAGCTGGAGCGCGATTCGGCTCGGCCGCGCGTGCTGCTGACGGAGCCGGGGGTGGGGTATCGGCTCAGGTCTGCGGACTGACTGCCAGCGACCGTACAACCCAGCCGGCCCGAGTGCCGGCGCTCACCGACACCCGGCCGGACTCCTGCTGGAATTGAGGCATGCGATCCCAGAAATTCCGTGATCACCCGAGCCTTGACGACGCCGTCCGCCGGCACGTCGACGGGGTGCGTCGGCACGGCCGGAGTGTGGTGGCGTTGACCCTCCAGGTTGAAAACACGATGGCACGGGAACGGCGGCGCGCGGCATCCGAGCACCGCCGGGATTCCCACGCGAAGGCGCCACCGCAGCGCTGAAGAGCCCCCGCTGGTCGGGTGCTTCGGCTCTCAAGTCAGGCGCCTGACCGACTACCTGCTGACCGCCATCGTGCGCTGGGACAAGCACGCCGACGGCACCAGCCGGGTACGGCTGAGCCCTACCTGGCCGGCGGATCGAGCCCACGTTCGCCCCCTCAAGGGTAAGCCCCGCTTCGAGAGGCTCATCGCCGGGACTAAGCCGACCGCCCCCCGGCCCGCTACTCACGCGTCAGCATTGACCGGCCGTAGATGCATCCGGGGTGTATTTCGGGATGCCGCGCGAGGGCCCAAGCACGCCAGCCGTGAGCATTCTTGACATTGCCTTGACCCACTCAGCGTAGCGTTGGGACGTCCATCGCCTGTCCCGCAACTCGTGTGGTCTGAGGTGGTGCCGATCTTCCAGACGCACCGGACCCTCGCAGGAGCCGCGATCGCATTCGGTGGCTGCGTCTTCACCCCGGCGCGCTACAATGGGACTCCGGTACGCCAGGCGGTCGAATTCGACATTACCATCCCGCAGAATTAGCGGCGAGGGCAGATGCGCCACTGCGCCGTAACCGGTTGCATCATCATCCTGGCCGCCGCCGCGGCCGCGCCCCTCTGTGCGCCGGTGAGTGCCCAGACCATCGGAGCCTACGAGCGCGGCCGCGGGCACAACATGTTGCGCACCGTGCGTGAGCGCCTCGAGAAGCACTACTACGACTCGTCATTTCACGGGCTCGACCTTCGAGCCGCTGCCGCCCGCGCGGATTCCCAGATCGGCGTTGCGCGATCCAACGGTGAGATCATCCGCGTCATCGCCGGGTTCGTCCAGGGCCTGGACGATTCGCACACCTGGTTCTCGCCGCCGCGGCGGGTCGCGGATGTGGAGTATGGCTTCGAGATGCAGATGATCGGCGACTCGTGCTACGTCGTAGCCGTTGACCCTGAAACGGACGCTGCGAGCAAGGGTCTGCATGTGGGCGATCGCGTGCTGGCGCTGGACCGCTACGCGCCCTCCCGCGCCGACTTTTCCCTGCTGGAGAACGCGGTATACGAGCTCAACCGCCGACCGACGGTGCAGCTCGACGTCGAGGGGGCGGACGGCTCTCGCCGCACGCTGGAGATTCGGGCGAAGTTCACCAAGCGTCCGCGCATGACCGACCTTGCGACGCTCCTCCGCGAGCTCGAGTTGTCCGGCCGAGAATTGTTCGCCGAGGGCGCGCTCGACCAGGACGTCTCGATTCTGCGGTTGGCGTGGTTCGGCGCCCGGTCCGATATCGACCGCGTCATGGATCGAGCGGGCAAGGCGGGGACCCTGATCCTGGACCTGCGTGGCAACCCCGGCGGCTTGGAGGATGGCCTGGTTCGATTGGTGGGGCACGTCTTCGATCGCCACATCGTCGTCGCTACGATTCGAGGCCGGCGTGACACTCGGGCGCTCGAGAGCAGGCCGGTCAAACATCCGTTTACCGGTGCCCTTCTCGTCCTCATCGACAGTCGCTCAGGCTCGTCGTCGGAAATCTTCGCCTACCTGGTCCAGCGGGAGGGACGAGGCGCGGTGGTGGGTGACCGCAGCGCGGGAGCCGTCAAGCGGAGCATGTTCTTCGAGGAAGCGACCGGCGCGGCTACACTGACCCTCTATGGCCTTTGGGTGACGGTTGCCGACGTCATCATGCCGGATGGGGTACACCTGGAAGGACGCGGGGTCGAGCCGGACGCTCTGGTGCTGCCGACGTCGGCCGATCTGGCCGCCGGGAGGGACCCGGCGCTGGCCATGGCCCTGACGATGGCCGGATACCCGACCGACGCGGCTCGCGCCGGCACGCTGCTTCCGCGACGCGACAGGGGCCGCTGACCGCCTCCCAGCGGATTGATCATTGCGCCAGGCCTCACCGCGCGACTGCCCGCCACGAGCCACAGCCGCAGCGGGACCCCTTATTTTGCCAGAATGGCAGCCCGTGTCCTCATCACCATGGACGATCTCGAGACCGCCGTCCCGCTCAACGCGGCGGCGGAGGCCGCCGGGCTCACCACCGCCATGCTGAGCAGCATGGACGACGCCCGGGCCGCCCTCCGCCGCCAGAACCCCGACCTGGTCGTCCTCACCGGCGCCGTCCACGAGCCCCACTCGGTCCAGCTCGCCGCCATGGCCCGGGACCACGAGATCAGCACCCTCGCCCTGCTCGAGCCCACCGACTCCGAGCGCACCGAGCGGGTCGTCCGCCTCGGCGTCACCGAGACGATGATGAAGCCGGCCCGGGCGGACGAGATCCTGGAGACCGCCCGCCGCCTGCTCGAGCGCCGCGGACTCCAGGAGCGCACCGGCATCATCGGCGAGAGCGCCGCCATTCAGGAGGTCTTGGTCAAGATCGAGCAGATGGCACCGGTGAGCAGCACCGTCCTGATTCAGGGCGAGAGCGGCACCGGCAAGGAGCTCGTCGCCAAGGGGATTCACGACCTCTCTCCTCGGCGCGGCAAGCCGTTCATCGCGGTCAACTGCGCCGCCATCCCCGAGACGCTGCTCGAGAGCGAGCTCTTCGGTCACGAGAAGGGCGCCTTCACCGGCGCCGCGGAGCGCAGGCTCGGACGATTCGAGCTGGCCGACACGGGGACCATCTTCCTCGACGAGATCGGCGAGATCGCGCCGGCCACTCAGGTGAAGCTCCTTCGGGTGCTGGAGAGCCGGACCTTCTTCCGGGTGGGCGGGACGGTGCCGATCAAGGTGGACGTCCGCGTCATCGCCGCCACCAACCGCGCCCTCCGCGAGGCGGTGGCGCTGGGCGAGTTCCGCGACGACCTCTACTACCGGCTCAACGTCCTCAACATCTATCTCGCCCCGCTGCGCGAGCGTCGGGACGACATCCCCATCCTGGTGCGGCGCTTCATCCGCGAGTTCGCCAAGGCCCAGGACCGTACCTTCCGCGGCATCACCCCCGAGGCGATGCAGCGCCTGGTGAGCGCCCCCTGGCCGGGCAACGTCCGCCAGCTCCGCAACCTGATCGAGAGCATGGTGGTGCTCGCCCCCGGCACCGAAATCCGGGCCAGCGACATCCCGCCCGACGTGCTGGAGGGTCCGGGAACGCTGCTGCCGGTCCGGGTGCCCCAGGCGGTTCAGGGGCAGGGCGGGGCGTTCGGCGGCCAGGAGCTGGAGTTCATCCTCCGGAACCTGGTGGAGCTCAAGATCCAGGTAGAGGAGCTCCGTCGCCGGATCGACGACCACCCACCGCAGCGGGTGCAGGTCATCGACCTGGGCGACCACGGCACCGTGGACGTGTTGCCGGAGCACGACAAGGACGGGGATGCGCCTGTGGTGTACCGGACCGGGATGACCATGGCGGAGGTGGAGAAAGCCGCCATCGAGGCTGCCCTGCGGGAGTACCGGGGCAACCGCCGGCGGGCTGCCGAAATCTTAGGCATTGGTGAGCGGACACTCTACCGGAAGATCAAAGCCTATCGGCTGGAATAGTTTAGCCACCGGTGCGCAGTTCACTGCTCGGCGGCTAAATCCAACTGTATCAGAGTTTTACATTAACCCTTCCTATTGACACCGGCTGATCTGGCCGTCAAATTGCGGACGGATTCCCCCGTCCACCTCCGGGCCCGGTCACTTGAATTTCGTCATAGACGCAGAGCAGTGCGTCGCGTGTTTGGCGTGTGTGCGCGTCTGTCCGACCGATGCGGTGGCGGTGGCGGGCGACGAGCCGCTGCTCCTGCAGATCGTGGACGAAGCCTGCATCCGATGCGGGCAGTGTCTGCCCGCGTGTCCGCACGGCGCGGTCCGGGTCAACGGCGAGATTGGAAGGGCCCTCGCCATCGCCTCCCAAGGCGATGGCATTCTCATCCTGAGTCCCGAGGCGGCGGCGCACTTCTACCCCGCCACCCCGGAGCAGGTCATCAACGCCTGCTATGCCGCGGGGTTCCGCTCCGTCACCCGCGGTGTCATCGGCGACGAACTCGTTGCCGCGGAATACCTTAAGATCTGGGCCGACGAGCCCTGGGGCACCCTCATCCGCAGCACCGATCCGGTGGTGGTGGACGCGGTGCGGACGCAGTACCCGGAGCTCGTGCCGTACCTCGCCCCGGTCACCATGCCTCCCATCGCGGAGGCGCGGTACCTGCGGGCGGCGTACGGATCGGGGCTGCGCATCGCGTATGCCGGTGTGTGCCCCCCGGTCCACGCTTCCGATCTCGATGCGGCGATCACCTTTTCCGATCTGGAACAGCTGTTCCGGATCCGGGGAGTGACCGTCCGGGACCAGCCGACGCTGTTCGAGCGGGTGCCGGAGGAGCGGCGCCGCTACCTGAGCACGGCGGGCGGGCTCCCGCTGGAGTTGCTGGACGAGGCACGCCACTCGAGCCGGCGGTTTCGCAAGGTCCGTGGCTTGGAGGCGCTTCGCGCGGTGGCGCGGGCGGTGGCGGTCGACCGGATCGACCTCGGGTTCGTCGACATCCTGAGCAGCGAGGGGGTCCTCGACCACCCGCTGAGCGGGCCGCCGGAGGAGCTCTACTGGCGCCGGGAGCTGGTGGCCAGCACCGAGGCGCCGCGGAGCCGGATGCCGGTGGTGGACGGCGGGGTGGTGGCGAGCGTGGGGGCCACCTTCACGATCAAGCCTCGGCGGGTCCATCCCGATCCCGAGGCGGTGGGTCAGATCCTGGAGCAGATCGGGCTCGGTCCCAACGGGCGGCACTGGGACTGTCGGGCCTGCGGGTTCGAGACCTGCCGCGGCTTCGCCGAGGCCGCGGCGGTGGGACGGGCGTCGATGCGGCAGTGCGCGCCGTTCCAGGAGCGCCGGGCCGACGAGGCCCTCCGGTCGGCGGCGGTGGACACCATGACCGGCCTGAGCACCTACCGGGTGCTGCGCGACCGGCTGGCGTTCGAGGTGGAGCGGTGCAAGCGCAGTCACGAGGGGTTCGCGGTGCTGTTCCTCGACCTCGACCGCTTCAAGGAAGTGAACGACCTGTACGGCCACGAAGCGGGGAACGACATCCTCCGCGCGGTGGCCGACGAGATACGGAGTGCCGTGCGTGCGTCCGACGTGGCGGCCAGGTACGGCGGCGACGAATTCGTGGTGATCCTGACCCGGACGGACCTCCAGGGCGGTGCCCGGGTGGCCGAGGCGCTCCGGGCGGGGATCGAGGGGGTGGGCCGGCGGCTGGGGTATCCGGCGGGGCTCATCACCGTGAGTATCGGGCTGGCCCAGTTCGATCCGGGCCACCCCGGCGAGGGCGACCTCCTGGTAGCGGCCGACCGCGCGCTCTATCGCGCCAAGGCCGCCGGCCGGAACGCGGTCGCGTAGTGGTGTTCCACGACTTCACGGCAAAGGCACTCATATCGTGACCGGATTCAGCGCGAGGACCGGCAACATGAC
>DATEIR010000080.1:0-13566 GCA_035278885.1 Gemmatimonadales bacterium | reverse complement strand
TGAACGACTTGCCGTCCTCCGAGATCGAGATCCGCTCGACGAATACGCCCCTCCCCGCCGGACCCCACCCGCCCCCTTTCGCGAGCTCGGCGAAGGCCGTCGGCGCCTTGGTCACGTAGAACTCGTACTTGGCCTCGAACTCCCGGGGGCCGACCTTCCGCCAGATGCCGTAGGCCGGCGGCACCGGTGGCGCGGCGTCGTAATTGGACGACTCCGTCATTGTGCCACCCGGGTTGAACGCGTACATGAACTCCAGGTCCTTGACCGGAGCGAAGGCGCCGCTGCTGAACTGCAGCGAGGCGCGCCACTGACCCGCGAGACCGAGCGTGGAGTCGGCCGCGGCCGGCGGCGGCGGGGCCGACCGGCACCCGGCGCCGACGAGGATGAGGAGGGCGAAGGGCAGGCTCGCTCTCATGCGCATGGGACGGCTCTCATGGGCGCCTTCAGGGTCGGGTGTCGCGGGCTTTGGTCTGCTCGGCGCCGGAGGGGGAGGCCTTCTCCTCCGCCGATGGACCGGCCGGCGCCGGCCCGGGTGACTCGGCCGCCGCATTGCCGCCCGGCAGCCACGAGGTCGTGGGGACCACGGGCGGCACCGCCTGCGCCTTGAGATACGCCACCACCGCCCACACGGCGTCTGCCCCCATGACGCCGCCGAAGGCCGGCATGCCCTTGGGTCGGCCGTAGAAGATCGAGGTGAAGATCTCTTCGTCCGACCCCCCGTAGCGCCAACGGCCATCCACCAGGCTGGGCCCGACCCACCCGATCGCGCCGCCTCCGTGGCAGCCGTCGCAGTTCATCGCGCCGAACAGGTTCGCTCCCACATCCGGATTGGGCTTGGCCGGCCTCGGCGCGGCGAGCGCATTCGCGGCGGGAAGTACCCCCCCGGCGGGAATCCGATCGGGGTCGCGGACCGTGGCGGCCGGAGCGGAGGCGCCGGGCGCGGCCGGCTTCTGGCAGGCGACCACGGTCAGCAGCGCGAGAGCCAGGGTGGAGAGCCGCATCGCCCCGCTCACTCGCCGAGCCCGAATATCCAGACGATGCCTCCCTGGCTGGTGTGGCGACCGATGTCCTTGTACGGATCGGACGGCGGACGCACATCGGCGGGGTCGTCGCTGCGGACATCACCGGCGAGCAGGAACCAGTCGCCCCCGATGCCGGCGTAGACGGCGACGTACTGCTTGCCATCCGGGCCGAGGTAGGTCATCGGATTGCCGACCACGCCGGAGCCGACCTTGAACTTGGAGAGGAGCTTCCCGGTCCTGGCGTCCACCGCCTTGAACCAGCCGTCGAGCGTCCCGTAAAAGGCCACGTCGCCCGCCGTCACCAACGCCCCGCTCCAGTTGGGGAAGTGCTCCGTGTTCTCCCACACCTTTTTGCCACTGCTCGCGTCCCACGCCATGAACGAGCCGAGGTACCCGCCGGGGCCGGCGTGATAGGGAGTGCCGGCCCCGATGTAGGGCGTGCCGCGGACATGCTGGGCCGGCGTGGCCGCGAAGTCCATGCACATGTTGTTGGTCGAGGTGTAGAACAGTCCGGTGCGCGGGGAATACGCGGCCGGCGAGGACGGACTCACCCCGCCCTCGAGGCTGGGACAGACATCCTTCACGTTCCCCTTCGATGCCCCGGTGAGCTTGGTCGAGTCGAGGATCGGACGCCCGGTCTTGAGATCGACTCCCTTGGCCCAGGTGACCTGCACGAAGGGCGGCGCCGCGAGCACCTCGCCGGTCGCGCGGTCGAGGGTGTACTGGAATCCGTTCTTGTTGAAGGTGACCAGCGCCTTCCTCGTCCGGCCAGCGATCTCGACGTCAGCCAGGATCATGGACGAAACCGCGTCGTAATCCCAGTTGTCGTGCGGGGTGAACTGGTAGGCCCAGACCAGCGAGCCGTCCGCGGGCCGGCGCGCGAGCACGCTCCCGGTCCACTTGTTGTCGCCCGGCCGCTGCTCGGCGTTGTAGGGCGAAGGATTGCCCACGCCGTAGTACACCAGGTCGAGCGCGGGATCGTAGGACATCCACCCCCAGACCGGGGCACCCCCGGTGCGGTACGCGCTGTCCGGCCAGCTTCGTTTGGCCAGCTCGGCGCCCTGCTCGTAAAACGGTTTGAAGGTCCCCGCCTTCGCCAGCACCTCGGCGTCGGGACCGACGTTCCTCGCCGTCCAGACCACCTGACCGGTTCCGAGGTCGAGGCCTTTCACCCAGCCATAGATACCGAACTCTCCCCCGGACGGACCCACGATCACCCGGTCCTTGACCACGAAGGGCGCCATGGGCGTGGTCTCGCCGGCGTCCACGTCGGCGATCCGGGTCTTCCACAGCTCCTTCCCCGAGGCCGCGTCGACCGCCACGGTGTGCCCGTCCAGCAGGTTGTAGACGATCTTCCCGTCGGCGTAGAAAGCGCCGCGGTTGACCACATCGCAGCAGGACTCTCCGATCGCGTTCGGGCTCACGTCCGGGCGGTACTTCCACTTGAGCGGGTACCCGTCCTGGGTGAGGTCGAAGGCGTAGAGGACGTTGGGCCAGGGGGTGACCACGTACATCGTGTTGTGCACGACCAGCGGCTGCCCCTGGTGCCCGGCGAGCACGCCGGTCGAGAAGGTCCACACCGGTCGGAGCCGGGCCGCGTTGTCGCGGGTGATGCGCGACAGGCGGCTGTATCGGGTGGAGGCGTAGTCCTTGGCCGGCATGGTCCACTCGCCGTCGCTCGCGGCCTGGGCGGCGACAGGAAGGCTCGGCAGGGCGGCAAGGCAGACGAGCAGCGTGAGTGTCCGAAGAATCATGCAAGGATCTTGCGCGTTTGCCCCGCATCAAGGCAAGGGACCCGCCGGCTAGCCGCGCGCGAGCGTCGCCACCCCGCTCACGAGGATCGCCAATCCGACGAGTCGGACGATCCGGAGCGGCGCCGGCGCGAGCCGCTCGGCGGTGATCGCGAGCGTCGTCGCCGCCATGGCCAGCGGCTCCATCGTGCCGGCGAGGAGCAGCGCCAGCATCACCGGGCCGCAGGACCGGCCGCAGCTCAGGCCCAGCCCGAGCCCGTGTCGAAAGGCGCTCGCGCCGCCGGCCCCGAGGCGACAACCGGCAGCCGACACGCCTCGGCACAGGGCGAGCTGCCGCGCCTTCCAGCCGGTGAGCTGGGCCGCGCCCGCGAGAAGGAGCGCCAACCCGGCCGCGGCCGACAGCCATCGACCGTCGGACCAGGGCATCCCGAGCCTGCTGAGCGCTGACGAGACTCCAAACGCGGCCACCCCGAACCCGGCCCACGCGGTGTAATAGCCGATGCTCACCAGCACCGTGAGCCCGTGCCCGCGAACGGCGCCCGCGGACACGGACCGACGGTATTGGACGAGCAGCGGAACCAGGGACGGCAGCATCATCGGCACCATCATCGTCAGCCACATTCCCAGGTACCCGGGCAGCCCCAGGTACCACTCCTGTCCGGGCATGCTCATCCCGGTCATCCCTCAGTCCTGGTAGCGGTCGTGGTAGCGAACCCAGGCCATCGGGAAGTCGAGACCGCCTTCGTCCCGGCCCTTGGGAACCAGGTCGAGGTAGCTGTAGGTGCCCATCAGCGCCTCGACGCCTCGACCGTAGGTCGAGTAGGTGTGAAAGATCTCGCCGTCCCGCCGGGCGAAGACGCTGGCGCCCTCGCGCTCCGGAATCAGGTATGCGCTGGTGCCGAAGTTGTAGAGCTGGACGCCGGGCGCGCGCTCCTGCTCGGTGGACGAGACGCCGAAGGCGAAGTTGAAGTCGGTATCGGCAGAGGAGACCCAGGTGAAGCGCCAGCCCATACGCCGCTTGAACGCGTCGAGCTTGGGGTATGGCGCGCGCGACACCGCCGCCAGCGCGACGTCCCGGGCCGCGAGGTGCGGCAGGGTAGGATCGAAGTGGTCGGCCACGAGCGAACAGCTCGGACAGGCCTCCTTCATGTCCGGGCCGTACATGAAATGGTAGACGATGAGCTGGCTCCTACCCTGGAACAGGTCGGCGAGGCCGATCTCGCCGTCCGCTCCGTGGAAGGCGTAGGTCTTCTCCAACCGGACCCAGGGAAGGGCGCGGCGCTGCCGAGCGACATCGTCGCTCAGACGGGTGAGCTCCTTTTCGCGCGCCAGGAGCGCGCGGCGGTCGGTGATCCACTGCTGGCGGGAGACAACTTCAGGAGCCTGGATGGTATTCACGGGTGCCATGTCTTCCTCCCTCGGGGTGGTGGGCTGGCGCGTCCGCGCCGAGGCCCATATCATTCTACCTGTCGGTTGAATGATTATATTCAACCATTAGGTTGAATGCAACCCCTTCGAACCGGGTGCCCGACGAATGCTCGACCAAGTGTATGGCGCTATTGCGGATCCGACCCGGCGAGAGATCCTGGGGGTCCTGGCGGAGGGCGAAACCAACGTGGGAGACCTGGCCGAGCGGTTCCCCATCTCGCTCAACGGGGTCTCCAAGCATGTGAAGGTCCTGGAGCGCGCCGGGTTGGTCGAGCGCACCGTCCTCGGACGGGAGCACCGCCTCCGGCTCAATCCGGAGCCGTTGCGGGAGGCCACGATGTGGCTGGAGCACTACCGGACGTTCTGGGAGGATCGGCTCGGTGCACTGGAGGCGTTCCTCCTCCAGAAGGGGCGCCGCGCCGGGCCGGAGGACGGCCATCGATCAGAGGAGGGTGGGCGATGAAGGCGGCGGATCAGGGGACGCCCGTGCTGGTGGTCCGGCGTCAGATGGCGGTGCCGCGCGAGCGGGTGTTCGAGGCGTGGCTCGACTCGGAGAGTCTGGCCCAGTGGATGCGGCCGGGGAGCTCGACCCACGCGACCGTCACGGTGGACCCGAGGGTCGGCGGTGGCTTCAGGATCGTGATGGAGGGATCTACCCACGGCTGCGTCGAGCATACCGGGGAGTATCTCGTCATCGAGCCGCCGTCCCGGCTTTCGTTCACCTGGATCTCGAAGCACACCGATCACCGGCCCACGGTGGTCACGATCGAGCTCCACGAGCGGGGCAGCGGGACCGAGCTGGTGCTGACGCACCGCGGCCTTCCGCCGAGCGAGGTCGAGGGGCACCGCCAGGGGTGGAGCGAGATCCTCGAGCTGCTGGGGGCGGCGTTGTCCCGAGCCTGAGTCACTACACCAGCACGTCGGCCAGGGGCCGTCTCGGCGTGTGGTGCGCACCGCGCCGGGACGAAAATCCCACCCGGAACAGGTGCTGCGGTCTCCAGTGCGGGTGGGGAAGCAGCTCCGCGACCGCGGCCCGCAGCTCGGCATGCCGCATGGTCTGACTCATCGGGTGGATAGTCAGACCCAGGTCCGTCGCCGTCAGCCAGATCCGCTCGAACAGCTGACCGGTCCTGAGGTGCGCTAGATGTCCATCGCCGGAGCCGCAGATGATGCCCAGCAGTGGAGCGCTCTCGACGATCGCATGATCCTGGCGGGCGACGGATTCACCCAGATCGAGCCGGGTCACCGCCAGCTGTTCCAGACGCGCCAGCATGCGCGGCTCCCCGAACACACCCCGCCCGATCCAGGATGCCAGCTCCCGCCGATACGACGGATCGGCGAACTCGGCGCGATCGGCCTGAATGGTGAGCGCGTCGATCCAGCGATGAAAGTGGGGATCGTCGGTCAGGAGCACCCTGAGGTCGTGCTCCATCCAGCAGGCCATCAGCCTGTCCTGAAGGTGCTCAGGTACGGGCACGGGCTGGAAGACGCTGTTGTCGTTGTGCCGCGTACGGATGGCACGCACGGTCGCGCCGGCGCGCGCCTGGGATGGCACCCCGCCCGGCTCGAAGGTGACGGTGGCCGCGAGATCCCCCTGCCGACGCTCGGGGAAGTAGGCGACCGCGTGGCCGAGGCCGAAGTGCTCGGCGGCTACCAGCAGGTTCTCCAGGGCGCAGCCAAGACTGATGTACAGCTCGCGCCCGTCGGGATCCGCCAGACCCTGGCCCCGATTCAGGTCGGCGATGACGTGGATCCGGTTCCCCTGAATGGAGAACGCCCACGGCTGACTGTTCTTAGTGGATGGGGCGAGAATCGCGTAGCGGAGCAGGAAACCGAGCTGGGTCTCGAGGGCCTCGGCGCGGGGAAAATCGTCCTCCGAAATTGCCCAGACGTCCTTGGTGAGTATGGACATATGCCCTCCGTCTCTGGGAGCAATCTGGGCACGCGAAGTTGAGGCCGGGCTGAAGAATGTTTGAAGGTGTCTGCATGAACGGGGCTGCCGCCGAGCCCCGGTGACTTGACGGTCGAGGGACCGCGCCCCATGCTAGTCCCGCTTCACCGGTCATCGACCATCATCGTCTACTCTGCGCGATGCCCAACCCAGGCTGTGGCTCCGCGCAGGGGCACCCCCACGCGGAAGCCCCCATGCGCCCTTCCCTCCCGCAGCATCCGCTCCCCGCCTCGCGTAGCGTCACACCCGTCCTCATCGTCTCGTTCCTCGCTGTCCTGGCCGGAACCTCGTCGGCGCAGTCGAGCGCCCTGCCCAAGCTCCCGCCTGAGCTGGAACAGGTCCGGAACGGGCTCGACAAGTATCAGGACCCGATCGTCGCTGTTCACGACGGCTATTTCTCGAGCGTCGGCTGCATCGAGTATCCGGAGGGAGGGCATGAGGGGACGATGCAGTACGCGCCGGGGGGCATGGGGGTCCACTTCCTCAACATGCAGCTCATCGGCCCCACCCTGGACCCGGCCAAGCCCCAGGTGCTGATCTACGAGCCCCATGGCGACAAGCTGAAGCTCGTGGCGGCCGAGTGGTTCGTGCCCGTGCAGGCGGCCGGCGGCACGCGGCCGACCATTTTCGGCAAGGAGCTCCAGGGCCCGATGGAGGGGCACCATCCTTTGATGCCGGAGGGCCTCCACCACTACGACCTGCACGTCTGGCTGTGGAAGAACAATCCGGCCGGGGTGTTCGCGCCGACGAATCCGTCGATCAAGTGCCCCAAGCAGGGGTATTCCTTCGACGAGAAGGCGCCCAAGCTGGTGGACGCCCAGACGCACTAGCTACGGGTGGGGTCTCATCCGCCCAGCGCGATGGTGGCCCACACGAGCAGCACCCCGATGGCGAGCATGACCAGGCCGCTCATCCAGGGGCGCCGCCCGGCGTGGCCGCCGAGGTAATACCCGCCCAGGAAGAGCATCGCGAGCGCGATGCCGTTGGACAGCCGGAGCGCGCGGTGCGCCTCGTGGATGAAGGCGAACGGCAGCGCCACCGGCAGCGTGGCGAGGAACACCAGGAGAAAGACCCCCACCGCCATCCGCAGATCCGCCGGGCCGAGGGAGAGCCGGCCGGGATCGGGCAGGCGACCGAGCCGGTCCCGGATGACGTCCACCTCCGCCGGCTGCATGGTGGACGCGACCAGCGGCGGCAGCGCGTCCAGGATGAGCGCCCGCGCCCGGGCCGGGTCGGCCGTTTGACGCACCTCACGCAGGATCGTGATGTTGCGCCCCCGCTCCGTCAGCGCGGCGAGCAGGAACATCACCGCGTCTACCAGTCCCCATGCGATGTTGCACCCGAGCGCGCCGATCAGCATCTCGCGGACTTCACTCCGTTCCGCGGTGGCGACGCTCAGCGTTCCGGTGAAGGTGAGCGCCATGATGAGGCCGAACAGGACCTCGGAGATCCGGTCCACCGGAGAGAGGACCGAGCTGGAACCCTGGGTCGCCGAGGTGGCCCCGGCCACGGATGCGGACACGTTCATGCCGGCACGAAGTAGAGGAGGAGGGCGATCGTCGCGTACACCGTGAGCAGCTGGACTCCCTTGAACCAGTTTCCCTTCCCGTCGTTGCCGACCGACCCGCCGATGAGCACCGCCAGGAGCAGCACGCCGAGCTCGATCCGGCTGAACGACAGATCGAGCGGCTCGGGGGCGATCAGCCGGCTCACCAGCACCAGGACCGGCGCCACGAACAGCGCGATCTGGATGCAGCTGCCGTAGACCACCCCCATCGTCAGATCCAGCTTGTTCTTCGCCCCGGCGGCGATGGCCGAGAGACTCTCCGCCGCACCACCGACCACGGCGACGATGATCATGCCGATGAAGGTCTGCGACATCCCCAGCGCCTCACCGGTACCCTCGGCGGCGCCGACCAGGATCTCGCTCATCCAGGCTGCCAGCACCGAGGCCCCCACCAGGGTGCCAAGTGCGCGGCCCATGCTCCACGCGGACCCGTCGCCGTGGCCGTGGCCCTCCTCCGCCTCGCCGGCGAAGTCCTCCGCGTGGGTCCCCAGCATGAAATAGAGGTAGAGCGCGTACACCACCATGAGCATCAGGGCCAGGCGCACGTTGAGGGCATGGACCTGAGGAAGGTGCTCCGCCGCGGCAAACACCCGCTCGAAGGCGCCGGGCCCCGCCAGGCTGATCACCGCCAGGAGCATCATCGAGCTGTAGACCCGCGCCGCCCGGGCGCTGAACTCCTGGTTGTGGTAGCGCACCCCGCCGACCAGGAGTGCCACGCCGAGCGCCATGAGCAGGTTGGCCAGGATGGCGCCGATGATCGAGGCCCGCACCATCTCCAGCAGGCCGGACCGGAGCGCCACCGTGGCGATGATGAGCTCGGGAAGATTGCCGAAGGTGGCGTTGAGGAGGCCACCGACCGCGGAGCCGGTGCGGGCCGCGATATGCTCGGTGCCCTGAACGATCAGGCGGGCGGCGGGAACGATCGCCAGGGCGGCCGCGAAGAATACCAAGGCCGGTGAGGCCTCCGAGTGCTCCAGGAGGACGCTCACAGGCACGAAGAGAAGCAGCCAGTTTGGGGATGGCCTGAGCCGGATGACCGCTCCTGGGTTCGCACCGCATGGGCCGGCTGGGCTGTTCGGCGGACTAACGGTAACACCCCATGGCCGGCGCCACCTTGTGTACCAAAGCCTAGGTGCGCACCTCCCCGGCGCCGGACATTCTATCTACCGATCACCCGGATTCCTCCCGAACTCGGCCTCTTGGGGGCTCTTATGCGTGTGGCCGAATACCGGCCCCTTGCCGCGCTGCTCGTCCTCGGCACTCTCTCCGGCTGCAAGGAGCCACCCCCTCCACCGCCTCCGCCGCCGGAGGTCGTGGTCCAGCCGGTCGACGTGAAGGACACCCCGGTACAGGCCGAATTCACCGGCGAGATCCGCGGCGGGGAAGACGTGGAGGTGCGGGCCCGGGTGGCCGGGTATCTCCAGTCCCAGAACTACGATGAGGGCACGGTGGTCCGGAAGGGCCAGCTGCTCTTCGTGATCGACCCGAAGCCCTTCGAGGCCACCGTTGCCCGGGCCAAGGCCGACGTGGCCGAGGCCGCCGCGCGACACAGCCGGGCGCAGATTCAGGTCAACCGGCTCCGCCCCCTGGTGGCCGACAACGCGGTGAGCCAGCAGGACCTCGACAACGCCGTGGCCTCCGAAGAGGCCAGCCGGGCGAGTCAGGCCGCCGCCGAGGCCCAGCTGACCTCGGCCCAGCTCGACCTGGGCTATACCCGGGTGACCAGCCCGATCACCGGGCTGGCCGGCAACCGGCAGGTGGACGTCGGGTCCTACGTCGGCAGTCCGCAGCCGACCGTCCTCACCGTGGTTTCCTCTCTCGACCCGGTGCGGTTCGACTTCACCATTTCCGAGTCCGAGTACCTGGCCTACGCCCGGGCCACCCAGGCCAAGGCCGGCAAGCGCAGCGGCCCGAGCCCCGAGCTCGAGCTGGTGCTGGCCGACGGCTCGGTCTACCCGGCCAAGGGCAAGGTCACCGTGGTCGGCCGCGGGGTGGATGCCCAGACCGGCACCCTCCCCCTCCAGGCCACCTTCCCCAATCCGGACGGGCTGCTCCGGCCCGGGCAGTTCGGGCGGGTCCGCCTTCCCGTCACCACCCGCAAGAACGCCATCCTGATCCCCCAGCGAGCCGTGCAGGAGCTGCAGGGGACCTACAACGTGTACGTCGTCGGAAACGACAGCGTCGCCCAGATTCGCGCCATCAAGACGGGGAACCGGGTCGGCAGCGACTGGGTCATCACGGATGGCCTGGAGCCGGCCGACAAGGTCGTGGTGGAGGGACTGCAGAAGGTGCGCGACGGCGCGAAGGTCCGCCCCACCGCCGCCAAGGCTGCGCCGGCCGACTCCACCTCCGGAGCATGAGGCATGGCTGACTTTTTCATCCGGCGGCCGATCGTCGCCATCGTCGCGTCCATCGTCATCACCCTGCTCGGTCTGGCCGTGCTGCAGAAGCTGTCGATCGAGCAGTATCCCGAGCTCTCCCCGCCGACCATCCGGGTCGAGGGCACCTATCAGGGCGCCTCCGCCGAAGTGGTGGAGCAGTCCGTCGCCACGCCGATCGAGCAGCAGGTGAACGGCGTGGACAACATGATCTACATGAAGTCGCTCAACACCAGCGACGGCCGGATGCTGCTCGACGTCTCGTTCCAGGTCGGCATGAACCGCGACATGGCGAACGTGCTGGTGCAGAACCGGGTCTCCCAGGCGCAGTCGCGTCTGCCGCAGGAGGTGACCCAGCAGGGCGTCACGGTCAAGAAGATCAATCCCAGCATCCTGATGGTGATCTCGCTCTACTCGCCCAAGGGGAGCCGGGACGCGCAGTTCCTCAACAACTACGCCATGATCAACATCCGGGACGCGCTGCTGCGCGTGCCCGGCATCGCGACCGTGGATCTCTACGGCGGCGCCGAGTACGGCATGCGGGTCTGGCTCCGTCCCGACCGCCTCACCGCCCTCGGCCTCACCCCTGCCGACGTCATTCAGGCCATCAAGGAGCAGAACCTCCAGGCCCCCGCCGGACAGGTCGGTGCCGCGCCGTCGCCTCCGGGCCAGGAGTTCACCTATACGGTGAAGGCCCCCGGCCGCCTGACGACCCCCGAGGAATTCGAGAACATCATCCTCAAGCAGACCTCGGGCGGCCGCGAGCTCCGGATCAAGGACGTGGGCCGGGCCGAGCTGGGCAGCGAGAACTACCGCTCGTTCGGCCGCGCGATCGTGAAGGACTCCGCGGGCAAGTGGCTCGAGGGCCCGGCGGCGTCGCTGACGGTGTACCTCCTGCCGGGAGCCAACCAGCTCGCGTCGGCGGAGGGGATCTACCACGCCCTCCATGAGCTGAGCACGTACTTCCCCACCGACATGGCCTACGAAATCGTCTACGATACCACGCCGGCGGTCGAGGCGAGCATCGAGGCGATCCTGCACACGCTGGTGGAGGCGTTCATCCTGGTGAGCCTGGTGGTGTTCGTGTTCCTCCAGAGCTTCCGGGCCACCATCATCCCGCTGATCACCGTACCGGTCTCGCTGGTCGGAACATTCATCTTCTTCCCGCTGCTCGGCTTCTCGATCAATACGCTGACGATGTTCGGCCTGGTGCTGGCCATCGGCATCGTGGTGGACGACGCCATCGTGGTGGTGGAGGCGGTGATCCACCATATCGAGCACGGGAAAACACCGCACGACGCCACCGTCCAGGCCATGAAGGAGGTCTCGGCCCCGGTGGTGGCGATCGCCCTCATCCTCTCGGCGGTGTTCGTGCCGGTGGCGCTGCTGGGCGGCCTGACCGGACGGCTGTACCAGCAGTTCGCCCTGACCATCGCGATCTCGGTGCTGCTGTCGGCGTTCCTGGCGCTGAGCCTGGCGCCGGCGCTCTGCGCCATGTTCCTCAAGCCGGCCACCCCGACCGGCGGCCCGCTGGGCGCGTTCTACCGGTGGTTCAACCGGATGTTCGACGTGACCACCAAGGGGTACGTCAAGTGGACCCGCCCCTTCGTCCGGAAGGCGGTGCTCACCATCGGCGTGGTGGTGCTGGCCACCATCATGACCGGCGCCCTCGGCAAGGCGCTGCCGGTCGGGTTCGTGCCCGATGAGGACATGGGCATCTTCATGGTCAACATCCAGCTTCCGCCCGCCTCGTCGCTGGAGCGCACCGAAGGCGTGGTGAAGCAGGTCGAGAACGTGCTCAAGCGGACCGACGGGATCGTCGCCTGCAACGGCGTCGGCGGTCTGGGGATCCTGACCAACTCCTTCAGCCCCGAGTTCGCCTCGTTCTTCTGCAAGCTGGCGCCGTGGGACGAGCGGAAGTCCGACGCGCTGCACGTCGCCGGCATTCAGCAGACCCTCAAGCGCTCCCTGGCCGACATCCCCGGCGCGGTGATCTTTCCCTTCGCTCCCCCGACCATTCCGGGCTTCGGCGCGGCCGGCGGCTTCAACTTCCTGCTGCAGGACCGGAGCGGGACGATGAGCGTCGCCGAGCTGGGCAAGCAGACCCAGGTCTTCCTCGAGGCGGCGCGGAAGCGGCCCGAGCTGGCGAACCTGTTCACCTCCTTCAACCCGCAGGTGCCTCAGGTCGCGGTGGACCTCGACCGGGAGAAGGCGCGCACCCTCGGGGTGCCGATCAACGACGTCTTCTCCGCCCTGTCGGCCTCGATGGGCGGCGCCTACGTCAACGACTTCAACCGGTTCGGCCGCCTCTACCGGGTCTACGTGCAGGCCGAGCCGGCCTTCCGGCAGAAGCCGGAGGACATCGGGCAGTTCTACGTCCGGAGCCAGACCACCGGCGAGATGATCCCGCTGTCCACCCTCATGACGGTCAAGCCCGCCTCGGGTACCGAGATCACGGTCCGGTTCAACCTGTTCCGCTCGGTGGCGATCAGCGGTGTCCCGGGACCCGGTTATACCTCGGGCCAGGCCATGGCGGCCATCGAGGAAACGGCGGCCCAGGTGCTCCCCCGCGAGATGGGGCTCGCCTACGAGGGCTTCTCCTACCAGGAAAAGCAGGCGCCGCCCGCCGGGCCGACCTTCGTCCTCGCGATCATCTTCGTGTTCCTGCTCCTTGCGGCCCTCTACGAGAGCTGGAAGCTGCCGTGGGCGGTGCTGCTGGAGACGCCGCTGGTGGCCCTCGGCGCCTTCTTCGGTGTCTGGCTCGCGGGCTACGACAACAACGTGTTCGTGCAGGTCGGCCTGATCATGCTGGTCGGTCTCGCGGCCAAGAACGCGATTCTGATCGTGGAATTCGCCAAGGCGCAGCATGAAGGCGGCATGCCGGTGGAGGACGCCGCGCTCGAGGCGGCCAGACTCCGGTTCCGCCCGATCCTGATGACCGCCTTCGCCTTCATCATGGGCGTGGTGCCGCTGGTGCTGGCCAGCGGGGCCGGCGCCGGGGCCCAGACCCGGATGGGCACCGCCGTGTTCTGGGGCATGCTGATCGCGACGATGGTCGGCGTGTTCCTGATTCCGGGCCTGTTCTCGATGGTGGAGAAGATCGGGCTCGGCAAGAAGAAGGAGGCGACGGTAGGCACGACGCCTGCGCCGGCGGCGGCGGCGGCGTCGGCATCGGCCGGGGCGCACTAGTATGCGCCTCGGCTACCGTGGAATCGCCCTGGGGCTGCTGCTGACCGGCTGCGCGATGGGTCCCAGCTACAAGCGTCCCGAAACCGTGCCGGTGCCTCAGTCGTGGCGCGACACCTCTCAGGCGCTCAAGGACTCGTCGTTCGCGAACGTGCCGTGGTGGGAGGTGCTGCAGGATACCACGCTGCAGGGCCTCATTCGCATCGCGCTCAAGGAGAACCGGGACCTCCAGATCGCGCTCGGGCGGGTGAACGAGGCGCGCGCGCTGCTGGGCATCCAGCGG
>DATEIR010000079.1:0-39235 GCA_035278885.1 Gemmatimonadales bacterium | reverse complement strand
AGCGCGAAGACATAGAGCATGTTGCCGGGCTGGGAGTACTTGGGCAGGTCCTTCATGGCGTTGACGAAGCCGAGCGCGCCGGTCGGGTCGCTGGGCGAGAGCCCGAAGGCCACCGCGCCCGACCAGCCGCCCACCCCGGAGTACACCGCCACGTACTGCTTGCCGTCGGGCCCGAGGTAGGTCATGAAGTTTCCGATGATGCCGGAGCCGGTCTTGAACTTCCAGAGCACTTCGCCGGTCCGTGCGTTCACCGCCTTGGCCCAGCCGTCCATGGTACCGTAGAACGCGACATCACCGCCGGTCACCAGGCTTCCGGTCCACACCGGGAAGTTCTCCTTGATGGACCAGACCCGCTTCCCCGCCACCGGGTCCCAGGCCAGGAACTCGCCGCGGTAGCCTCCCGGTCCGGCGTACATCATGACCTCCGCGCCCACGTACGGGGTTCCGGCGATGTAGGCGGTCTCCGCCGCCTTGTAATCCATGCAGAGGTTGGTGGAGGGGCTGTAGAACCAGTGAGTGCGGAGCGAGAACGCGGCGGGCTGCTGGTCCTTGGCGCCCGTGGCGGCGGGACAGATGTCGGTGACGTTCACACCCTCGTGGGTCTTCTTCTCCTCCACCTCGATCGGGCGGCCGGTTTTCATGTCGATGCCCTTGGCCCAGTTGATGTGCTGGAATTGGGGGGCGGAGATGAGCTCGCCGGTCTCGCGATCGTACATGTAGACGAACCCGGTGCGGCCGAACTGGACCAGGACCTTCCGGGGCTTCCCGTTGATCGTGAGATCGACCGGGATGTGCTCGTTGATGTCGTCGTAGTCCCACTCGTCGTGGGGCGTGGTGGGATAGGCCCAGAGCGCCTCACCGGTCTTGGGATCGCGCGCGAACGAGGTGGTGGACCAGAGATTGTCGCCCGGGCGCATGTCCGGGTTCCACACGCCGGGGTTGCCCGACCCGTAGAAGATTCGATCCAGCTCCGGGTCGTAGCTGATCCATCCCCAGACGCCGCCGCCGCCCATCTTCCACTGGTCGGGGGTCCAGCTCTTCACCCCCAGGTCGGTCCCCCGAAGCCAGGAGTAGAACGGCTTGAAGCGCGGCCCGATCAGGACGTCCTTGTCGGGTCCGCTGTTGTAGGCCCGCCAGAGGATCTTGCCGTCCGCCAGGCTGAGCGCGGTAATCCACCCCCGGATTCCCATCTCGCCGCCGCTGTTTCCCACGAAGACGCGGCCGTCCACGATGAGCGGGGCCATCGTCATGGTCTCGCCCCGGGTGATGGTGCCGAGCCTGGCCTCCCAGTCCACCTTCCCGGTCTCGGCGTCGAGCGCCGTGACCACGTTGTCGAGCCGGTTGAACACCACCTTCCCGTCGGCATAGGCCGCCCCCCGGTTCACCACGTCGCAGCAGGCCACGCCGCGCGCGGCCGGGTCGGTGGGCGGCTGATACTTCCACTTGAGCGGCCCCTCGGGATGGTTCAAATCGATCGCATAGACGATGTTGGGATGTGGTGTGACCAGGTACATCGTATTGTTCACCACCAGCGGCTGCCCCTCATGGCCCCGTGGAATGCCGGTGGAGAACGTCCAGGCCACGCGCAGATTCTTCGCGTTCTGGGCCGTGATCTGCGCCAGCGGGCTGTAGCGGGTGTTCGCATAGTCCCGGCCCGGGAGGGTCCACTCCCCCGGCTTCGGCGCGCCGGGCTGGCTCATGGAGGCGGAATCGGTCCCGGATGTGGCGCCGGCGGTGGACTGCGCCCGCGCGGCAGTCGGGCCGCGGGCCCCGCATCCGGGAAGCATCCCGATCGGAAGGACAAGGAGCAGAACGCGTGATACGAGGGAACGCATGGCGATCCTGGGAAAAGCCGTACATACAAGGCAAGATGACTAGACGGATTTTTGGCCTCGGCCGCCGTGATGGAGATCACGCGGCCTGGGAGCCTGGCGTACGCAGGCCATCGTGACGGACCGGCTTCGGCTCGCGATCGTCGGCTGCGGAAGGGTGGTAGAGCGCTTTCACCAACCGGCGCTGCGAGTCTCGCACGCGTGGACCGTAGTCGGCGCGGTGGACGTGCGTCCGGCCCGGCTGCGCTGGATCGCCGGCGTCCTGCCCGGAGTTCCGGTTGCCGAGTCGCTGGCGGCACTTCCGGACGCCGGGTCGCTCGACGCCGTCCTGGTGGCCACCCCACCGGCGTCGCACTGTCCACTGGGCGCGGAGGTGCTCCGCCGAGGCGCCCACCTGCTCATGGAGAAACCCCTGGCGCTGCAGCCCGGCGAGGCGGGATCGCTGGTGGCGCTCGCGCGCGAGACGCGCCGGCAGATCTGGGTGGGATTCAACCGAAGGTTCCGCGGCGGTTACCGTACCCTGCGCCGCCGGCTCGGGCAGCTTCCGCCGGGTCGGCTCCGGAGCGTCGAGTTCGACCTGCACACCGATCCGCGGCGCTGGGACGCCGTCACCCGCTCGAACGCCGAGCCGGAGCAGCGCGGGGGTCTCCTGGACGACCTGGCCTCGCACCAGCTGGACCTCGTTCCCTGGCTGTTGCAGCGTCCGGTCGAAGCGGTTCGCGCGCGGTATCTACGCCGAGAGCCGGCTGCCACCGTGGTCGAGATCGGCCTCCGATTCAGCGGAGGAATCGAGGCGCGCTGCCGGTCGGGCCACGGCACTCGGCAGGCGGAGCACCTGGTCGTGGACCTGGGCGATCGGGCGCTCGTGGCATCGCCCGGTGGCCTGGTGAGCGCGCCGCCGGCGATGGTCGGCGCCGCCCAGCGCTGGCTCACGGCCCGTGCCTCCGCCGACGCGGTGCGTCGACGGTTGTCCGGCCGGGGAAAGGCGACGTTGGAGACGATCCGGCAACAACACGACGAATGGGCCGCGGCGCTCCGCGGGTCGTCACCGGCGACCGCCGCCGACGGCCTCGCCGGCGCGCGCTGCCTGGCGCTCACCGAAGCCGCCCGTCACAGCCTGGCCGGCGGTGGCGCGTGGGTGTCGGCCCCCGCTGACGAGGACGCGGCGTGACCACCCGCGCACCGGCCGTGCTCCTCGGACTCGACGCCGCCGACCTCGGACTCATCCAGCGACTCGGGGCGAGCGGCAGTCTCCCCAACCTGTACCAGCTCCTCGCGCGCGGTCGCACCGGCCTGATACGGGGCGAGGCGGAGCGGTTCGCCGGCGCCGTGTGGCCCACCTTCTATACCGGACAGCCGGTCGCCTGCCACGGGGTGTACCACAACAAGCTCTGGCGCCAGGAGCACATGCGCTGCGAAATCGCGGCGCCGGACTGGTGTCCCGAGCCGCCGTTCTGGGAGCGGCTCCGGGGCAGCGGCCGCCGCATCGCGGTGGTGGACGTGCCGATGACGATCGCGCGGCCGGCGCCGCTCGAGGGAATCAGCCTGGCCGGATGGGGAACCCACGACGTCATCGCCCGGGGGAGCTGGCCCGCCTCGCTCTGGCGGGAAATCGAAGCCTCGCTCGGCCCACCGGGCATGCCGCCGGAGCGATTCGGTTCGCAGACGCCCCATACCCTGGCGCGACTCGCCCACGAGCTGCGGGTGGCCACTTCCCAGGCCGCGGAGATCGGCGCCCGGCTCTACCGCCGGGAATCGTGGGACCTGTTCCTGCTGGTGTTCGGCGCGGCGCACCGGGGCGGGCATTACCTGTGGGATCTCTCCCAGGTGGAGACCCAATCGATCAGCGCCGGGCGTCGGCGAGCGCTGGGAGAGGCACTCGCCAGCGTCTACCGCGCCCTGGACGCCGGGGTAGGCCGGATCCTCGAGCTGGTTCCGAGTGGCGCGCGAGTGGTGGCCTTCGCGCTCCACGGCATGGGACCCAACACGACGTGGGCGGATCGTTGCGCCGACATCCTGGCGCGGATCATGTCCGGACGCGCCGCCAACCCGGCCTCCCGGCGTGGGCTGATGTACGCCGTAAAGCAGGCGATCCCCTGGCGGCTCGCGCGCGCGGTGACCACCCGGATTCCTCCGGAGGTGCAGGCCCGGCTGGTGCCGATCTGGTCCGCGCGGATGTTCGACTGGCGCACGACCCGGGCCTTTCCCCTTCCCATGGACCATGCCGGCTACGTGCGGATCAACCTCCGCGGGCGCGAGCCGCAGGGAATCGTCGCGCCGGAGGAGTATGGCGCGCTGTGCGACGAGATCGCGGAGGGGTTCCTCGGCTTTCGCGACGGGGTCACCGGCAAGCCGATCGTGCGGCAGGTGCACCGGCTCGACGCGCTCGCGCCCGCCGGGGCAGCGGCACGCGATCGCCTGCCGGACCTGGTGATCGAGTGGTCGGGCGTGCCACCGGCGGCAGCGCCGGTCATCCGGTCCGACCAGCTGGGCGAGCTATCCTGGAAATCGGCGCGGCTCCCGTCGGGGCGCGCCGGCAATCACACCCCCGACGGCTGGTTCGTCGCCGCGGGTCCCGGGATCGAGCCGGGAGCCACAGCCGCCGTACACCCGATCGTGGACCTGGTGCCCACGGTTTACCGCTGGCTCGGTCTCGAGCCCGACCCGGCACTCGCGGGTCAGCCGATCCCGGAGCTGGTGGGATGACACCACCGGTCACCCTCTGCATCGTCAATTACAATGGAGAGCGATACCTGCCTCGGACACTGGAGGCGGTGCGTGGATCGGGCCTCCGATTCGACGAAGTGCTCCTGGTCGACGACGCCAGTCCCGACCGCAGCGTGTCACTGGTGCGCGAATCGTGGCCCGAGGTCAGGGTGCTGTCGCAGCCCGGCAACGGTGGTCCCGGTGCGGCGCGGAATGCCGGCTACGCCGCGGCGCGCAACGATCTGATTCTCTTCATCGACAACGACGTCGCGTTGACGCCCGAGTGCGCCGAGCGGCTGCGGGAGGCCCTGCTCGAACGGGACGGGGCGGCCGTAGCCATGCCGCGCGTGCTCTATGCCGCTCGGCCCGACATCATCCAGTACGAGGGAGCGGACTGCCACTTTCTTGGCCTCATGGCGCTGCGGCGGGCCGATCACCCCGCGACCGAGGCCCCCGCGGAAGTCGCGGAGACCCAGTCGGTGGTGACCTGCGCCTTCCTGGTTCATCGGGGCCGCTGGGGCGCGGACCCGCCTTTCGACGAGTCGTTCATCTTCAACTACGAAGATCACGACTTCGGGGTCCGCACCCGCATCATGGGACACACCATTCTGGCGGTGGCGGACGCTCGGGTGCTGCACGGGCAGGGAACGGCCGGCCTGTCGTTTCGCGAAGGAGGCAAACGCTCGCCGATCCGGGTGTACTGCCTCATTCGAAACCGTTGGCGAATCCTGCTGCAGTCGTTCCAGCTCCGCTCGCTGGTCCTTCTGGCGCCCTGCCTGCTGATCTATGAGGCGGTGCAGATCGTGGGCGTGGTGAAGAAGGGCTGGCTCGGCCCCTGGCTCCGATCGGTCGGCTGGATCCTGACGAACCCCGGCACGCTGCGCGAGCGGAGGCGCGCAGTACAGCGCTCGCGGCGCACCCCGGACCGCGCCGTGCTGGTCGGTGGGCCGCTTCCCTTCACACCAGGTCTGGCCCCGGGCGGCCTCGAGCGCATGGTCCGGAACGGGCTCGATCGCTTCGTTGCGTGGTATTGGCGGATGGTGCGCGGCCGGCTCTAGTCGCCGGGGAGGAATGCGGTGTAGCTCTCCTCGCGCACCGGCTGGAAGCCGCGTCGAAGATAGTTGGGAAGCGCCGCCGGATGATCGAGGGTGCAGGTGTGCAGCCAGACCCGCGCGGCGCCCAGCTCCCACGCGGCCTCGACCGCGCGAGTCAGCAGGTGCCCGCCCCACCCTCGCCCGAAGTACTCCGGCAGCAGGCCGAAGTAGGCGATCTCCACCGCGCCGTCGTCCGGGGCGCAAAGCTCGAAGTACCCAGCCGGTGCGGCCTGCCAGGTGAGCAGCCAGAGCGAGGTGGCCGGATCGGCCAGGTGCGCCCGGACTCTCTCCTCGTCCCACGCCAGCCGGTCGGTCCAGTGAAACGCCCGCCCGACCTCGGCGTACAGGTACCGGAAGAACGAGGCCGGGCAGTCGTACACCCGCTCGAGCCGCGGGGCCGGCTCGGGTACCGCCGCCGGTCGCAACGCGTCGCGCGACGACATCTCGAGGTACGTGCGGATCACCTGAATGGGCGGCATCGGGAATGCTGGGGATTGTAATGAATGAAGGCCCCGGGGACAGTCCCCGGAGCCTTCATCCTGAGGTCAGTAACCGCGAGGGTTACTGAGGGCTCTGCGTCGAGTCGGTCGGCGCGCCGGTGGACGGGCTGGCGCTGCTATCCACCCCGGTGCTCGGAGTGTAGCCGCTGGTCCCGCTGGTGTCCGCGCTCATGCCGGAGTCCTGCCCCATGCTCGAGGTGTCGGGCGTGGTCGGAACCGGCGCCGCGCTGGTGGTATCGGTCGGCGTGGTCGGATACTGACCGCTCGTCGTATCGGTCGGCGTGGTCGGCGCCCCGCTCATGGTGTCGGTCGGCGTGGTCGGGGTCATCCCGGTGTCGGCCGGCTGCGCGGTCCGAGTGGTATCGAATCCACCCGTGGTGGTGTCGTTGGTCACCGCCGTGGTGTCACCCCGCTCGGGGGCGGCGCCCATGTCATCTTCGCCTCGGTTGTGACAGGCTGCCAGCGACGCGGCGGCAGCGAGCATCCAGAGCATCTTCTTCATGATGTACACTCCCCTAGTCGACGGAACTTTGCCCGCCCCAGACGTCAATTTCGCTCGTCCGCCGGCCGCGGGCCCCTGTGCTGCAGTCGTTTCGCGGGGACTAAACTACAGACGGAAGGAGATTGCCACTAGGTCACAGATCACACTCGGACGACAGCCTTCGCGCCACCCTCGGATCGGGGCGCCTAAGGCGATGAGAATGAATGAGTTGACGTGTTACATCTGGGAGTGAAAATGCTTGCACTTTTCGCCTTCGCCGTCCGCCAGCGGGCCGAGACCCGCCGGACGACCGTTTTGCCCATGTTTTGCCCGGCGTTCCGGCCTAGGACTCCAGCTCGCGCAGTCCCCGAAAGAGGTCCAGCGCGCCCGGGTTCGCCAATGCGTCCACATTGCGCACCGGCCGGCCGTGGATCACCTCGCGCACGGCGAGCTCGGTGATCTTCCCGCTGATCGTGCGCGGGATATCGGCGACCTGCACGATCCGGCGTGGCACGTGATGCGGACTCGCGTGCTCGCGGATCCGGCGGCGAATGCGGTCTTCCAGGTCCGGATCCAGGTGGTGCTCGGGACGGAGCCGCACGAAGAGCACGACCCGCATGTCGCCCTCCCACTCCTGCCCCACCACGAGACTCTCCAGGATCTCGGGGAGCTGCTCGACCTGGCGGTAGATCTCGGCCGTTCCGATCCTGACCCCGCCGGGGTTGAGCGTCGCGTCGCTCCGCCCGAGGATGATCAGCCCGTCGTGCCGCGTCAGCCGGGCCCAGTCGCCATGGCGCCACACGCCGGGGAAGTAGTCGAAGTATGCGCCCCGGTACTTGGCGCCGTCGGCATCGTCCCAGAACGCCACCGGCATGCTGGGAAACGGCGCGGTGCAGACCAGCTCGCCATCCGCCTCGCGCACCGGCCGGCCGTCACCGTCGAACACCTCGACCGCCATTCCCAGCCCGCGCGCCTGCAGCTCGCCCCGCCACACCGGGTTGGTGGGATCGCCCAGCGCGAACATCGAGATGATGTCGGTCCCGCCGCTCACGCTCGCCAGATGCAGGTCCGCCTTGATGTCGCGGTACACGTAGTCGTAGCTCGCCGGCGCCAGCGGGCTTCCGGTGGAGAGGACGGCACGCAGCGCGCCGAGATCGTGACTCCGACCCGGCCGAAGTCCCTCCTTCTCGGCCAGGGCCAGGTACTTCGCGCTGGTGCCGAAGATGGTGACGCGCTCGCGCTCGGCCATGTCCCAGAGGATGGCCGGCGGACTCAGCGGCGCTCCGTCGAAGAGCACCACCGTGGCCCCGACCGCCAGGCTGGACACCAGCCAGTTCCACATCATCCAGCCGCAGGACGTGAAGTAGAAGATGCGGTCGTCGCGGCTCAGGTCGGTGTGCAGCACCAGGGTCTTGAGATGCTCCAGCAGGGTGCCGCCGGCGCCGTGGACCATGCACTTGGGCAGTCCGGTAGTGCCCGACGAGTACATGATGTAGAGGGGGTGGTCGAACGGCAGGCGGGCGAAGCTGAGCGATCTTTCCGGCGCGGCGGCGAGCCAGTCGCCCCAGCGGACGGCACCGGGGATGCCGGCTGGATCCGGACCCGGGTCGAGGTACGGCACCAGGACCACGCGCTCGATCGCGGGCATGCGCTGGCAGATCTCGCGGAGTCGGGGGAGCACGTCGATCCGCTTGCCGGCATAGCGGTAGCCGTCCGCCGCAATCAGCACCCGCGGCGCGATCTGGCCGAACCGGTCGTACACTCCGTTGGCACCGAAGTCCGGTGAGCAGGACGACCAGACCGCACCGAGGCTGGCGGCGGCGAGCATCGCGATCACCGCCTCGGGCATGTTGGGCAGATATCCCGCCACTCTGTCCCCAGCCACTACTCCGTCGGCCGCGAGCGCGGCCGCGACTCGGCCCACGCCGGCGCGGAGCTCACGGTAGCTGAGCGCCGTCTGCCGGCCCGCCTCGTTCCAGAACACCAGCGCGTCCCGCTCGTCGTCGTACCGGAGCAGGTTCTCGGCGAAGTTGAGACGCGCGCCGGGGAACCACCGCGGCCCCATCACCGGATCGGGCGGGGCCATACGGTCGAGCCCCACGGCCACCGCGTCCCAGGGGAGTCGGCCCGGACGCTCGGCGGCCACCACGCCGCAGAACCGCCACACCTCGGGCCAGAAGGCCTCCGGGTGGCTTACCGACCAGCGGTAGAGACTTGAAAAATCGGAGACGCCCGCCGCGCCGGGAGACTCGGCCCGGACTCGTTCGATGAACCGGGTCAGCCCGGCCCGAGCCACCCGCGCCGGATCCGGGGTCCAGACCGGTCCGGCATCGGGCGCTTCAGAGTGTGGATCGGCCGGCACGACCGGCGTCAGCTGGTGGGCGGATTGAACTGCGCGTGCTGCGCGTCGAGCCAGGACATATGGTAGTTGGGGTCTTCGATCGCGAGCGCGGGCTTGGCCACCTTGAGCGGGCGGAAGCTGTCCATCATCACCGCGAGCTCGTCGGTGTACTTGGCCCCGATGCTGGCCTCCGCCCGTCCCGGATGGGGCCCGTGGGGGATGCCGTCGGGGTGGTGGGTGATGCTGCCGAACTCGATCCCCTTCCGGCTCATGAACTCGCTCGAGGCGTAGTAGAGCACCTCGTCCGAATCCACGTTGCTGTGGTTGTACGGCGCCGGCACCGCCTCGGGATGGAAGTCGTACGGCCGGGGGCAGAAGCTGCAGACCACGAAGCCGTCGCCCTGGAAGGTCTGGTGTACCGGTGGAGGCTGGTGCACCCGGCCCACGATCGGCTCGAAGTCCATGATGTTGAAGGCCCAGGGATAGAAATAGCCGTCCCAGCCCACCACGTCGAACGGGTGGTGATCGAGGATGATCTCGTTGAGACCGTCGTACTGCTTCACCAGAATGGGAAAGTCGCCTTTTTCATCGTGGGTCCGGAGCGCGGTCGGGCGGCGGATGTCCCGCTCGCTGTACGGCGCGCCTTCGATGAGCTGGCCGAACTCGTTGCGATAGCGCTTGGGCCAGCGCACGTGGCCTCGGCTCTCCATCACCAGCAGCTTGGTCGGCTCGCCCTTGAGGTCGAGCCGCCAGCGGTGGAGAATGCCGCGATGAATCACCAGGTAGTCGCCCTCGTGGAAGGGCAGGTCGCCGAACACGCTCTCCAGCGTCCCCGATCCCTTGCTCACGTACACCAGCTCGTCGCCCTGGGCGTTCCGGTAGAAGTGCGCGTCGTTCTCGTCCGGCTCGACGTAGAGCATCGCGATGTCGTTGTTGAACAGGAGCGGCATCCGATCCAGCGTGGGGCTCCCGCCCGACTTGACCCGCGAGGTCAGGAAATGCCGGTGCCGGAGTGTCTGATCCGGGTCGGCCTCGTACTTGGTCTCGCGGAGCCGCCGCGCCGACTTCACCGTGGTCGGGGGATACGTGTGGTACAGCAGGGACGAGGTTCCGGTGAACCCCTCGTGACCCATCAGCTCTTCGGCATAGATCCCGCCGTCCGGCTTGCGGAAGGCGATATGCCGCTTCTTGGGGATCTGGCCCATGCTATGGTAGATCGGCATCAGAGGTTCCCTCTCGCTGCCTGCTCCCGCTCGATCGCCTCGAACAGCGCCTTGAAGTTGCCCTTGCCGAAGCTGCGGGCGCCCTTGCGCTCGATGATCTCGTAGAACACCGTCGGCCGGTCCTCGACCGGCTTGGTGAAGATCTGCAGCAGGTAGCCGTCGGGATCGCGGTCCACCAGGATCCCCAGCTCCTGCAGCCGCGCTACCGGCTCGTCGATCTTGCCCACCCGGCTCTGGAGATCGTCGTAGTAGGTAGTGGGAACGTTGAGGAACTCCACCCCCCGGTCGCGCAGCGCGGTGACCGTGGCGATGATGTCGTCGGTGGCCAGGGCCAGGTGCTGGGCTCCCGGGCCGCGGTAGAACTCCAGATACTCGTCGATCTGCGATTTCTTCTTCCCCTTGGCCGGCTCGTTGATGGGGAACTTGATCCGCTCGTTGCCGCTGGAGACCACCTTCGACATCAGCGAGCTGTACTCCGTCGAGATGTCGCTATCGTCGAAGCTGATCAGGTTCTTGAAGCCCATGACCCGCTCGTAGAACCCCACCCACTCGTTCATCCGGCCCAGCTCGACGTTGCCCACGATGTGGTCCACGTACTGGAGTCCGACCGAGGAGGGGCGGTAAGGGGAGTCGACCCGCCGGAAGCCGGGGAGGAACAGCCCCTTGTACCCCCGGCGCTCGACCAGGCTGTGGATGGTCTCGCCATAGGTGTGGATGGCGGCGATCACCACTTCGCCGTCGTCGTCGCGGAGCACCGTGGGTTCCTGCGCCGGCTTGGCCCCGCGCTCCACCGCCGCCTGGAAGGCGCCGCGGGCGTCGTCCACCCAGAGCGCGATGTCGCGCACGCCGTCGCCGTGGGCATGCACGTGCTGCGCGGCCGCATGGTCCGGCCGGATGGCGGTCGTGAGTACCAACCGGATCTTGTTCTGCTGCAGCAGGTAGCTGGCCCGGTCCCGCACCCCGGTTTCGGGGCCGCGGTAACCGAGCAGCTCGAAGCCGAACGCGGTGCGATAGTAGTGGCTGGCCTGCTTGGCGTTACCGACGTAGAACTCGACGTAGTCGGTGCCGTTGATGGGAAAGGTATCGGTGGTGGCGGCCGGGGCGGCCAGCGTATCGGTCGACATGAAGGCCCCTTCGCTGGGGAGTTGTTCGGGTCTAACCGGAAGATAACGCTGGAGTTACCCACCCACCACCGGTCTCACTCCCGCCCAGCACGTCATCCACCGCCCGAGTCAACTGCTGGGCGGTGAAGGGTTTCTGCAGGAACGGCTGGTCCCGGTCGAGCAGGCCGCGCTGGACGATCTCGTCCCTGGGGTACCCCGACATATAGAGGATGGGCACCTGGGGGTAACGGTTGCGGACCTCGTGCGCCAGCTGATCGGTGCCGATGTCGGGCACGATCACGTCGGTCACGACGAGGTCCACGGTGCCCGGCTCGCGGTCGAGCTCGCTCAGCGCCTCGTCACCGCTCCGCGCCACCAGCACCCGATGGGTCCGGTCGGACAGGATCCTGGCGGCGAGCTCCCGCACCCCGTCCTCGTCCTCGATCACCAGGACGGTCCTGCCGGTGGCCGCGAGCCTCGGCTCGGATGGCCGTTGTGGCGCCGCTTCCGCCGGCCGCTCCACTTCGGGCAGGCACACCGTGAACGTGGTCCCCCGGTCCGGCGTGCTCTCCACCCAAACGTAGCCGCCGCTCTGCTTCACGATGCCGTATACCGTGGAAAGACCCAGGCCGGTCCCCTGCCCCAAACCTTTGGTCGTGAAGAACGGCTCGAATACGCGGTTCACCGTCTCGGCATCCATGCCGTATCCGGTATCGGTTACCGAGATCAGGCCGTACTGACCGGCGGGAATCGGAATCCCGATCAAGGCCACGCCGTCGGCCTCGGTCAGGCGGCGTGAGTCGGTCGTGACCCGGATGGTGCCGCCGGCGGGCATCGCGTCACGGGCGTTGAACGTGAGATTGATGAGCACCTGCTCCAGCTGGGTCCGGTCGGCATGGACCATCGAGGTAGGGTGGCTGGCCGCCGTTTCCACCCGGACGTTGGCGGGCAGCATGAGCCGGAGTACCGGCACCATGTCTTCCGCCACGTCCGCCAGGTGCAGGTCGGCGGGATGGAGCACCTGCTGCCGGCTGAAGGCGAGCAGCTGAGTGGTGATCTTTCCCGCCCGGACGGCCGCCTTGAGGATCTCCTCGACCTCGCGGCGGCGCTCGGTGGGCAGATCGGAGGCTCGAGCCAGCAGGTCGCCGAAGCCGAGAATGATCGTCATCATGTTGTTGACTTCGTGGGCGACGCCCCCGGCCAGCCGTCCGACGGCCTCCATGCGCTGGGCCCGGTGCAGCCGCTCCTCGGTCCGCTTGAGCGTACTCAGATCCTGCACGGTGACCACGTAGGACGACGGCGCGGCGCCCTCCTCCAGCGGCGTCACGTTGACCAGCACGGGGAACGTGGTGCCGTCCTCCCGTCGATGCTCCGATTCGTAGGTTTCCTGCGGGGTCCCGGATCCCCCGGCGCCCGGCCAATTCAGGATCTCGCCCCGGTGCTCGGGAGCCAGAATGTCGCTGAACAGGCGGCCGCTGAGCTGGTCCGGCTCGCTGAAGCCGTGCAGCCGGGCGAACGCCGGATTCACGGCATCGATGCGGTGATCGCTCGCGTCCACCACGGCGGCGCCCCACGACGAGCGATAGAAGACGCTCACCCACCGGCGAAGCGCCTCCTCGAGGTGCTTCCGCCGCTCGACCGGTGAGAGATTGCCCGACCGCAGCCGGGCGGCATCGAAGGTGAGCGCGATGCGCCGAGCCACGACCTGCAGCACCGCCAGGTCGATGGCGTGGTACGCCTCACGACCGTTGGTGCGCGCGACCGCCAGCGCCCCGCACCAATGGCCGCCCGCGCGAAGCCCCACGGTGAGGAGGGAGTGGACGTTCAGCGTCTGGAGGTGGGGGAAGAGATCGGCGCCTTCACGGCCATGGAATCGGAGCGCGCTGCGCCGGATGGTGGGCAGCCAGTGGAACGTTCGTCCTCGGCGGCCGTCCTCCTGGGCCAGCCTGGTGAGGAGCGGCAGCAGCTCCCGCACGTGGTGGTGGAGCTCCTCCGCCTGGTCGGCCGTGTGGGCGGCGGCGATCACGTCGTAGCCGCCGCCCTCGCCGGGCACCACCGCGACGGCGAGGTCGCCCATGTCCGGCACCAGGCCGTCGACGACCATCCGGACCAGATGCGCGAAGGGCCCTTCGCCCTGCAGTGGCGCGCTCAGTGTCTCGGCGAGCGCCAGTCGCTCGGCCGTGAACGATTCTTCCGGGGGGTTCAAACCATCCGCTGACCCGCTCACCACGAACATCATCCTCCTCGGCGACGAAGGTGTCGCCGTCGAACATTTGAGGCAAGAGCGGGAAGTGACGATGTGACGGTCCTCACCCGACTGTTTGCCCCGCGGAACACGGAGCCCTAGTTTAGGACTCTGGCAGGAGCGGTCATGGCCCAACGGGATATCGTCGTGGTGGGAGCATCCGCGGGCGGCACGGAGGCGCTCACGGAGTTGGTACGTGGGTTGCCGGTCGATTTTCCGGCAGCGGTCTTCGTCGTGGTCCACTTCCCCGCTTCCGCCAGCAGCGTTCTCCCGCGCATCCTGAGCCGGGCCGGACACCTCCCGGCCGTGCATCCCGACGACGGCGACACCTTCGTGCCAGGACGCATCTACGTGGCGCGTCCCGACTGCCATTTGACCGTGCGCGACGGCCGGCTCTCCGTCCGGAAAGGCCCCAAGGAAAACAACGCCCGTCCGGCCGTCGATCCCCTCTTCCGCAGCGCCGCCCGGACCGGGGGACACCGGGTCATCGGGGTCGTGCTCTCGGGTAACCTCGACGACGGCACCGCGGGGCTGCTCAGCATCAAGCAGCATGGCGGTGTGGCCGTCGTGCAGTCGCCCGACAGCGCACAGTACCCCGGGATGCCGCGGAGCGCCATCGATCACGTGGCGGTCGATTACGTGGTCCCGATCGAGCAGATTCCGGCCCTGCTGGTGGAGCTGACCCGCGGCGAGGCCGGGGCGAAGGAGCTGATGCCGATGGATTCCGACGATACCATGAGCGGCGACGAGGAAGCCCTGGTCGACCGACAGACCCAACCGGGCACGCCGTCCACCATGACCTGCCCCGAGTGCCACGGGTCACTCTGGGAAACCCGCGAAGGCGCGCTGGTCCATTTCCGCTGCCGGGTGGGGCACGCCTACACCGCCGAGAGCCTCCTGGCCCATCAGGCCGATCAGCTGGAGGCCGCGCTCTGGACGGCGCTCCGCTCGCTGGAGGAGCATGCGGCCCTCAGTCGCCGGCTCGCGTCCCGGGCCAGCGCGCGGGGCCACTCCCACAGCGCTTCCGCGTTCACCGAACAGGCAATGGACGCGGAGCACCATGCCTCGACCATCCGCAACGTGCTGGCCACCGGATTGAACAGCGCCGCCATGATCGCGGACCTGACCTCTCACGCAGCCTCCTGACGCCGCGATGACCGACCCGACCGCCTCCGAAGACGGCTTGGACGCCGAATCGGCCACCGTGCAGGAAGCCGCCTCGGTCGAGAGCGATCCGGGGTGGGCCACCCTGCTCACCTATCTGGTGACGGCCCGGGGCTTCGACTTTCACGGCTACAAGCCGACCACGCTGGCCCGCCGGATCCGGAAGCGGATGGCCGTCCTGGAGATCGAGTCGTTCGCGGCCTATCAGGACCATCTCGAGGTCCACCCGGACGAATTCACCACGTTGTTCAATACGATTCTCATCAACGTCACCGGGTTCTTCCGCGACCCCCAGGCGTGGGACGTCGTTCGCACGCAGGTCGTCCCGCGGATCGTCTCCACCAAGGCGCCGGGCGAGCCCATCCGGGCCTGGAGCGCCGGGTGTGCGTCCGGGGAAGAGGCGTACACCATCGCCATGATGCTCGCCGAGGAGCTGGGAGCCGAGCAGTTCCGGGAGCGGGTCAAGATCTACGCGACCGACGTGGACGAGGACGCCCTGAACGCGGCCCGACATGCGGCTTATACCACGCGGCAGGTGGAGGCCGTGCCGCCCCATCTGCTGGAGCTCTACTTCGAGCGGCTCGACGGCATGTACGTATTCCGCAAGGACTTTCGACGTCAGGTCATTTTCGGCCGGCACGACCTGCTGGCGGATGCCCCGATCTCGAGAGTGGATCTGCTGGTCTGCCGCAACACACTCATGTACTTCAACTCCGAGGCCCAGGCCCGGATCCTGAGCCGGTTCCACTTCGCGCTGAACGAGGGCGGATTCCTTTTTCTCGGTCGGGCCGAGACGCTGATGGCGCACGGGCAGACATTCCTGCCCCTGGACCTCAAGCGGCGGATCTCGCAGAAGGTGCCTCGAGGCAGCACCGACCGGCTGATCCCGGTCGGCGCCGACGACGACTCCGAAGCCAATGAGGGACGGCGCCGGTTGCCGGAGGTCGGCCTGGAAGCGAGCCCGGTCCCTCAGCTCCTCGTCGATCCCTCGGGCAACGTCGCCTCCATCAACGAGCGCGCTCGCACCCTGTTCGGACTCAGAGCCGGCGATGTCGGTCGCCCCCTCCGGGACCTCCAGATCTCCTACCGCCCAGCGGACCTGCGCTCCCTGATCGATCAGGCCATGGCGGAGCGCCGCCCGATCTCGGTCAAGGAAGTGGAGTGGCGCGCGCCCACCGGCGAGTCCCGCTGGCTCGACGTGCAGGTCGCCCCTCTTGGCGACGGGTCAGCCGGCGAGATCGGGACGCTGGTCGCCTACACCGACGTCACCGGCTATCGCCGGCTCACCCGCGAGCTGGAGCAATCACATCAGGAGCTGGAGACGGCGTACGAGGAGCTCCAGTCCACCAACGAGGAACTGGAGACCACCAACGAGGAGCTGCAGTCCACTGTGGAGGAGCTCGAGACGACCAACGAGGAGCTCCAGTCCACCAACGAAGAGCTCGAGACGATGAACGAGGAGCTCCAATCCACCAACGAGGAGCTGCAGACCATCAACGACGAGCTCCGCCAGCGGGGCGAGGAGCTCAACGCCGCCAACGCGTTCCTGCAGTCGGTGATGACCAGTCTCCGCGGTGGCGTCGCCGTGGTCGACCGCGAGCTCAGGCTATTGGCCTGGAGCCGTCATGCCGAGGAGCTGTGGGGTCTCCGGCTGGAAGAGGTGTCCGGTCAGCACCTGCTGAATCTGGACATCGGGCTGCCGGTCGAGCGGCTTCGCCCGGCCCTCAAGGCGTGCCTGTCGGGAGACTCGGCCATCGAGCAGGTCGTGCTCGACGCCGTCAACCGCCGCGGCAAGCCGATCCGCTGCACCGTGACCTGCACCCCGCTCATGGGCGGCCAGAGCGAGGTCCGGGGTGTCATTCTCCTCATGGAGGAGACCGGCTCCTAGTGCCCCGGTACACGGACCGCCGTGTGCACATCCCCACCCGATCAGGCATCTCCTGCCCGGTACGCTACCGGCCTGACACTTCTGCCTGCTGGACACCCGTGCGAGCCGGTGACACACTCCGGGGCGCGGCCGGCTACCTAGCCCGGTCAACGCCGGCCCCCCAAACGAGTTAGGTCCGTACATTGAAACGAGATAGGACTTTCATCACGGACGCCGCGGTGCCAGGAGCGAATATTCCGTTGTGGTGCGAATGTTGCCGGGGAATGCTCCCCTTGGCAGGAGCCTTCCTCGTCAACGCAGGTCGCGGCCACAGGGGCACATGACGGCGGATCTGTCCCAGCTCTTCGAGCAGTACTACCCGGCCCTGGTGCGGATGCTGTACCGCCGCACCGGCGACCGGGACCGGGCGGAGGACCTGGCCCAGGAGACGTTCGCGCGGGCGGTGAGCGCCCCGCCGGACAACCCGCGGCCCTGGCTCTTCGCCGTGGCGCTCAACCTGGTCCGGGAAGACGGCCGCCGGACGGTCACCCGCGGACGCCGGCTGGAGCTGCTTCGAAACGAACAGGACCGGCCGGCGCCAGGTCCCGACGTCGAGGTGGTGCGCAACGAGGACACCGCCCGGGTGCGAACGGCCCTGGGCACGCTGAACGAGCGGGACCGCGAGGCGCTCCTGCTCAAGGCCGAGGGGTTTAATTACGACGAGATCGCGGCGACGCTTGGCCTGGCCAAGGGCGCCGTCGGAACGACGTTGGCCCGGGCGCGACGCAGGCTGGTCGAAGCGTACCGGGCGCAGGAACGAGGAGAGCATGTCGCATCTTGACGAAGGCACGTTGCACGCGCTGTTGGACGGCGAGCTGGAGATGACCGAGGTGAAGGAGATCCAGGCCCACCTCGGCAGCTGCAGCGCCTGCGGCACCCGCCTCCGCCAGGTCAAGGAGTTCTACACCGAGGCCGACCGTCTGGTCGGCTCCCTCGAGCTTCCGGGTGCCGGCGCAGCGACGGCTGCGGCCGGCGGCGCGTCCCGCGGCAGGTCCGCCACGCTCGCGCCGCGCACCGAAGCCGCGCGCGCACCCGCCCCGCTCCCGCCGACGCCGGAGGGGCCCCCACCCATCTTCCTGCCGGACAACCCGGATTGGTCGGAGCGGACTCGGCGCTTCATCGCCCCGATGAAGTGGGCCGCGCTGCTGGTGCTGGCCGTGGGGGCCGGATTCCTGGTGAGCGAGACCCGGCGAGGACGGGCCCCCACCGCCGCCGCGGTCGACGCCTCGGATACGTCGGCCCCGGTGGTGAGCGCCGAGGAGGCCACTCCGCAGCCGGACAGCGGCGCCCTCGCCGGGTCGGCCGATCGGCTGGCCGCCCGTACGCCGGCGGAAAGCAAGGCGGCGCCGGCCGCGGCGCTGCCGCTGGCCAAAGCCAAGGACACGTCCGAGGGGCTGATCGACTCCGCGACCGCGGCCAACGACGAGACGGTCGAGCTGGCCGATCGCAGCAACCGTCCGGCCACGCACCGGGAGACCGCCCGGGCGACCAAGCCGGCTCCGACCAATGTCCGGAACGAGGCCGCCAAGGCCTTGGAGGATCTCGACCGCGAGCGCCGGACCCAGCGAGCCGCGGCGGCCACCGCCGCGCTCGACAGCGCCCGTCGCCGGGACGAGTCGGCCCAGCGGCAGTCGCCGTCGAAGGAAGCCGTGGTCGTTACCGCGACCAATCCCGCGACGGCGCCGGCTCCAGCGGCGCCGTCCCAGCGGACCCTCGAGCAGCGGGCCGACACGTACATGCGCATCGGTCTGGACGAGGCCGCCCGGCAGCTCGGCCGGCCGGTCCACGTGATCGAGGGATTGAGCCCGCTCTTCATGGGGCTGGCCCAGGGGCGGACGACCCCGGGGGCCGACACTACCAGGCCGGTCGTGCGGGTGGTGTACCAGGACGCCCAGGGCCGTCTCATCCTGCTGGACCAGCAGCGGCTCCGCCCCGGTCAGGACACGACGGCCCCGTCGGGCGGCCAGCCGCACTGGACCATGGGAGAGATCCTGGTGCACCTGCAGGGAGAGGTCGGCCCCGAGGTGCTGCGCACCATGCGGGCCCGGGTGCGCTGAGTCAGCTGGCCAGCGGCGTCGGCTCCCCGTCGAGCACCTGCCGGACCTTCCGCATCAGCTCCTGTGACGTGAACGGCTTCTGGAGGAAATGGGCTTCCGTCCGGCGCACCCCGCGCCGGACGATCTCGTCGTTGGTGTACCCGGAGATGTAGAGCACCTTGAGGTCGGGCCGCACGGAGCGGAGCCGCTCGACCAGCTCACCGCCGCCGATCTCCGGCATCACCACGTCCGCGATGAGGAGATCGATGGGGCGCTCGTAGCGCTCCGCCACCATCAGCGCGTCCCGCCCGTGCCGCGCATCCAGCACCGCGTGGCCATGGTCGCCCAGCACCTTGCGCAGCAGCTCGCGCACCCCCTCCTCGTCCTCCGCGACCAGCACCGTCTCGCCTCCGCGCAGCTCGAAGGCGGTGTCCTCCGCCGCCTCCTCCTCGGCCTCGACCTGGGGCAGATAGACCTTGACGGTCGTGCCGTGGCCCGGCTCGCTGGCCACCCGGACCACGCCACCGTTCTGCCGCACGATGCCGTGCACGATCGAGAGGCCGAGTCCCGAACGGCGGTGCTGCGCGGCGGCTCCCGATTGAAAGGGCTCGAACAGGTGTCGTACCGCTTCGGCGTCCATCCCGGTGCCGCTGTCGCGCACCGCGAGCACCACGTAAGGCCCGGGCCGCACGTGGCGGGCGCGGGCGCCTTTCCCGATCTCCCGCTCGAGGGTCTCGATGGTCAGACTGCCGCCGTCGGGCATCGCGTCGCGGGCGTTGAGCACGAGGTTCACCAGCACCTGCTCCAGGTGCCCCGGATCCATGCGCACGGCGCCCACGCGCGCGCCCAGCCGGAGCGTGACCTTCACGTCCGCGCTCAGGAGGCGGCGGACCAGTGGCTCCATGGCGCCGACGACCTGGTTGACCCGGAAGACCCGCACCTCGGGCGCCTCCCGCTGCCCGAACGTCAGGAGCTGACCAGTGAGCAGCGCGCCGCGATCGGCCGCCTTGCGGATCTGCTCCACGTCGGTGCGCAGGCGGTCATGGGGCGGGAGGTCGCGCAGCAGCATGTCGCTGAAGCCGCGGATGGTGGTGAGCAGGTTGTTGAAGTCGTGCGCCACGCCGCTCGCCAGCCGCCCCACGGCGTCGAGGCGCTGCGCCTGGCGGAGCTGCTCCTCCTGCTGGTGGAGAGCGGCCCGCACCCGCGTGCGATCGCTGATGTCGGTGGCGAGCACCAGCCGGGCCCGGCGGCCGTCGAGCTCGAGCGGATGGGAGATGATCTCCATGTCCACGACGCTGCCGTCCTTGCGCTCGTGCCGGGCGAACGCGGCCTCCGCCTTGTGGCTCCGCTCGAAGCCGGGTCCGGCCACCGACACGTCCTCCTCGGGACGGAGATCCACCACGGCCATTCCCAGGAACTCCTCCCGGCTGTAGCCGTAGTGCCGCACCGCCGCGTCGTTGACGGCCAGGAACGCCAGCGAGTCCACGTCGAAGACCCACATGGGCTGCGGGTTGGCGTCGAACAGCAGGCGGTAGCGGCGGTCGGCATCCGCGGCCTCACGGTAGAGCCGGCCGGCATCCACCGCCAGCGCCGCCCGATCGCCCAGCTCCACCGCGAAGCGAAGGTCCTTCTCCTCGAAGGCGCGGCCGTATTCGCGGGCGCTCACCAGGGTCAGCATGCCCACGGTCTTGCCCCGTGCCCTGAGGGGCACCCGGATGTACCCGCTCGGGGCCAGCGCCCGGTACACTTTGAGGTGCTCCGCGTCGGATGCCCGCTCTCTGAGGAGCTCCTCGGTCACCTCGACCAGCGCGGGCTCGTCGCGCGGGTCGTGGCCGAAGGGCAGCCGTCGGTCGCCGTACTCGCACAGAGCGCGCACCACGAGGTCGCGCGCGGGATCGCGGTGGGCCCCGGCGACGAACCGCAACGTGCCGTCCGGCCCGGCGACGTGGGCCGTGCACCAGTCGGCCAGGGCCGGCACCATGATGCGGGTGAGCTCCCGCAGGGTCACCTCATAATCCAGCGAGGACGCGAGCGTCGCGCTGGCCTGGGTGAGGAACGAGACGCGCCGGTCCAGCGCCTCCGCCTCGGCCCGCTCCAGCCGGTCGGCGCGGCCCCTGAGAGCCTGGACCCGGAGCCGGGAGACGAGCACGGCCACCCCGACGGCTCCCACCACCGTGACGAGCAGCGCCAGACTGTTTCCGCCGCTGTAGTGGAGCGGCGTCCCCGGATCGCTCAGGAAGTGAGCCGCATAGAGGCCGGTGAGCACCGCGCTCACCACGGCCGACAACAGGCCGCCGGCGTAGGCGGCGTACGCCACGGTCAGGAGGAGCAGCGGGAACGGGTGGGTCAGCGGCTCCCGATGCCGGGCCAGCTGGTCCAGTCCGATCAGAGTGACCAGGGTGAGCAGGGGGCCACGCACGCTGGCAGCGAGATAGCCCCAGTCCGGGGCGCGCCGAAGCCTCCCGCCGGCTCGGGCGGTCGCGACGATCGTCTGGGTGGCTCCGCTGTGGGCCATGGTCCGTCCGGGCGTCAGTGTCGCGGCCCCCGACCCGACCCGGGTCTGTCGACCGCGGACGAATCAGTGATCGACCGGTGCGCCGCGCGTCCGGCCGGTGGTAGGGGACCCTGGACTCTGGGGTAAACCGGGCAGAAAAGCTGTGATAAACCTTACACCGCCCCCGAAGGAGCGGTGTAAGGTCCGGGACGGTCAGGTGCTGCGGAGGGCCACCATGGGGTCCACGGCCGAGGCACGCCGGGCGGGTATCAGGCAGGCCAGGGTGGCGATGAGAAGCAGGAGGAGAGCCGTGAGGGCGAAGGTGGCCGCGTCGTGGGGACGGATGCCGAAGAGGAGCCCGGCCATCAGGCGGGACAGCGAGAGGGCCCCCACCGCCCCCAGTGCCAATCCGATGCAGACCAGCCGCAGCCCCTGGCGCAGAATCATGCCCAGGACCTCGGAGCGTGCGGCGCCCAGGGCCATCCGCACCCCGATTTCCTGGGTGCGCTGGCTCACCGAGAAGGCCATGAGCCCGGCCAGGCCCGCGGCCGTGATGACCAGCGCCAGGCTGGCGAATACGCCCAGGAGCGTCGCGGTGAGGCGCGGCGCGGCGAGGGACTCACCCCGGACCTCGACCAGGGGGCGCGCCCCCGCCAGCGGCTGATCGGCGTCCAGCGCCAGGACCTCCTCCTTGACCCGGCGGGCGAGGGTCCCGGCGTCGGCGGACCCGCGGAGAACCAGGGCGCCTTCGCGAAGGGGAACCTGATCGAAGGGGAGGTACATCTCGTCCACCGGGGCAGCGTCGAGGCTGTACTGGTGGACGTCACCCACGATGCCGACGATCGTGGTCCAGGTCTCTCCGGAATCGGTCGTGACCCGCTGCCCGACCGGGTTCTCGCTGGGCCAGTACCGGCGCGCCATCGACTGATTGATGATGGCGACCGACGGGGCCTTGAGCCCGTCCTGCGCGGTGAACAGCCGGCCGGTCACCAGCGGAATGCCGAGCGCACGGAAGTAGTCGGGACTGGCGGCCTGGAAATCGGCCTGGGGACGAGCCTCCCCCGGATCGCGCTGATGCCGCTCGATCTGGAAATCGAAGCCGAAGGCGCGGCGGCCGTCCAGAGGGTACCCGCGGCTCGACGCGACCAGCTGGATCCCGGGCTGGGCGGCGAGCCGCTCCCGCAGCCGCTGGTGGAACTCCTGGACGAGCTCGTTGCTGGTGTACTTGGAGAAGTTCAGGTCGAGCTTGGCGCCCAGCACCTGCTCCGGGTCGAACCCGGGGTCCACCGACTGCAGGGCGAGCACCGTGCGCAGCATGAGCCCGGCGCCCACCAGCAGCATCACCGACACGGCCACCTGGGCCACCACCAGTCCGGCCCTCGCGCGAAGCGATTGGGAGGAGCCGGTCGTGGCGCCTCCGTCCTTGAGCGCGGCGGCGAGGCCGACGCGGCTCGGCAGTGCCGGAAGGAGACCGAACAGGAGCCCGGTGAACACTCCCAGGCCAAGGCCGAAGAGCAGCACCGGCCCGTCCAGGGCGATCTCGCCCGCCCTCGGCGTGAACCGCGCGGCGAACGAAGTGAGCAGGCCCAGACCCGCCCAGGCAAGGGAGAGACCGGCCACCGCGCCGGCGCCGGCGAGGAGAAGGCCTTCGGCGAGCAGCTGGCGGACGAGGCGTCCCCGGTCGGCGCCGAGCGCCGCGCGGAGCGCCATCTCCCGCTCCCGCCGCACCAGCCGGGCGAGGCTCAGGTTGGCCACGTTGGCGCAGGCGATGAGGAGCACGAACGCCGCGGTGCCGAGCAGGAGCAGAAGCGTGGGTCGGGCCTGGGCCGTCAGCTGCGCCTGCAGGGGCGTGGCCACGACCCCGAAGCCCTGGTCCGCCTGGTAGTCCCCCGGATATTCGGCGTGCAGCCGCTTGGCGATCGCGTCGAGCTCGGTCTGGGCCCGGCTCGCCGTCACGCCCGGTGCCAGACGGCCGAACAGCGTCAGCATCCGCATCTGGCGGCCGTTGATCATCTGCTCGCTGGAGCGAAACGGGCAGGCCGAGCTGGGCATGTAGATGTCGTTCTCGCCGGGATACTGCGGGATCGGCGGGAGCACGCCGATGACGGTGTGCACGTGGTCGTTCATGGTGAACGTCCGGCCGACGATGCCCGGGTCGCCGCCCAGCTGGGTCTTCCAGAAGCCGTAGCTCAGCACCAGCACCGGCTCGGCGCCGACCACGTCCTCGCCGGGACGGAAGGTGCGGCCCAGGGCCGGCTGCACACCCAGCAGGTCGAAGAAGTTGGCCGAGACCACACCGGTCTGCACCCGGCGCGGCTCGCCCCGGCCCAGCAGAATGAACGGCATCGAGTGGTACTCGACGATGCCGCTGAGCGCCCGGGACTGGGCCCGGTAGTCCACCAGCTCGGGCACGGAGAACTGCGCGTTGACCACGCCGGCCCGGGTGGCGGGCTGCCGGAGGAAGACCAGCTGGCCCGGATCGCGGTACGGCAGCGGCCGGAGCAGCACCCCCCGGACCATGCTGAAGATCGCGGTGTTGGCGCCGATGCCGAGGGCGAGGGTGAGCACCACGATGAAGGTGAAGCCGGGGCTCTTCCGCAGCGTGCGGAGGGCGTAGCGGAAGTCCTGAGCCAGACCACGCATGTAGGCCTGCCTTTCGCGCGCGCGCACCCGCCGCTCGGAGATGCCGCGGCACTCCCGCTCGACCTCGGCGACGTCGCCGAAGGCGCGGAGCGCGGCGGACCGGGCCGCCTCGGGGGAGAGGCCGCCCGCGATGAGCTCCTGGGTGCGCATCTCGAGGTGGAACTGCAGCTCGCTGGAGAGATCCCGCGAGACTTCGGTGGCCGGTCGGGAGAGGCGGAAGAGCCGGCGCATGGACACCTAGGCGGTGACCGCGTCGAGGGCGGCACCCACGGCCGAGGCGTAGGCGCGCCAGCGGGTGATCTCGGCCCGGAGCTGGCGGCGGCCCACCGGCGTGAGGCGGTAGTACTTGGCCTCGCGACCGGTGTCCGTGAGGCCCCAGTCCTCGTCCAGCCACCCCTTGCGCTGGAGCCGGTGCAGCGCCGGGTACAGCGCCCCCTCCTGCACCGTCAGCACGTCCTCGGTGGTCTGCCGGATCCAGCGGCCGATGCCGTAGCCGTGCATGGGTCCCCAGCTCAGGGCCTTGAGGATGAGCACGTCCAGCGTGCCGACGTACAGATCGCTGCCTGCCATTGCCGCGCCCCCGGTCAGCGGTTGCTACCCCTAGATGACATAGGTATTCTAGGCGACGATACCTATTTCAGCAAGGGGTGCATCCGATGCCACGCTTCCCGCGCTCCGCCCTGCTCGTCGCGCTGCTCACCGGCGCCGCGCCCGCCGCCCGCCCGGGGCCGCGCTGGACCGCCGACGGCGCCCTGATCCGGCCTGACAGCGTCGACCGCTGGGTCACGGTGGGCACCTCGCTGGGCCTGGGGTACAACGACCCGACGAGCGCGGGGCCCGGGCAGTTCCAACCTCTCTTTCACCGGGTGTCCCTGGAGCCCCGGGCCTACGAGGTGACGCGTCGGTCCGGTCGATTTCCGCCGGGGACGATGCTGGCGCTGGTGCTCGCGCCCGCGGCCGCGCGGGTCTCCCCCGCCCGGCAGGGCGTGTTCGCCGATCGTGCGACGCGGCTGGAAGTGGCGGTCAAGGATCCGGCGCGGTTCCCCGGCGGGTGGGGCTACTTCGATTTCGGCGCGGCGGAAGCGGGCGCGACGGCGCGGGCGATTCCGGCCGAGCGCTGCGCCCGCTGCCATGCCGAGCACGGCGCTCGGGATAACGTGTTCGTCCAGTTCTATCCCGTGCTGCGGGACGATGACGGCGGCGCCTTGCCGACCTCACCTGCAAACGGTATGCTATCCGCACCCGTCGGACCCCTAACACCACCATAGCGCAGTTGGAGACACGGCCATGATGCGTGCGCGCCTGGTTCGCTGGCGGACCGCAGGCTCCCTCCTCCTCTTCGCGGGCTTGCCGGCAGTGGTCGCCGCGCAAGGCGTGACGACCGCGGCGATCGACGGCTTCATCACCCAGGAGACCGGGGAGCCGATCACCGAGGCGAATATCGTGGCGGTGCACCTGCCGAGCGGAACCGAGTACCGCGCGGTGGCGCGAACGGGCGGGGCCTACACCATCGCCAACATGCGCGTCGGCGGGCCTTACCGGGTGACGGCCTCCTACATCGGCTTCGAGCCCAAGACCCAGGACAACGTCTTCCTCAGCCTGGGACAGACCAATCGGGTGGACCTTTCCCTCAAGCCTCAGGCGGTGCAGCTGCAGGAGATCGCGGTGACCGGCGAGGAGGACAAGGTCCTCAACCCCGACCGCACCGGCGCCGCGACGTTCATCAGCCCCCAGCAGGTGGAGATCCTTCCGTCCATCAAGCGCTCCACCCGCGACCTCACCCGGCTCGATCCGCGGAGCGACGGCAACTTCGCGTTCGCGGGGCGGAACTGGCTATACAACAACGTGTCGCTCGACGGCTCCTACTTCAATAATTCCTTCGGCCTCGACGATCCGGCACCGGGCGGGCAGGCCAACGCCGAGCCGGTGCCCTACGATGCGATCGAGCAGGTGCAGGTGTCTGTGGCGCCGTTCGATGTGCGGGAAGGCGGGTTCACCGGGGCCAACATCAATACGGTGACCAAGAGCGGAACCAACGACTGGCACGCCTCCATCTACAGCTTCGGGCGGACCGAGAACCTCGAGGGCAACACGGTCCGGGGCCAGGAGGTGACCGCCAACCCCGATCTCAAGTACATCCAGTCGGGCATTTCATTCAGCGGGCCGATCATCCGGGACAAGCTGTTCTTCTTCGTGAACGGCGAGATCGAGCGGAACGACGACCCGGGCAGCAATTTCGTCGCGAGCAGCAACGGCGTGGAAGGGTTCGGGATCTCCCGGGTGCGCGCCGATACGATGGAATTGATCCGGAAGAGGATGATCGACGTGTATGGCTACGATCCCGGCGTGTTCCAGAACTACACCAGCCAGACCGACAACAACAAGATCCTCGCGAAGGTCGACTGGAACATCAACCCCAGCAACAATCTGACATTCCGCTGGAACTACCTGGACGCCAAGCGCGACCTGGGCCCGCACCCCTTCGTGCTGAGCTTCAACAACACCGGCCGGGGCCCGAATTCGAGCAGTCTCCCCTTCCGCAATGCCGGATACGCGATCAACAACGATCTCAACTCGTTCGCGCTGGAGCTGAACAGCCGAAGCACCGGGTTCGCCAACCGGTTCTTCGCCAGCTACAACCGCTCGCGCGACTTCCGCCAGCCCTTCACGCCGGTACCCTATCCGACCATCGAAATCGGGGAGAAGGGCGTGACATATACGACGCTGGGGGAAGAGCCGTTCTCGAACCACAACATCCTGAACAGTGACGTCTGGCAGGTCACCAACAACTTCACCCTCTTCCGCGGGCGCCACTCGCTCACCTTCGGCGGCAACTTCGAGTCGTTCGGGTTCTTCAACTCGTTCAACATTTTCCGGAACGGGTTCTTCCCTGCGGCCTCCAGCTTCACCTCGCTCGAGGACTTCTTCCAGAGGACCACCCCAGGGGACTCCAACTTCGTGAATTTCGATGGGCTGGTGAGCAACGGTTTGTACAAGGGGGAGAACATCAACGTCGGCCAGGTTGGTTTCTACGCGCAGGACGAACTCCTCGCTTCCGACCGGCTGAACCTGACCTTCGGGATGCGGGTCGACTTCCCGATGTATTTCACCGATCCTGTCGACAACGCGTACTCCCGCGGCCTTACGGCGCTGGACGAGAATCGCAACCCGGAGGTCGTGGACCAGAGCAGGCTACCCGGCACGAAGCCGCTGTTCTCGCCGCGGTTCGGGTTCAACTGGAACGCCTCCGGCGACCGCCGGACCCAGATCCGCGGAGGAACGGGCGTCTTCACCGGCCGGGTGCCCTTCGTGTGGATCGGTAACGTGGTCTCCAACCCCGGGGCGAATCCGAAACTGCCATCGGACTTCACCGGTGCGCCAGACACCACCTTCACCGGCGACAGCACCATTCTGAAGCAGTCGTTCGACCTGAATGCCATGGTTCCGAACTTCAAGTGGCCGCAGGTCTGGATGACAGACCTGGCGATCGACCAGCAACTCGGCCGCGGGTTCCTCGGCACCCTCGAGGTGATGTACGGGAACGACCTGCACAACGTGTTCGTCCGAAATGCCGACTTGGCGCCGCAGGTGCGCACCCTGCCGGATGGCCGGCCGTACTACGGCGGCGCGGGGGCCAACGAGCTCAACCCTGATGGGGCGGGCATCTACGTCCTCGACAACACCAGCAAAGGCCACAATCTCAACGTCACTACCCAGCTTCGGAAAACCTGGGCATTCGGGCTCAGCGCGACCGCGGCCTACAGCTACACCGACGCCAAGAACGCCCTCAAGTCCACCGAGATCGCGAGCGTGCTCTGGCAAAACCAGCCGGTGCAAGGCGATCCCAACAACCCCGAGCTCAGCTTCTCCGAGTTCGGCCAGCGGCACCGGATCGTGGGGGGCGCCACCTACGTGAAGCCATGGTCGCCCAGCTTGCGGACGTCCATCGGCATGTTCCTCGAGGTGGCCGAGGGCGGCCGCTTCGCCGGCGCCGGCGGAAACCGCTACTCCTTCATCTACTCGGGCGACGTGAACGGCGACGGCCAGGGCGGCAACGACCTGATCTACATCCCCCGCGACCAAAGCGAGATCGTGTTCGGCCCCTGCGAGAAGGCGTGTGGGTCCAACGTCACTCCGGACCAGCAGTGGGCCGCGTTCGACGCGTTCATCAAGCAGGACAAGTACCTCAACGCCCACCGCGGGGAGATCGCCGAGCGTTTCGGCGAGGTCAATCCCTGGTACAGCAACATCGACCTTCGGATTCTGCAGGACTTCGGGTTCGGCGGAGCTCAGCGGCACAATTTCCAGGTCAGCGTCGACCTGCTGAACGTCGCCAACCTCATCAACTCGGATTGGGGGGTGCGAAAGATTGCGAGCTCCACCGCGACCTCGCCACTCCAGCTGACGACCGATGCGAATGGGGTGCCGCAGTTCGATGCCAATGGAGCGCCGATCCTGAATTTCACCGGCCCCGCCCGGACCTTCATCGACGACCCGAGCGTCTACAGCCGGTGGCGGATGCAGCTGGGGTTGCGCTACTTCCTCCAGTAGGCGGCGGCTGAGGGGCGGTGCGTCATCGCGCCGCCCCTCAGAACGTCACCGCCAGCACCAGCCCGAACGCCCGGTTCTTGAGGTCCACGTCTTCCAGGACCGAGCGCGTCCCCACGGTGTAGCGCGCCTCCAGGGCGACCGTCGCCCGACGAAGGCGCTTCTCCACTCCGCCGCCGCCGACCAGCCCGAAGTCCCAGCTCCGGACCGTGGTCAGATTGTCCTGCCCGCAGGTCGACCGGGTGGAATCGCTTCCGAGATCGAAGTTGAAGTCACAGCCGATCTGGATCGCCAGCGCGGGCCCGGCAAACAGGACCGGGCGGACGCTGCCGGTGGGGAACGAGGCCCGGAGCAGCAGGGGCAGCTCGATGTAGGCCAGCTCGATATCGATGCTGGCCTCACCCTGGCCCTCGATGGTAGCAACGGTGCTGCCGCCCTTGAGGCTGAAGAGCAGCTCGGGACGGACGGCCAGCGCGTCGGCCAACGGGAAGTGAAGGTAGGCGCCCGTGATGGCGCCCTGCCGGCTGGTGAGCAGATTGCCCGAGCCTCCCACGGCGAGGTCGGTCCGGGAGTACCCGACCTCGACGCCCACGGCAGGCCGAGTGTACCAGGCCGCCGCCCGGCTCGCCGCGGTCGACGTGCTGTCGCCGGGCACGGCCTCCTGCGCGGAGACCGCGGGCGCCGCCAGCACTCCGAGTATGAGGACGAGCCCGGACGGCCGCATGGCGTTCCTGAGGTGAGAGCGGATCGCTGCGAATGTAATCGGCCTAGCCGGCCAGCGCCGCCAATCCCTTGCGGCAGTTGTCGCACACGCCGCAGTGGTCCGCCGGCGGCTCGTCGAAATACTCGCGCAGGGCCTGCCATCGGCACCGGGCGGTCCGCGCATATCCCTCCATCCGCGCCAGCTTCTCGCGATCCGCCTCGGCCCGCTGCCGCCATTCGTCGGCGATACGGACCAGCTCCGCATCACCGACCCCTCGGCGCTGCAGCACGTAGCGGGAGCCGCGCCGCTCCCGCACCAGCTTGCGCTCCTTGAGCGCCGCGAGCACGACCCGGAGCTTGGCCCGCGCGACCGCCGGAGCTTTCTCCTGGAGCAGTGCGAGCGTGGCCCCTTCCGACACATCGTCCAGCCCCTCGAGCGCGTGATACAGCGCGGTCACCTCGGCCGAGCCCGGATACCTCCCGCCCATGAAGAAGAGGTGCGTGCGCCGGTCCTTACCGTCGTACAGAAGCACGCACTCGGCCGGCTCGCCATCGCGCCCGGCGCGACCGGCCTCCTGGTAGTATGCCTCGACCGATCCCGGCATATCGTAGTGCAGCACGAAGCGGATGTCCGGTTTGTCGATGCCGAGGCCGAACGCGTTGGTCGCCACCATGGCGCGCAGCTCACCCGCCATGAAGCGCTCCTGGGCCGCGTGCCTGCGTCCCGCGGCCTGGCGGCCGTGGTAGCTCTCCACCTCGAACCCCTCGCCCTGCAGCAGGCGGGTGACCGCCTCGACGGCGCGGACCGTCGCCGCATAGACGACCCCGGCGCCCTCGGTGCCCTCGAGCCGGCGCAACAGGACCTCCTGCTTCTCGGCGTCGCCGGAGACGTGCTCGACGCTGAAGCGGAGGTTGGGCCGGTAGATTCCCGTCTGGAAGACCCGCATGTCGGGCCGCCCCAGCTGCCGCCGGATATCCTCCACGACCTCCGGTGTCGCGGTGGCGGTGAGAGCCAGGATCGGCGGATCGCCCAGGGCCTGGACCGCGTCGCGGATGGCCAGGTACGCAGGCCGGAAATCATGGCCCCATTGGGAGATGCAGTGCGCCTCGTCGATCACCACGAAATCGATGGTGGTCCGTCTCAGACTGGCGAGAAACTGGGGCTGGGCGAGCCGCTCGGGCGTGGTGAACACGAACTCGCCGGCTCCGGTCTCGATCCGCTCGATCGCGTCGGTCTCCCGGCGCCCGGTGACGGTGCTGTTCACCGGGATCGCCTCGAGGCCCAGATCGGCGAGCTTGTCCACCTGGTCCTTCATCAGCGCGATGAGCGGACTGACCACCACGGTGGTCCCCTCGAGGTGCAGGGCGGGCAGCTGATAGCAGAGGGACTTGCCGGCGCCGGTGGGCATGATGGCCAGGGTGTCCTGCCCGGCCAGCACCGCGCGGATGACCTCGGCCTGCCCCGGCCGCAGATCGGGATGGCCGAAGGTGTCGTGGAGGCTGCGGTTTAGGGCGCTGAGGCGGGCCATGGAAGGAGGAGTGTGCGCCGGCCGGCCCGGGCGGGGCCGTGCCGCTGGTCACACCTGCGACGCTTCGGCGCCTCAATGCATCTCCTCTGTCTTGGGCGGACGCCGGGCGCCGCCCGTTGACCGCCGGCCCCGCCGCGCGTACTATCCCGCCCCGGCAGCACCCCAACCGCGAGCCTATGTCCTTACTTTCGCTCGATCGCGTCTCCAAGCGCTTCAATGGCGTGCCCGCCGTTGACGGTGTCAGCTTCACCGTCGACCGCGGCCAGGTGGTCGGCTTCCTCGGGCCCAACGGGGCCGGCAAGTCCACCACGATGCGCATGATCACCCAATACTTCGAGCCCGACGCCGGAGTCATCCGGCTCGACGGCACCACCCTGACCGATGCCGGCCGCGAGGCCAAGCGGCGGATCGGCTACCTGCCGGAGAGCAATCCGCTCTACCCGGAAATGCTGGTCTCGGAATGGCTCGAGTACATCGCGAGCCTGCGCGACCTGCGCGGACCCGAGCGGCGTCCCGCGATCGATGAGGCGGTGGCCGCCACCGGGATCGAGTCGGTCTACCACCGGCCCATCGGGGAGCTCTCCAAGGGATTTCGCCAGCGCGTCGGCCTGGCGTCCGCGATCCTCCACCGGCCGGATCTGCTGGTGCTCGACGAGCCGACCGAGGGTCTCGACCCCAACCAGCGGGTCGAGATCCGCCGGCTCATCGCCGAGCTGGGGCGGGAACGGACCGTGGTGCTCTCCACCCACGTGCTGCCCGAGGTGCAGTTCACCTGCTCCCGGCTGCTCATCATCAATCGCGGCCGCATCGTGGCGGACGGGCCGGTGGACGAGCTGGTCTCCCGGGCCCGCGGCGGTACCCACATCACCGTGGAGGCGGCGGGCGACGGCATCGCCGAGCGGCTCGCCGCGGTGCCGGGCGTTCGCGAGGTGGAGGCCCGGACCGGCGAGCACGGCCGAGCGCGGGTGGTGGTGCTCGCCGCGGGGGGCGAGGATCTGCGCCCGCGGATCTTCGACCTGGCGAAGGTGGCCGGCTGGACCCTCTACGAGCTGCACCAGGAGGCCGGCAGCCTGGAGGATCTCTTCCGCGAGCTCACGACCGACCAGGAGCCCGCATGAGGCGCATCTGGACGGTGGCGCGCCGCGAGCTGCGCGCGCTCTTCGACCTGCCGACCGGCTACGTCCTGCTGGTCGTGTTCCTGGCGATCAACGGATTCCTCTTCTTCCGCCAGGCGTTCCTCTCGCAGACCGCGAGCCTGCGCCCCATGCTCGACCTGCTGCCCTGGGAGTTCCTCTTCTTCGTGCCCGCGGTCACCATGCGGGCGCTGGCGGAGGACATCCGGAGCGGGCAGATCGAGGTGGTGCTGGCCCAGCCGCTGAGCGAGCTGGAGCTGCTGCTGGGCAAGTATCTGGGGTCGGTGCTGTTCCTGTGGACCGCCCTCGCGCTCACCCTCGCCATCCCGCTCGGCCTCGCCGCCGGAGCCGACCTCCAATGGGGCACCCTCCTGGCGCAGTACGTGGGCGCGGCGCTCCTCGCGGCCGGGCTGGCGGGCATCGGCGTGTGGGCGTCGAGCCTCTCCCGGAGCCAGATCACCGCGTTCATCCTGGCCGCGGGCGTCATGTTCCTGCTGGTGCTGCTGGGACTCGACCCGCTGATCGTAGGCCTGCCCCCGCTGCTCGGCGCCGCGGCGGCCAAGATCGGGGTGCTCTCGCACTTCGAGAGCATGGGACGCGGCGTCGTCGATCTGCGGGACGTCGTCTACTTCCTCTCCCTGGCCGGGATCTTCCTCGCGCTCGCCTATGGCGCACTGCTGAGCCGGAAGCTGGCGCCCGCCACCGGAACCCGGGCCCGCCTCCGCATCGGCGTCGCGCTGCTCGCCACCTCGCTGGTGGTGGTGAACCTGCTCGGCAGCTACATCGGCGGGCGGCTCGACCTGACGCCGGGCCAGGCGTACACCCTGTCGCCCGCCACCCGGCAGATCGCCCATAACCTCGACGATCTGGTCACGATCAAGGTCTACGCGTCCAAGGAGCTGCCCACCGAGGTCGCGCTGATGAAGCGCGACATGGACGACCTGCTGCGCGACCTGCGGAGCGCCGGGGACGGGCGGATCCGCATCGTCGAGCGCGATCCGGCCGAGGACCCCGCGGCCAAGCGCGAGGCGCAGAACCTCGGCATTCAACCGGTGCAGTTCAACGTGGTCGGCGAGTCGGAGCTGCAGGTGAAGGAGGGGTACCTCGCCCTCGCGATCCAGCACGGCGGCCAATCCGAGACCATCCCGCTGGTGCAGCGCACCGATGATCTGGAATACCGCCTGGCCTCGACCATCCGGCAGCTCACCCGGGCCAAGAAGCCGGTGATCGGACTGGTCGCGCAGCGGCAGGGTCCCGACGCCGCCTTCACCCAGCTGGAGGAGCAGCTCCGGCACTCCTACGACGTGCGGAGCTTCGACCTGGCCGACACGGCCCAGCCGGGACCCGACGTGGTGGCGCTGGTGCTGGCCGGCACCCCGGACAGCCTGAGTGCCAGGGAGCAGGACAAGCTGCAGGCGTTCTTCAGCCGGGGCGGCAGCGCCCTGGTGCTGGCGCCGGGCATGCAGATGTCGGATCAGATGCCCACCGCGATGCCGCGCCAGGTGGCGCTCAACGCGGTGCTCAAGCCGTTCGGGGTGCAGATCCGCTCCGACATGGCCTACGACCTGCTCGCCAACGAGGTGATTCCTTTGCCGAGCGACTTCGGCCGCGTGCTGCAGGTCTATCCCTTCTTCATCCGGGCGCAGAGCAGCCGGCTGTCGCCGGTGAACCAGGATATCGGCTCGGTGGTGCTCACCTGGCCCAGCACCATCGACACCACGGGCGCGGCCAAGGGCACCGTGACGCCGCTGTTCGTCTCCAGCCGGGCGGGCGGCGCGTTCACCGCCATGACGTCGGTCGCGCCGAGCCAGGACTTCCCGCAGAAGGACCTCAAGCCGCGGCTGCTCGCCGCCATGGTGGCGCCGGGGGACACCGCCAAGGGCGCCCGGGGCCGGCTGGTGGTGGTCGGAAGCCTCGACTTCGCCACCGACCGCTTCGTGCAGTCCGCTCCGGAGAACCTGGCCTTCGCCCTCAACGCCGTGGACTGGCTGGCCCAGGACGAGGCGCTGATCGCGATCCGTTCGAAGGACCGCAGCGCACCCAGGCTCGTGTTCCAGAGCGCCGCCGAGCGGGAAGGCGTCAAGTACGCCAACCTGATCGGGCTGCCGCTCCTGGTGGCGTTGTTCGGCGCGGCCCGGATCATCCGCCGCCGGCGCCGGACCCGGGAGCCGTACCGCCCGCTGGTGACCGCGCCGGAGACCGTGGCATGAGCGCCAAGACCCTGGCCCGCCTCGCCATGTTGCTGGGGGTGCTGGTGCTCCTCTGGGGCGCTGCCGCGCTCGGCCGCCGCCGCGCGGACGCGCCGGCGGCTCCCGACCGCTTCCGGCTTCCGGCCCCGGCCATGAGCGCGGTGGACACGGTGCGCATCGTCAAGCCGACGGATACCATCGTCCTCGCCCGACGAGACAGCAGCTGGACCGTGAACGGCCACGCGGGGTCGAGAACGGCCGTGAACGACTTCTTCACCGCGCTGGCCGATACGAGCACACACCCCGACCTCGTCGCCGAGCGTCCGGCGTCGCACGCGGCGCTCGGCGTGGACAGCACCGGAGGGACGCGGGTGCGGCTGCTCCGGGGCGACTCGGTGATCGGCGCCTTCATCGCGGGGCACCGCAGCACCGACCTGGAGGGCGGCTACTTTCGCCTGGAGGGCCATCCGCAGGCCTACATGCTGCAGGGGTCGCTCGCCGGCCTGCTGGAGCGGAGCGCGGACGATTGGCGCGACCGGCGGATCGCCCAGGTGGCGGTCGACAGCATCGCCGTGATCGAGGTCCAGCGGGGCGCCCGCGGCTACAAGCTGAGCAAGAGTGGCAAGGGCTGGGCGCTCGCGCCCTCCGGTCCGGTGGATACCGCGGCGGTGAGCCGGCTGCGTCAAGCCTACGGCGAGATCGACGCCTCGGGATTCGCATCCTCCGCGCAGGCGGATTCGGCCCGGTTCGACCGGCCCGAGCGCCGGGTCACCCTGCTCCGGGGAGACGGCTCGCCGCTCCTCCGGCTGACGTTCGACTCTACCGCCCAGGGGTTCTGGGTGCGAGCCGACAGCAGCACCACGATCTACCGCATGGAGAACTGGGCGGTGGACCGGCTGGCGCCGGCGGACAGCACGCTGAAGCCGAGCACGAAGCGCTAGACCGACGAGCGTCGCGCCACGCACTCGGCTTCTGGATCCAAGGGTAGCCCGGCTCCAGCACCTGGAGCCGGGCTGCTTCGTCTTCACCTAGCCGGGCATGAACAACACCGCGAGGTCAGGCCGCAACCGCGCGATTCCCCTCCCCACCGTGCGGCCGCCCAGCGGGGGCATCGTGAGGTCGCACAGCATCAGGTCGATAGTGGCCGTTGGCGTCGGCCAGGATCGCCAGGGCGTCGCGTGCCGTCGATTCGCTGTCGGCTTAGAGACTGGAGTTACAGAGTGCGGCAGGCCTCCCAGCCGAGGCGGCGGACCGCGCCTCCGTGCTGGTCCAAGCGGGGGGGTGGCCGGCGGATACCGGCGGGAAATCTTGGCGGGATTCCATGGAGGGCATCCGCGGCCACCTCCGCGAGCGCTTCAGTTACCTGGCGGACCACGCCGGCAGGTACCCCGGCGGCACCCAGCCGTGCCAGCCACTCCGCCGCGAAGCGACTCCGGAGTGCCGCGGCCACCGCGGAGACCACCTCGGCGCGGTGGCGCAGCCGGCCGGCGTTGGTGGTGAGGCGCGGGTCCGCCGCCTCGAGCTCGAGGCCGAGCACGCGGCAGCAGGCCAGCCACTGCGCGTCGTTGCCGACGGCGAGCGCGAGGGGTCGGTCGGCGGTCTCGAAGAGCTGGTAGGGAACCAGGTTCGGATGAGCGTTGCCCCACCGCTCCGGCTCCCGGCCATCGACCAGCGCATTCTGCGCCACGTTCACCAGTGCCGCCGTGGCCGAGTGGGCCAGCGACACGGTGAGCCGCCGCTCCTCGGCGGTTCGCGCGAGCGCGCGGCCGGCCAACGCGCCAAGAATGGCGATCGCCGCGTCCTTGCCGGCAACCACATCGGCCAGGGCGACACCGACCTTCATCGGTGAGCCGCCGGGCTCGCCGGTAATCGCCATCCATCCCGACTCGGCCTGGACCACGAAATCGTAGCCCGGCCGCGCAGGATCGGTGTCGAACCCCGCCAGGGTACACCAGATCAGGCGCGGGTGCGACTGGAGGAGCGCCGCGGGCTCGATTCCCCGACGCTGCAGCGTGCCGGGCAGGAAGTTGTCCACCACGACGTCGGCCTCGACCAGGAGGCGGAGCAGGATCGCGCGATCGGCCTCGAGGTCGAGATCGAGCGCGACGCTGAGCTTGTTCCGGTTCACCGCGAGAAAGTAGGCACTCTGGCCCGAAGGGTCGAACGGCGGGCCCCAGCCACGGGTCTCGTCACCGCTGCCGGGGCGCTCGATCTTGATGACGTCGGCGCCCAGATCGCCGAGCGCCATGGTGCACAGCGGGCCGGCGAGCACGCGGGTCAGGTCCAGCACGCGAATACCGGTTAGTGGACCTGGCACGATCGGAGGGTGGTGGTTGACGTGGGGCCTGCGCGCGGGTACGTGTGTAACAGGCCAAAGATAGGGGGAACAGGCGGATGACGTGGGTACGGCGCGGTGGGGAACGCTTGCTGGACCGTCGGGCAACGCCGAGGGCCGAGTATCGCCGCACGGCGCCGGGCCTCATGGAGCTGGACGGGCTCCGCTGCGCGGTACGCGATCTCGGCCTCGGTGGACTTCGGATCGAGCCCGCACCGGCCGGCCGGGTCTGGGAGGCGGGCCAGCATGTCGTCGGCGTGCTTCAGCTCCGAACCGGTGGCCGCATGACCGTGTCGGGACGCATCCGCCGGATCGATCGAGCCGGCCTCGCGATCTTTCCGGAAACCGGCTGGCCCGGACCGGAGGCGATCGATGCCGAGCGCGCCGCGCTGATCCGCAATCACCAGGAGCGCCGCGCCGCGCCGCGGCTCCCGCTGCCGCCGCCGACCTCGGGCGGAATCGGGCTTCGCACGCCGCTGCTCGATGTAAGCACCACCGGGTTGCGCTATGTGCTCGGCCCCGCGGAGCCGGTGCCCGCGGCGGGAAGCCGGGTCGAAGGCGAATTGCGGCTCGATGCGGAGGCGGTGATCCCGGTGCGGGGGCGCGTGGTACGCCACGGCGGCGGCGAAGTCGCCGTGGCCTTCGACCCGCCGGGACTGACCCCCGACGTACTCGCGATGCTGCGCCGGCGCTTCTTTCCGACGACCTCGTAGCGTACGCAATAGTACGCCATGTACGATGCCTGACACCACGCCATCGCGCTCTACTGTACGCCGGACAAGTCTGCGGTTAGGCTCGGGGCTCCCACGCCAAGCCGGAAAGCGCAATGGACATGGGCAGTGACAACGCACTGCTGGCGATGCTTCCTGCGGGCCCCCGATCGGCGCTGCAGCCGCATCTGACGCGCGTGTCCCTGGTGCAGCGGCAGATCCTGTGGAATGGGCATCAGCCGATCACCGACGTGCTCTTCCCGATCAGCGCGCTCGTGTCCATCGTGGGCCAGGCAGGCAAGGGTGAGGACGTCGAGGTCGCGGCCGTGGGGCGTTTCGGCGTGGTGGGCCTGCCGGTGTTCCTGGGCGACGGCCAGCCGTCCCAGGCGGCGGTGGTCCAGCTCCCCGGCGAGGCGGATCGGATCTCCGCCGCCGCCTTCCGCGAGGTGGCGGCGCACCAGCCGGAGCTTCGGCGGATCCTCCTGCGCTTCGTGCAGGCGTTCCTCACCGAGTCGGGGCAGAGCGCTGTCTGCAACTGCCACCACCACGCCGAGCGCCGCCTCGCCCGCTGGCTGCTCACCTGCCAGGACCGTTTCGGCCGGGCCGAGTTCCCGCTCACGCACGAGTTCATCAGCCAGATGCTCGGCATGCGCCGCGCGACGGTCACCGGCGAGCTGGGCAAGCTGCAGACGGCGGGTCTGATCCGCGCCACGCCCGGTCGCATCATGCTGCTCGACCGGGACGGGTTGGAGCGGCTGGCCTGCGAATGCTACCGCATCATCGCCGGAGAATATCGCCGGCTGCTCGGACCCGAGGCCCGCTAGGCCTCACCGGGTCCAGCTTCCCCTCACAACCAGATCTGCACCCGAAACCGCGAGTCAGGCGTGCTCTCCCGCCGGCTCGGGGCTCTCGCCCACGGGATGACCCCGCCCCAGCCGCTCGCCGACCCGGCGGATCAGCGCGAAGAACAGCGGGATGAAGAAGATGCCGACCAGCGTGGCCGTGAGCATGCCGGCAAAGACGCCGGTCCCCAGGCTGTGCCGGCTCGCGGCGCCCGCGCCGCCCGCGATCATCAGCGGGGCCACCCCGAAGATGAAGGCGAACGAGGTCATGAGGATCGGACGGAAGCGCTCTCGTGCTCCCTCCGCCGCCGCCTCGGCGATGCTGTGGCCCCGGTTCCGGAGCTCGTTGGCGAACTCCACGATCAGAATCGCGTTCTTGGCGGCGAGGCCGACCACCGTGATGAGCCCGACCTGGAAGTAAATGTCGCTGGGAATTCCCCGAAGCCAGACTCCGAGGAACGCGCCGAATACGCCGAAGGGCACGCCGAAGATGACCGCGAAGGGAATCGACCAGCTCTCATACTGGGCGGCGAGCACCAGGAACACGAGAACCAGGCCGAGGCCGAACACCAGGCCTCCCTGACCGCCGGACGCCCGCTCCTGGAACGACTGCCCGCTGTAGCCGTAGCCCACCCCTTCGGCCGCATACTTGCCGTTCAGCAGCCGCTCGACCGCGTCGAGCTGTTGTCCCGAGCTCACACCCGACGGCGCCGAGGCGGTCACCAGGGCGGAGGTGAACCCGTTGAACCTGGTCAGCACGCTCGGTGCCGCGCGGAACTCGGCCTTGGTGAGCGCCGACAGCGGAATCATCTCCTTGGTATCGGAGTCTTCCGCCCGCACGAAGAGCCGTCCGATGTCGTCGGGACTCTGGCGGAAGCGCGCCTGCGCCTCGGCCTGCACCCGGTAGGTGCGTCCGTAGAGATTGAAGTCGTTGATGTAGAGCGCCGACAGCATCGCCTGCAGGGTGGCGAAGAGGTCGCCGAGCTTCACGCCGCGGGCCTTGGCCGTTTCCCGGTCGACGGTCACGTAGATCTGCGGTACTTCCGCCCGGAAGGTGGTCGCGGCGCCCGGCGTCTCGGGAAGCTTGCCGATGTCCGCCACGGCCGCCTGCACCTGGCGGTTGAAGGTCGCGATGTCCTGCCCGCTGCGGGCCTGCAGATTGAGCTCCAGTCCCGCGGTCGAGCCCAGGCCGGGGATCTCCGGGAAGTTGAATCCGAACGCGAGCGCGTTCCTGAGCCCGAAGAGCTGGCCGTTCACCCGACCGAGGATGGCGTCGAGCTGGTCCTCCTTGCCGCGGTCGTCCCAGGGTTGCAGCAGGACGAACATCGTGGCGCCGTTGGACTGGTTCGCCTGGGCCAGCAGGTTGAAGCCCACCAGTGCCGCGAAGGTGCGGATGCCCTTCTCCTTCCGCAGAATCCCCTCGACCTGCTCGACCACCTTGTCGGTGCGCTGCCGCGA
>DATEIR010000078.1:0-53801 GCA_035278885.1 Gemmatimonadales bacterium | reverse complement strand
GCCAACGGCCGGCTGTACGAGATCGTCCGTCGCAGCAAGGAGGAGTGGGAGACCGCCTTCAACGCCTTGGCCGAGGGGATCGCGGTGGTGGACCCGAGCCAGGTGGTGCTTCGGGCCAACCGGGCGCTCGCCGCCCTGGCGGAGACCACGGAGTCCGAGCTGGTCGGCCGGAACTTCTGTGACATGCTGACCGGCACGGCCGAGGTCGTGGCCGAGCTGATGGAAGCCGCGCAGCGGGGTGAGCGGACCGCCTCGATGACCGCTCGCCTCGAGCGGACCGGCCGCGTGCTCCGCCTCACGGCCGCGCCGTTCGCCGAGCGTGCCGGTCCCGGCCCGGTCGTCATGCTGGTGGAGGACGTCACCGAGCAGCGCACGCTCGAGGCCCAGCTCATCCAGAACGACAAGATGGCCTCGATCGGCCAGCTGGTATCGGGGGTGGCCCACGAGCTCAACAACCCGCTCACTTCGATTGCCGGGCTCACCGAGCTCCTGCTGGAGCGGGATCCCCAGCTCGGCATGCCGAGGGAGCACCTTCGCGTCATCCACGACCAGGCCGAGCGGGCCGGGCGCATCGTCCGGAACCTGCTCACCTTCGCGCGGAAAGGGGTGCTGGAGAAGTCCCCGGTCGACCTCAACGACGTGGCCGCCCGGACGGCGCTATTGATCATGTACGAGCTGCAGCTCCACGGGATCGAGCTGGAGTCGGTGACCGGTCCCCATCCCGTCGTGGTGCTCGGCGACCGGCACGAGCTGCAGCAGGTGCTGCTCAACCTGGTGACCAACGCGGTGCAGGCGGTGAGCGCGCTGGAGCGGGGGCGGAATCGGAAGATCCGCCTCGAGATCACGCGCCAGAACGGCGACGCCATCCTGCGGGTCCGGGACACCGGCCCCGGCGTCCCGCCGCACCTCGTCCCCCACCTGTTCACGCCGTTCTTCACCACCAAGAGTCCGGGCCAGGGCACCGGACTCGGGCTCTCGCTGAGCTACGGCCTGGTGAAGGCCCACGGCGGAGAGCTGGTGTACGAGGCGCCGCCGGAAGGAGGCGCCGAGTTCCGGGTGACCCTTCCGGCCCACGACGCACCGGCTCCGCCGCCCCTGGACGTGCCCGAGCCGCCTCGGCCGACCTCGGTGACCCGGCGCATTCTGGTGGTGGACGACGACCCGGCGGTGCACCGGGTGGTGAGCGCGCTGTTCACGCCCGAAGGTCATGTGGTGGAAGCGGTGCGATCGGGAGCGCAGGGCCTGCGGATGCTGCGGGAGCGGTCGTTCGACCTGATCGTGGCCGACGCGCTGGCCGCGGTGGCGCCGGCGCGGCTCTTCATCGGGGCGCTCGCGGCCGACTGCCCCGAGAGCTGCGACCGGCTGATCGTGGGAGTCTCGAGCAACGCCGAGTCGGTGGATCTGGCAGCGCACGAGAGCGTGCGCCGGCTCCGCAAGCCCTTCAACCTGCGCGACCTGCACGCCGTCGCGTCGGAAGTCTTCGCTAGTACCCCGCCACGCTCGCCGGCCGCCACGGAAGGACGCTGATCCGCCCGCGGACCCGTGCGGCGGCCGCGGTGGCGTCGGCGGTCGCCCAGTAGTTGCCGCCGGCCGCCAGGTCGGGTGCGTCGATGAACCAGCCGCTGGTGCGGAGAAACACGTTCCCGCTCACCTCGGTCCCGTGGCCGGTGCCGTCCACCACGATGCCGTCTCCCACCCCGTCGAGCACGTTCCCCCTGAGCCGGCTTCCCGTGGTTCCCTGCAGCACGATGCCCTGGGCGATCCGGGTGACCATGTTGTCATCGATGCGGTAGCCCCGGCTGGGGGCACCGCCCGCGCGCGGGGCCGAGACCAGCACACCGACCGGCGCCTCCAGCAGGACGTTGGACTCGATCCGGATGTCGGCGCTGTGCTCCCCGGCGATGGCGGCGGTCCGCGCGCCGATCACCGTGTTGCCCCGGATAGTGCAGCCCGCGGCGTTCTTCAGCAGGAATCCGTACGCCGAGCTGTCGGCCCGGTTGTCCAGCAGCAGCGCACTCCAGGCCGTGCCGACGAGAAACCCCGCCCCCGCGGCTTCGGACGCCGTGTTGCGATAGATCAGGTTGGAGCGCGACGGCCGCTCGTTCGGGTGCCCCGCGCCCAGCCGAAGCCCCGTGCTGGACGCGCTGAGGTCATTGTCGCCCACGGTGTTCGAGTCGCTGCCCTCGCGGATCAGGATCGCGGCGGCGCCGCAGTCGGCGGCCGGCGGGGCACAGCGCACGGTGTGGTCCACCAGGTTCCGCACGATGATGTTCTTCGAGGCGCGCCAGAGCTGGATCCCCCACCCGTTGTTGCCGCTCACGTCGTTGTCCGCGAGATACGAATCCCGGGCCTCCAGCAGGCTGATCCCGTTCTGGCTTCCCCTCGCGGTCACGCCCGTCACCATGGTCGCCGCGGTTCGCGCCAGCATGAGACCGGACCCGTAGGCCTGGAACACCTCGAGGTGCACCGGGTCCAGCCGAGCCAGGCTGTCGCCCGCCTCGGCGGGCCGGACGGCGCGGCTCCCTGAGAGGGAGGAGCCGACCACCCGGTGCCCCCGCCCCCCCTCGAGCCGGATCCCGACCCGGTAGCCTCGGATGGTGCCCCCCACGACCGTGACCCCGTCCACGTTGCGGCTGGCGATCCCCATCCCGACGAACCGGCCGGACAACGAATCGCCGCTCTCCAGCACCACGCCCGTGAGGTCCACCCGGGTTCCCGACGCGGCCACGATGATGACCCCGCGCTCGGCTGGATCGGGAATTCGGTAGCGTCCGGGGCAGACCCGGACCTCTCCCTGCACCTGGGTGCCGGCGCGGGTGGGCCGGAGGCAGGGAGCGGCGACGGTGGCCGCGGCGAGGAGAATGGCGAGCGGACCGATCATGGTCGAACCGGGTACCCTCGGGCGCGCAGGAATGCCCGCGCCTCGGGAAGGGACGAGCCCTGGTAATGAAATATCGTCGCCGCGAGCACGCCGTGCGCGCCGGCCTCGAGCGCCTCCGCCAGGTGGGCCAGCTCGCCGGCGCCGCCGGACGCCACGATGGGAAGGCCGGTGACACCGGATGCCGCCCGGAGCAGCTCGAGATCGTACCCGGCGCCGGTGCCGTCCCGGTCCATGGAGGTCAGGAGGATCTCGCCCGCGCCGAGCTGCTCCAGCCGGCGGATCCACTCCACCGCCTCGAGCGGGGTCTCCTCCCGGCCGCCGTTCACCACGACGGTGAAGCGCCCGTTGGATCGGCGGACGTCCACCGCCGCCACCACGCATTGGCTGCCGAAGCTGTCGGCCAGGCGTGAGACAAGGTCCGGCGAGCGGACGGCCGCCGTGTTGACCGAGACCTTGTCCGCTCCGGCGCGCAGCGCCGAGCCCGCGTCGGCCACCGACCGGATGCCCCCGCCCACGGTGAAGGGGATGAAGATCGAGTCCGCCACCCGTCCCACCATGTCCAGAGTGGTGCGCCGGTCGTCCGGACTCGCCGAGATGTCGAGGAAGACCAGCTCGTCGGCGCCCTGCGCGTCGTAGCGGGCGGCCTGCTCCACGGGGTCGCCCGCGTCGCGCAGCGACTCGAAGTGGACTCCCTTCACCACCCGGCCGCCCGCCACGTCGAGGCAGGGGATGATCCGCCGCGCTAGCATATCCGGAGCACGTCCTCCACCGCGCCGGCCGAGCCGCTGCCGAGCAGCGCGATGGCGTCCTCCAGGGCGCGACCCTCGCGAGGCCAGGCGAACCGTCCGCCTGCTTCCGCGGCGGGCAGCCACTCCGCCCGGTCGTGCTCCCCGCTCAGGGTCACTTCCCCCGCCGGCGCGACGAAGGCGACGAAGACGGGCACCAGGGCGACCTCGTCCTGGCGGTGCTGATAGAAGAGCTCGACCCGGCTCAGGTTGTACAGTCGGAGCGGCACCAGTCCGGTCTCTTCCCGCAGCTCCCGCTCGGCCGCCTCCGAAGGCCGCTCGCCCGGCTCGATGTGGCCGTGCACCGTCTCCCACGATCCCGGACAACGTCCGCCCGGCGCGCGACGGAGGGTGAGGCACTCGAGCGACGCCCCCGCACCGCGGAGCACGTACAGGTCCACCAGCGACACCCGCACGCTGGTCACGGCGACCACCGGGCGAACGCGTCGAGCAGCTCGATGCCGGCGCGCTGCGATTTCTCCGGGTGGAACTGCGCCCCGACGACGGAGCCCTGCCCCACGAGGGTGGGGAAGACCTCGCCGTACTCCCCGGTGCCGAGCACGGCTCCGGCGGGGACGTCCGCCGGATGGTAACTGTGGACGTGGTAGAAGAACCGGGACCCCTCGCGAAAGACCGGCGCCAGGACGGCGTGATGGCGGCCGGTCTCGGTCAGGTCCACCCGCGCCCAGCCGACGTGGGGCACGTGCAGATCGGTGACGAAGCGCCGGACCCGACCCGGCAGCAGCCCGAGGCCCTCGGTGTCACCCGCCTCCTCGCTCCGCTCGAAGAGGAGCTGGAGTCCGAGGCAGATCCCCATGACAGGCCGGCCGGCACGAGCGGCGTCGACGACGGCGGGACCGAGACCGGTCTCCCGGAGCGTGCGCGAGCCCTGCCCGAAGTTGCCGACGCCCGGCAGGAGCACCCGGTCCGCCCGGCGCACCACCTCGGGATCCGTGGCGAGGGTGGCCTGGTGCCCCCCGGCCGCGAGGGCCCGGACCACGCTCTTGAGGTTGTTCACCCCATAGTCGACCACCACGATCACAACGCGCCCTTGGTGGACGGCACGCCGCTCACCCGCGGATCGAGGGTAGTCGCGGCGTCGAGCGCCCGCGCGAAGGCCTTGAACGCCGCCTCGACGATGTGGTGCGGATTGTCGCCCCGCATCAGGTCGAGATGGGCGGTGAGGCCGGCGTTGAGCACCAGGGCGCGGAAGAACTCCGGCGTCAGAAAGACGTCGTAGTCCCCCAGCATCTGCCACTTGGGGATCTCGATCCCGTAGTGCAGGAACGGCCGGCCGCTCACGTCCACCACGGCGCGGACCAGCGCCTCGTCCAACGGCACGAGGGCGTCGCCGTAGCGGCGGATCCCGGCCCGGTCGCCCAGGGCCTTGGCGATCGCGAGACCGAGGGTGATGCCGACATCCTCGACCGTGTGGTGGCCGTCCACGTGCAGGTCGCCCTGCGCCTCGACCGTGAGATCGAACAGGGCGTGGCGCGCCAGCGCCTCGAGCATGTGGTCGAAGAAGCCGATGCCGGTGCGCACCGCGGCCTCGCCCCGCCCGTCGAGGGCGACCCGGGCGAAGATCTCGGTTTCCTTGGTCTTGCGCCGCAGCTCGCCCACCCGGCTCATGGCGTGCCTCCCAGAATCGTCTGTAGCGCGGCCAGCACCGCGTCCATGTCCTCGGGCGTGCCGATCGAGATCCGGAGACATTCCGCCAGCTCCGCCGCCGCCGAGACGTCGCGCACCAGGATGCCGTGCTCGTCCAGCAGCCGGCGAAAGAGCTCCCGCGCCGGCAGCGCGTGGCAGCGGATCAGGACGAAGTTCGCTCCGGTCGGGTACACGGTGAGCCCCGGGATGCGCCGGAGACCGGGCAGGAAGCGGTCCCGGGTCTCGACGATGGCCCGGGTGCGCGCGGCCAGCAGCGGCGCATGGTCGAGCGCCACGGACGCGGCCGCCAGGGTGACCAGATTCACGTTGTACGGCAGCTTTCCCTTGGCGACCTCGCGCGCGACCTCGGGATGCGCCAGCGCCACGCCGAAGCGGAGCCCCGCCATCCCCATTGCTTTGGAAAAGGTGCGCAGCACGATCAGACGGGCGGTCTGCCGGAGCAGCGGGACGGCCGTCGGCCCGCCGAACTCCTGGTACGCCTCGTCGCATACGACCATCGCACCGGTCTCGGTGACGATCCGGGCCACCCCGCCGGGTGGGAGCACGGAGCCGGTGGGATTGTTGGGCGAGTTGACCACCACGACGCGGGCACGCTCCCGCACCGCAGTCTCGATGATCCGGTCCGGCTCGTAGGCGAAGTCAGGTCCCAGCGGGACCGGCACGTAGCGGGCGCCCAGCACCCCGCTCAGCAGCCGGTAGAGCGAGAACGTCGGCGCGGGCGCCACCACGGTGTCTCCCGGCGCCACCAGCACCGCGAGGGCGGCCTGGATCAGCTCGTTCGATCCGTTGCCCGCCAGGATGCCGTCGCCCCGCCACCCGTAATGCTCGGCCAGGCGGTCGAGCAGCCGGGCGGGAACGAACTCCGGATAGCGGTTCCACGCGGCCCGCTCCGCGGCGTCGAGCACCGCGCGCTTGACCTCTGCAGGCAGGTCGTCGGGGCACTCGTTCTGGTTGAGCTTCCGCGATGCCGTCGGCGCGCGGAGGGTGTAGGCCGCCTGGGAGCGCACCCCCGGCTTCACCAGGGCGAGGCCGTCGGCAGCGTCCGGCAGCGCGTCCGCCGGACCGGGAGAGGCAGGAGGCTGGCGGGCGGGCTGTCGGTCGGTGGTGGGAGGTCCCGAAGCGCTCAAGCGCGGTGGCGGCCGAGGACCGCCTCGAGCCTGGCCGAGAGGGCCTTGGCCCGGAACGGCTTGGTGATGAAATCGTCGGCGCCGAGCTCGAAGACTCGCACTTCGTTGTCCTCGTCGCCCTTGGCGGTGAGGACCACGACGGGGATGGTTCGCGTCGCCGGGCGGGAGCGGATCTGCGCGAGCACGCTGTAGCCGTCGATCCCGGGGAGGTTGAGGTCGAGGATGATCACGTCGGGCGCGAACCGATCCACCTGATCCAGCGCCTGCACCCCGTCCCGTGCTTCGGCGACGGTGTAGCCATCGCGCTCCAGCAGATCCTTCATGACCCGGCGGAGCTGCTCCTCGTCCTCGACCAGGAGCACGGTGGTTCCGGTGCCGCGTGCCGCCGGTGTCCTTCCGCCGGCCCCGGCCTCCTCGTCCAAAAGGTCGAACTCGGCGGCGAGCTCGGCCAGCGACCCAGGGGCCGGCGCGGCCGAGGGCTTGGGCTGGGCAGGCTCGGCGGCGGGTGTCTCACGGGCAGGGCGCGACGGCGCGGGCTCGCGGCGTGGACCGCGGGTTGGCGCGGCCTCGGGCGGCACATCGGTGACGCGGAGCAGCTCGTCCAGCGTGGACTCGCCGGCGAGCACGTGCCGGAGACCGCTCTCCCAGAGCGACCCCATGCCGTGGGCGCGGGCGTCCCGTGCGATCTGGTCGGCCGTGGCGCCCTGGCCGATGTCGCGCTCGAGCTGGGGGTTCATCATCAGCACCTCGACGATGCTGAAGCGGCCCCGGTAGCCGGTCATCGCGCACTCGGGACAGCCGACCGCCTTGAACAGCCGCGTCCCGGCGGGGACGTAGCGCGCGGCCCGCTCGGGCACCGGTGCGTCGGCTTCCGCCCGGCAGACGGAGCAGAGACGCCGCATGAGCCGCTGCGCCACGACGCCCCGGAGGGCCGACGCGATCTTGTAGGGCTCCATACCCATGTCCGTCAGACGGGTCACGGCGTTGGGCGCGTCGTTGGTATGCAGGGTGGACAGCACCAGGTGGCCGGTCAGCGAAGCCTGCAGCGCGATCTGCGCGGTCTCCTGGTCGCGGATCTCGCCGATGAGCACGACGTCGGGGTCCTGCCGGAGGATCGAGCGCAGGGCCGAGGCGAAGGTGAGCCCCGCCTTGTCGTGCACCTGGACCTGGACGATGTTCTGCCCCAGCCGGTATTCGACCGGGTCCTCCACCGTCACGATGTTCACGCCCGGGTTCTGGATCAGCTGGATCGCGGAGTAGAGCGTCGTCGTCTTGCCCGAGCCGGTGGGACCGGTGACCAGCACGATCCCTTCCTTGTGGTTCAGCAGCCGCTGGAGCGCCTGCTGCTCGTCCTCGTGCATGCCGAGCGCGCTGAGGTCGAGCACGGTAGCGCGCTGGCTCAGGATCCGGATCACCACCTTTTCGCCCAGCGAGGCCGGCAGGGTGGAGACGCGGAGGTCGATCGGGTCGCCGCCGATGGAGACGCGGGCGCGGCCGTCCTGCGGCCGCAGACGGTCGGCGATATCCAGCCCGGACATGATCTTGATCCGGGAGATGAGGGGCAGCCCCGCGTTCCGCGGCACCTTCATGACCTGGCGCAGCACGCCGTCGATGCGGTAACGCACGGCGACCCCGCCCTCGATCGGCTCGACGTGGATGTCGCTGGCCCGGCTGGCCACGCCGTCGGCGAGCATCATGTCCACCAGACGGATGATGGGCCGCTGGCTCGCCTCCTCGGCGCTGACAGCCCCGTCGTCCTCGTCGTCGGTCAGCTCCTTGACCTCGAGCTCGCCGCCCATCCCTCCGAGCAGGCGGGAGACCACCTCGTCGCCGCCGCGATACATCTCGTCCAGCTTGTAGCGGATCATCCCGGGCGAGGCGAGCAGCATCCGCACTTCGCGGCCGGTGGCGAACGCCAGGGACTTCTCCGCGTCGAGATCGAACGGGTTGGCGGTGGCGATCTCGAGGTAGGAATCGGTCTGTCCCACCGGCACGACGTTGTACCGGCGGGCGAGCTGCTCAGGGACGGTCTGCACCGCCCGAGGATCGATCCGGTTCATGTCCGCCACCGGAAAGCGGAAGCGGGCGGCGATGGCGCTCAGCACCTGATCGTCCCCGATCAGCTTCCGCTGCACCGCCGTCTCCCAGAGCGACCCCGGCGCCGGGGTGACCTCCTGGCGGATGGCCGCGAAGCCGTCGGCTGGCAGCATCGGCTCGAGGGTGGGGACCAGCCATTCGTCGGTGAACTGCATGCCGGGTGACTCGGGGTGGTGGTCGGATTGGGGTGATCCGGATCAGTCGAATCTAACGACGGGCCGGGCGTTCAGTTAAGTCCAGGGCTGGGCGGCCGTCATGGTGCGGCCGCTCCCCACGAAGACACGAAGGACGCGAAAGACCCCGTGCCATGCTGGAGATCGCGACATGCCGCGTGGGAGGGGATCGAGCAGGAGTTTTTTGTGGGTGCGCACACCCGTCGCCACTGCACATCCATAGCTACCCGACCCCCGGGCATCCCACCCACAAAAACCCCCGCGGAACCGTTCGAGCGCGGCATGTGACGTCGCTACCCCGGCCAGGGAGTCCTTCGTGTCCTTCGTGCCTTCGTGGTGAACGGCCGCACAATCCCGGCCCGGAGCACCATCAGCCCGCGACGCCTACAGCACCCCCCACCAATCCCGGTTGATGTCGACCGTGATCCCGACCCGGCCATCGCGAAGTCCGACCCCGGTCTCCACCCGGAGCAGCCGCATGAACCATTCGAGCGCCACCCCGGCGACCGGCCGCACGCCATCGGTGTCGGACCAGGGGAGACCGCCGAGCGGGCGGTCGGCCCAGCCGGCGGCCAGGAAGGGCGCCAGCGTCATCCTCCGGCCGGTACTGGCGAAGGAGCCAAGGCCGATCGCCGGCGCCGGGACATCCAGCCGCCATTCCACCTGGGCCAGCGCGGTCGACCGGCCGCCGTAGGCCCGGAACGGCTCCGGCATGAGGGTGCCACGACCGCCCAGCACGAAGCTGCGGTAGCCGGGCAGGCCGGCGGTGCCGACGCCGGCGTAGATCCGGGTGAGCAGCTCCCCAGCACCCGCCTCCGTGAGCCAGCGACCCTCCGCGGTGGCCCGAAGGTAGTCGGCGTCGCCCGCGCCGCCTTCGACCGCGAGCCGGCCCTGGAGGTCGCTCCGGACCGCCATCCCGCCGCTGGCGCGCTCCAGGGCCAGCCGGGCGATGCCGAGGCTGCCCGCGCCGAGCGGCGGATTGGCGCGGTACGCGCCGTTGGCCGGTGTAGCCGCCGTCGCGACCGAGTGACTCTCCTCCGCCCCCAGCTCCAGGACCAGGGAATTGCGGCCGCTCAGCCGGTGGCGGACGCCGAGCCCGGCGCGGTCGACCAGCGCGTAGTCGCCATAGTCGTTCCCCGACTCCTGCGCGGTGAACGAATTGAGGATCGGCGCGATGACCGGCAGGTCGCTGATATCCTGCAGCCGACGCTCGGCGAAACCCGTCACCTGGGTGGCCCCCTGGCCCACGGTGACCGAGAGTCCCCCGGTCATTCGCTCGTCCTCCGTGCCGTAGCCGAGCGTGGGGCGCAGCTCGACCCGGCGCTCGGACAGGCCGAGCACCCCGCCGATGCCGAAGGCCAGGCCCTGGACCCGGTTCACCTTCACCAGATCGCTCACGGCCCCGATGGCGGGCCGGTTGGCCGGAATTCCGCTCAGTACCCGCGCACCGGCAATCCGCTCGGCCTCCGCCCGGAGCGCGTCCATGTCCTGCTCGGTCACCGGCTGGGCCACGCCGGCCACCGCGTCCGCGAGCGGGCGGGCCCATTGCCCCGTGTCCGGCTGGGGCGAGTGCAGGCCGCCGATCGCAGCGCCGGTGAAGATGCGCTCCGGGAGTGCGGGGTTCAGATCGTAGTCGCCGATCTCCCAGCGGGCCCGGATGATTCCCCGAGCGGGAAAGTCGAGCCAGGTGGTGCGCCGGCGGATCTCCACGTCCTGGCGATAGGGAAGCCAGTAGCGTCCCTCGTAGCGGCCGTTTTCCAGGACGATGCTGATGTCCTCGAGCTGGCGGTCGAGGTAGGCGGCGGGAGTGAAGCTGAAGCGGAAGCGGACCAGGGCCGCCGTCTCCGCGTCGAGGTAGAGCGTCCCCACCACCATCGGACGGCCGAAATCGCGGGGGCGCACCTCGACCCGCCGAACCCGGATCGCGTCCGCGCCGGTGCGGATCACGAGCGAGTCGCCCAGGGCGTAGTCGTAGAGCTCCGGGCCCGCGGATGCGAGCGGGTGCGGAACGTCGCGCACCTCGTCGCCTTCGCCGATCCGGATCACGTCACCGAAATCGTTGGTGACGATCCCCAGGTGATCCCGGTGATAGTGGATGTCGGTGGGGAGGAACGCGCCGTCGCGCCAGCCGCTGATGACCTGCTTGCTCCGGTCCGGGGCCTGCCAATACACTTCCACGTCGAGCTCGTCGGCCTTCACCAGGCGAGGTGGCTCGGTCAGGCCCTCTCCCACCTGGGCCAGAAAAAAGACGAACCCGTGAGCGCGGGTTCGATAGCTTCGCAGCATGGCATCGGCCTGGACCTCGGCGCGGCGCTCCACCGCGCGCCGTACCAGGGCGAGCGCCTCGGGCGCGTTCCAGGCCTGGCCGGCGAGCGGCGCCGGCAGCGCGGGGAGGACGAGCAGGGCCAGGAGCGGCGCCGCCGCACGCGTGGGGCACCGTTCGCTGCGCAATACGGACCTCGCATGGTCGGGGACTCGATGACCGCAATGTCGCGGAGACTCAGGAGGCGGGCAAGCGGTCTCGCGCTCGGGCTCGCGGCATGCGGCGGCCGCGCCGCGAATGGCGGCGCCGACACGGCGGCGCCGGTGCGGATCGTTCCGCTGGCCCAGGCCATCGTGCTGGAGACCGCGGGCCCGCCGCCGCACGACACGGTCGTCGAGTTCGTCACCGGCCAGCGGCGGGTCATCGTCCTGCGCCACGGCCCGCCGGAGAACATCGTCTTTGCCCAGGTGGACTTTCCGGCCACCGCGTTCGCCGACAGCGGGCGGCCGGTGCGGGCCGAGGTGCGCCCCAGCCCCGGCGTCTACGGGCTGGACGTCTCCACCAGCCTGCCGCTCAAGCGCGAGGCCTCGGTGTCCTTCAACTACGCCCGATACTTTTCCGCCCCGCCGCGCGCGCGCGAGGTGTACGGCGCCGACGCCGTCTTCGAGCGCTCCCTCGCGGTCGGCCAGGTGAGGAACGACAGCCTGCTCGCCTTGCTTCCCTCCACCCGCCCGGCCAGCGACGTGCTGCGGGCCGATATCACCGCCACGGGCCGCTACCTGGTGGCGGCGGCGCGATGAGATCCGGCTACGAGGATTTCGTCGCCCGGGCTCGGCGGGGCGGCGGGATGGTGCCGGTCACCCGCCAGGTGGTCCTCGACGGGGACACTCCGGTCACCGCCTTCGCCAAGCTGCACCGCGGCCCTTACGGCTTTCTCCTGGAATCGCTCGAGGGCGGAGAGCGCTGGGCCCGCTACACCTTCCTGGCCACGGAGCCGCGCGAGGTCTTCCGCTACCGCGGCCGGGAGGTCGCCCGACGGCGTCCGGGCGAGGCATGGACGGTGGTCGAGCGCGACGTCGCGCCGATGGAGCACCTGGGCCGCACCATGCGCCGCTATCCGCCCGTCGAGGTGGCGGGGCTCCCCCGGTTCACCGGCGGCGCGGTCGGCTACCTGGGCTACGACGTGGTCCGCACCATCGAGGACCTGCCCGATGCGCCGCCCGACGATCGGGATCTGCCCGACGCGATCGTGATGGTGGCGGACACCCTGCTGGTGCTGGACAATCTGTTCAATCGGGCGACGGTGATTGCGACGGTGGAGGTGGAAGGGGCGGACGGGCGGTCGGACAGGGTGGCGGAGGGGCGGCGGAGCGGAGCGGCGGAGGGGCTGAGCGAGGACGAGCTGCGGCGGCTGTACGAGGACGCCGAGCGGCGGATCGACCGGTGGCTGGAGCGGCTGGCGGCGCCGAGTACGATCGGACCGCTCGAGATGGTGAGCGCGCCGGCCCTGCCGGCGATGCGGAGCCCCTACGCGGACGCCCGGTTCAAGGCCGACGTAACGCGCATCAAGGAGTACATCGCCGCCGGGGACACCTTCCAGACGGTGCTGAGCCGCAGGCTCGACCTCGAGGCGCCGGACCCGTTCCTGGCCTATCGCTACCTGCGGGCGCTCAACCCGGGGCCGTACCTCTACTTCCTCCATTGCGACGACATCCATGTGATCGGCAGCTCTCCCGAGATCCTGGTGCGGGTCGAGGAGGGCGAGGTGACGCTCCGTCCCATCGCGGGCACCCGGCCGCGCGGGGCGGACGCGGACCAGGATGCGGCCCTCGCGGCCGAGCTGGCGGCCGACCCCAAGGAGCGGGCGGAGCACCTCATGCTGGTGGACCTGGGACGCAACGACGTCGGACGGGTGGCCGAGTTCGGCTCGGTCCGGCTCACCGCCTTCATGGCCATCGAGCGCTACTCCCACGTGATGCACCTCGTGAGCGAAGTTCGCGGCCGCCTCCGGCCCGAGCTGGACGCCCTCGCCGCGCTGGCGGCCTGCTTCCCCGCCGGGACCGTATCCGGCGCGCCCAAGGTTCGCGCGATGCAGATCATCGACGAGCTGGAGCCCACCCGGCGCGGACCGTACGCGGGAGCGGTGGGCTACGTCGGCTGGGGCGCCCACACCCTCGACACCGCCATCGCCATCCGCACCTGTGTCATCCGCGGCGACCGCGCCTGGGTCCAGGCCGGCGCGGGGATCGTGGCCGACTCGGACCCGGAGTCGGAGTGGAGGGAGACGGAGGCGAAGGCGAGAGCGGTGGTGATTGCGCTGGCGTTGGCGGGCGGAGGGTCGGACGGGCGGCGGGGCGCTGGTTGATCGGGGCTACGCGGTGTCGGCCTTCCTGCCTTTGAGTGCCCGGACCAAGCCCCAGGTCAGCCGGCCCACCTGATTGTGCCGTTCGTCCAGGTCGAGCCACTCGTCCTTCGCGAGCAGACCCAAATCCCTTGCCGGCATCAAGAGGTACGACAGTTCGGCCAGCGAGCCACGAGCGATGTCGAGAAAGCGTCTGAGCTCGCGCGGCCCACGCCTGGCCACACCTTCCGCAATGTTCGCCGGCACCGAGATGGCCGCCCGCCGCACCTGAGTGGTCAGCTCGTACCGCTCCGACCTCGGCCATTGATCGGTGACTTGATACACCTTCAACGTCAATCGGTGAGCAGCCTGCCACGCCTCGAGCTTCTCATGACGCTCCATTCAGAACAATCGGCATCGAGCGGGTATGCAGTGGTACCCCAGGAAACCCGAAAGGCACACGGTCGCGCAGCCCAGTGGCGTGACCACCAACCCATGCGTACCTTTGCAACCCAATCTGTGTAGTTCTCCGACCCTCCGACTCTCCGCCCCTCCGACTCTCCGACCCTCTGGCGTCCCGGCGCCTTCACCCCTACCGTCCCTCCATGCCCGTCTTCCGCCTCGTCAGCACCAGCGGAGAGCAAAGCTTCGAGATCCCATCCGGCCGGAGCCTGGTCGTCGGGCGGGGGGTGGCAAGCGACATTGCGATCCTCGATCCCACCATCTCCCGCCGCCACGCCGAGCTGGTGGTCACCGACGACGGGGTCGACGTGACCGACCTCGGCTCTTCCAACGGGACTTGCATCAATGGGGCCCGGGTCGAGAGCGGGCACATCAAGGCGAACGACTCGGTGACCTTCGGCAAGGTCACCTACCGGCTCCGCGCCGGAAAATCGTCCGGCGATCACCCGGCACCTCACCTCCCCGCCCCGCTGCAGCACGCCCCGCTCCAGCCGGATCACGGCCCCCCCGGCGGTCAGATCGTCCGCCAGCTGGTGGTGAGCGGGGGCGCGCCGCCCGGGATCACCAGCCGTGACGGCCCCCCGGCCGGGCAGCTGCGGGTGGATGCGGCGCCTGCCGCGGAGCGGCAGGCGCGGAAGCTCTCGCTCCTGCTCGAGGTGGCCCAGAAGCTCTCGTCCGAGCTGGATCTCGACCGGCTGCTCCGCCGGGTGGCCGACATGACCTTCCAGGTGATGTCGGTGGATCGGGTCACCATCCTGCTCCGCAATGAGGCCGGGGAGCTGGCGCCGGCGATGAGCCGGAGCCGCCAGGGAGACACCCAGCTCCAGCCGGTGCCGCGCTCGATCGCCGACAAGGTGGCCCAGGAGCGGGTCGCGGTGGTGTCGCACAACGTGCCGGCCGACTCCCGCTTCAAGGGCCGCTCGATCGTGATGCAGAGCGTGCGGAGCGCCATGTGCTCGCCCCTGCTCGACCCCCAGGACGACGTGCTCGGCCTGCTCTACGTGGACAACATCTCCAACCCGAGCACCTTCTCCGACGAAGACCTGCAGTTCCTGGTGGCGTTCGCCGGGCTCGCGGCCATCGGGGTCCAGAACAGCCGCTACGCCGAGCAGATCCGCCGCGAGGCGACGGTGCGCTCCAACTTCGAGCGCTACTTCGCGCCCAACGTCGCCAGCGAGATCGTGCAGCAGGACGGCGCGATCCGCGTGGGCGGCGAGCGCCGCCCGATCACGGTGCTCTTCAGCGACATCCGCGGCTTCACCGCCATGGCCGAATCGATGGGCCCCGACGCGGTGGCGCGCCTCCTCAGCGAGTACTTCAGCGAGATGGTGGACGTGATCTTCGAGCACGGGGGGACGCTGGACAAGTTCATCGGCGACGCCATCATGGCCCTCTGGGGCGCGCCGATCAGCCACGCCGACGATCCCGACCGCGCGCTGGACGCCGCGCTCGCCATGCAGGCCTCCATCACGACGCTCAACGCCCGCTGGGCGGAGGCCGGGCGGCCCGAGCTCCGCGTCGGCATCGGCATCAACTACGGCGACGTCTTCGCCGGCAACATCGGAAGCGTCCGCCGCCTGGAGTACACCGTCCTGGGCGACGCGGTGAACGTCGCCGCCCGGCTCTGCGCCGAGGCCGCCCCGGGCGAGATCCTGGTGACGGAGAACTTCCTCTCCGCCGTTCGGCGGCAGCCGGCGGTCGAGTACCTCCCGCAGCTGGCGCTCAAGGGGAAGAGTCAGGTGGTGCAGGTCTATCGGGTGACCGAAGAGAATCGAACGGCGCGGGAGCGGGCGTAACCGGCGTCACGCTCGGCGATCGATCACCGCCGGATCCGTCCCCCCGAACGCGAAGCGTTCCCCGGCCTCGTCGAGCATCCCGAGCACCAGCCTGAGCGGCAGCCCCATGACCCCGAAGAAGTCGCCTTCGATCCGCTCCACCAGCGCCGCGCCGTACCCCTGGATACCGTATGCGCCGGCCTTGTCCATCGGCTCGCCGGTGGCGACATAGGCGCGGAGGAAGTCGTCGTCGAGCCGGCGGAAGGTGACGTTGGTGACGTCCGTGGCCTGGTGGATCCGCTCGGCCGCCACCAGCGCCACCGAGGTGACCACCTGGTGGGTCCGGCCCTGGAGCTTGCCCAGCATACGGAGCGCGTCGGCCCCATCCAGCGGCTTCTCCAGGATCTCGTCGCGCACGACCACGGTGGTGTCGGCGCCGAGGACCAGACGGCCGCGCACGCTCAGCGCCTTCTCCCGGGCCAGCCGCTCCACGTAGTCCACCGGCGTCTCCACCGGCCGGCGGACCTCGGGAATGTTGGGCGCCACTACCCGCACCGGGATGCCCAGCATCTCCAGCAGCTGCCGGCGCCGGGGGGACGAGGACGCGAGGGTGAGCGGCTCGGTCATCAGCTGCGGTCCAGGATCAGGGTGACGGGACCGTCGTTGTGGATCTCCACCAGCATGTCGGCCCCGAACTCGCCGGTGGCGACCTCGAGACCGCGCCCGCGCAGGGCCGCGATGAGCCGCTCGTACAGCGGGATCGCCACCTCCGGCCGCGCCGCGCCGATAAATGACGGGCGCCGTCCCTTGGCCGTGTCGCCGTAGAGGGTGAACTGGGAGATCACCAGCACCCCGCCACCCACCTCGTCGAGCGCCAGGTTCATCTTCCCCGTCGGGTCCGAGAAGAGCCGAAGACCGGCCACCTTCTCGGCCATCCAGTCCACCGCGGCCTCGCCGTCGCCGTGGGTGAAGGCGACGAGAAGACAGTAGCCGCGCCCGATCGCCCCGGCGACGCGGCCGCCGATCGTCACCGACGCTGTCGAGACCCGCTGGAGAACCACGCGCATAGGATAGATTTCGAGGTGAGCCCGCGCGGACGTGCCGCGCGGAAAGATACCCCGAATGGTGAGCCATGGCAGATCGTTTGAAGCGGGCCAAGCGCCCGGAACGCCTGAGGAATTCCCTCGCTGCACTCGGCATCACGGAGGATGCCGCTCAGCGGCCCGATCCGGCATCGTGGCCGGACGACGGCCTTACGATTTCCTGGCTGGGCCACGCCACCGTCCTGCTCAACTTCCTGGGCCGCCGGATCGTGACCGACCCCGCGCTGGAGAACCGGATCGGCATCGGTCGCGGCCCGCTGAAGGTCGGGCCCCGCCGGCTGGCACCGCCGGCGCTTCGGGCACGGGAGCTTCCGGCGCTCGATCTGGTGCTCCTCTCCCACGCTCACATGGATCACACCGACCTCGGCACGCTCCGCGCGCTGCCGCGCCGGACACCGGTCGTCGTGCAGCCGGGCAACCGCGATCTGGTCCGGCGGTTCCGGCAAGTGGAGGAGCTGCCCTGGGGAGAGGTGGTCGAGGTGGCCGGCGTGGAGATCACCTCGGTGGAGGTGCGGCACTGGGGCGCCCGGATGATCCATGATCAGCACCGGGGATACGGCGGCTACCTGCTCCGACGCGGCGGACTCACGGTGCTGTTCGGTGGGGACACGGCGTACACCGACGCGTTCGCGCGGCTGGGCCGGTCGGTGCGCGTAGATCTCGCCATCCTCCCGATCGGCGCGTACGACCCGTGGATCGCCAACCACGCGTCCCCCGAGGAGGCGTGGCGGATGTTCCGCGCCTTGGGCGCGACGTGGATGCTGCCGGTGCATCACTCCACCTTCCGCCTCAGCCGTGAGCCCCTGGACGAGCCGGTGCAGCGGCTGCTCGCGGCCGCGGGCGAGGAGCGATGGAGGGTTCTGCCGACGATGGTGGGGGCGACCTGGACGATGCCGGCCCGGTAGGCCAGCCTAGGGGTCCTCGCGGCGAGACCGAAGGAACTTGGGCCGGCCCTGCGTTCCGCGAAACTCGAAGTGCACCGGGTCGAGCGCCCGATCCCCGGTGACGAAGTGCCCATCCGGCCGGCCCAGCAGGTTGGCGACTACCCGGTCGGCCAGGACAGCGGCGGACTCCCACACGTCGGGTGTCAGGTAGGGATAGAGATCGGCGTACTCGGGCCGGAGCCGGGCCTCGCGGGCGCGTCGCATGGCGGCGAATCTAGTTTCCGGAAGAGTCCTCGGCCACCGCGGCCACTGATGAGCGGCTCGTCGGCCAAGCCGTCAAGGGGTCGGACAGACTACGACACTTCGATCGGCGTCGAGCCGGAGCGTGTCACGGGCCTCCTCTCCCAGACTGAGCTCGAGCACGCCGCTCGCCAGCGCCTTGGGCCCGACGCTGTCCGTCTCCCGCAGCTGCACCTCCGCTGCCCCGGGCACGGCAAATCCGGGCGCCACATCGAACAGATACCCGCCCTGGTCGTCGGTCGTGTCGGGCCCGAGCACCACGTCCACGGGGCGTACCTGGCCGACCGGCGCCTGCCGAACCGCCAGCAGGACCTCCACGCCGGACGCCGGCGTGCCGCAGTCGGTGATCGTGCCGCGGACCACACCCGATACCGGTCCTCCCGCCGAGATCGCGAGGCCCGTCGTCTCGCCGCAGGCGAGACCGGCGACGCACACGGCCGCGAGCGCGGCATAGCGTCCGGTCATCGCGCGGCGGTCTCGGGCGCGGTCTGCGGCTCGAACAGCCCGGTGTAGATGAACCGCCACCGACCCTCGAAGTACAACATGCCGAACTGATCCACCCCGGGCGAGCGCCCATTGCAGCGCGGCACCGATACGTCGGCCCAGTCTCCATCCACCCGGATGGCCGCGGCATCGATCATGGGAGAGGCGTTCGACGGACATGCCGGCGGCGCTACCTCCGCCGACGAGCTCCGGCTCCGGGTACGATCCCGGGCGACCATCCGGGCATCGCCGGGCGCGCCGCGCCGCTCCAGCAGCTTGGGCGAGAGCACATAGGCCGCGAGGGCGTCCCAGTTGTGGCTCGTGTAGTTCAGGTAGAAGGCGCGGAGGACGAGCCGGACCTGGGCGGCGGCGGAGTCGGACGGAACCGGGGTTGCCTGGGCGACGAGCGACGGAGCCGTCGCCATCGGCAGCAGCGCGAATGCCAGAAAAAATCGAACGATCCGCATGGTTCCTCCACGCCGAAATCTAGCGGGGCTGTCCGCGCGAGCCGCTACCGCCGGGCCCAGCACGCGAAGCCGGCCACCAGCAGCAGTGGCAGGACGGAGACGATCGCGATCCCCCAGCTCGCCGGCCGCGCCCAGTTGACCGTCTGGTTCGCCCACCCATTTCCCCGCTTGGGCACGAAGACTCGCGGATCGGCGGCCGCGTAGTACAGCAGTCCGAGTCGCCAGTTGGATGGGTCCCGCCAGAGGTCTCGAGCTGATGGTCCGAGGGCGTGGTCGTAAACGCCCGGTCGTCGCCTGTCACGACGCGCACCAAACCGACCGAGCGGCTGCACAGCCCATGTTGAGGTTCCCGCTAACGTACGGTTTGGGCCGAGTCCGCCTGCTCATGCTTCGGGAACAACCCCCCGACCAGCATCCCGAGCGTCCCACCGGCCGCCGCGCCGACGGCGGCCCCTCCGAGGACGGGGAGGAAGCAGTTCTTGTCCGTGTCGTCGCTGTCGCTGCAGAGGCCGCCAGCCAGGAGCCCGAGCCCCAGGGCTCCGGCCACTCCCCCGACCACCATGCCGGTCTTCCAGTGGGTGGGCGGAATCGTCCCCGCCATGGTGTCGCGCGCCGCCACGAGGCTGGGTCTCGCGCGCAACGCGAAGAGGTTCGACGGGGCTGGGCCGTGCAGGCGGGTCTGGGCTGCCGCGGTGCGTGCAGTGGGAGCGATGAGGCACAACGCCACAAGAAGCCGAATCATGATCGCCTCGGGTCCGGAGGACGGCCGCGGAGTGGTGGCTGAGTGCGTCCTTGGAGGCTACGACTTGGGGCTGGGCCGCGGAAGGGGAAAAAGGGCCGAAACACAGCGGGAATGCGACACTGCGCCCCGTGCCACTCGTTGCAGCGACGGTGACGCGCTCAGTGAAGAAGGTGCTATCCTTTCCGGGGGAGGCTTCTCTGTGACCGTCATGCCCGGCGACACGATCCTGACCGGCGACCGCCCCACCGGCCCGCTCCATCTCGGCCACTACGCCGGCTCCCTGCGCAGCCGCGTCGCGCTGCAGGGACGCTGCGCGCAGACCCTGCTCATCGCGGACCTGCAGGCGCTCACCGATACCAGCGACCGCGCCGGGCATATCGCCGAGCAGGTCGAAGAAGTGGCGCTCGACTACCTCGCCGTCGGCATCGACCCCTCGCTCACGACGATCGCCGTCCAGTCACGCCTGCCCGCGCTGGCGGAGCTGACGGTGCTCTACCTCAATCTGGTCACCGTCGCGCGACTGGAGCGGAACCCGACGGTGAAGGCCGAGATCGAGCTGCGTGGCTTTGCCCGGGACATTCCCGCCGGCTTTCTCTGCTACCCGGTGAGCCAGGCGGCCGACATCACCGGCTTTCGGGCTACGCTCGTGCCGGTGGGCGAGGACCAGGTCCCGATGATCGAGCAGACCAACGAGATCGTCCGCCGGGTGAATCGACTCGCGGAGGCGGCCATCGTCCCGGAGTGCCGCGCCCTGCTCTCCACCACGCCGCGGCTGCCCGGCGTCGACGGCCGGAAGGCCAGCAAGTCCCTCGGCAACGCGATCCCGCTGAGCGCCGCGCCCGACCGGATCCGCGCGCTGGTCCATGCCATGTACACCGATCCCGGCCACGTCCGCGCCTCGGATCCCGGGCGGGTCGAGGGCAACGTGGTCTTCGCCCACCTCGAGGCCTTCGACCCCGACCAGGAGGCCGTGAAGCTGCTCGAGGCCCGGTACCGGCACGGGGGACTTGGTGACGCGGCGCTCAAGCGGCGGCTGGTGGATGTGCTCGACCATCTCCTCGAGCCCATTCGGGGGCGCCGCGTCCATCTGGCGCAGGACCGTGCCTACGTCCGCGAGGTACTGCAGGAAGGAAGCGCGAAGGCCGACGACATCACTCGTGCGGTTCGTCAGGACGTGCGGGAGGCCTTTGCCTTGAGCCGCTAGATCGCCGCTGGCCCTGCTCGCCGGGCCATCAGCTCGGTCGCCCAGCGGTCGTCATCCGCGCAATCGCTGCCGAAAAGGCCAGGGCTGCCGCCGACCCGTTCGCGCCACCCGCACCCACAGCCAGCCGTAGCCCAGGGCGAACGGCGCGAGCAGCACCGGGAGCAGCGCCGGCCGGAGCCAGAGGCCCACGACCAGCGCGCCCAGGCCCGCGGCGATCCAGATCGCCGCCAGGATGGCGGCGACGATCCGGTCGCTCATGGACGGGGGGCCGGCTGAAACAGCTCGACAGGATTGCCCGAGGGGTCCTCGAGGAGCACCTGGTCGCCGCCGATGCCGCGAATGAGGTCGCTGCGGAAGCGCACGCCGGCAGCTCGGAGAGCCTCGAACCTGGCTTCGAGATCGTCCACCACCAGCTGAAAACGGTTCCAGCCGCCCGGCTCGGGACGCCGGCCGTCCGGCATCGCCTGGCCTCCCCCGCCCTGGCCGCTGGGCACGCTGAGCAGGAGGCGCAGGTCGTCGCGCCGCAGCATCGCGAACGTGGGAGCGGGGCGCATCTCGACCGTGAAGTCGAGATGCCTGGTATAGAACTCGACGGACGAGTCGAGGTCGCTGACGATGTAGCGAACGCTGACTTCGCTCATGCGGAGCCTGTCTGCCTCCCGCGCAGCGCGCGGTCCTTCCAGTTCCACCACTTGAGCAGCTCCGGCCGGGGCCGGGCTGTCCGGGCCGCGTAGGCGGCGCAGCGGAAGGCGTAGAGCACGCAAGGGTCCTGGCGCGTGCCGCGGAGCTGGTTCAGGCGGGTGTACAGCCGCTCCGGATCCCGTCGCTCGAGATCGGCCACTCGGCGCACACCCAGTGCGCGCAAATCCGCAGCGAGGCTTGGCCCGATGCCGGGAAGGGTCTGGAGCTCGTCCCGAGGCCCGCGATTCGGCATTACCGCGTCTCCCGAAGGCAGGCCGAGCTCGCCTCGATCACCTTGGCCCGGCTTCTGGCACCGACGAACGTCAGCGTGATGGGCACCTGGCTGCACGGCTCGGCCTCCGGGTACACCAATACCTCCGTGGTGTCGGCTCGCCGGGAGGTCACATACGTGTCCGTACGGCCACCCCACGCCGCCAGGGAATCGGGATGCGCGCGGGCAACGGCCAGCGCCCACTCCACTGCGGCAGGCGAGGCCGACACGGCCCGGAGCGCCGCGGCGTCCTGATGCAGCGCGGCCCGGAGGTAGCGCCGGGCAGGTTTGGCGTAATCGGTTCCCGGAAAGTCGGCGGAGTACGGCTGGGCCAGCAGCACCGCGGCCGCGATCAGGCTTAGGACGACGATGGTGAGGTAGAGCGGTGTCCTGCCATTCATGGCTCCTCCTCGGCTGCCTAACGAATCGTGCATCGGCCGCCCCCGCGCAAGCCTGGCGTCAGGCCGCGGCTCGCGCCAATACCTCCCGGACCACCGCCCGCACCTGCCGGTTGTTCATCATGAACGTATGCGACGCCGGCAGCTCGACGAGCGCGGCGCCGGCATCCGGTCGCACCTCATCCACCGCGACGACGCCGTCGTTGGGCGCGCCGTCGAAGGGACTCAACGCCCGTGGCCAGCTCTGCGTCCCGGCGATCACGGTGGTCGGCACGCCGAGCGCGGGAAGCCGCGCGAAGAAATCGGGCTCGGCGAGGAGCTGGCCGCACTGCCCGTTCACCAGCCGATAGGGCCAGAACCGGTGCAGTCGGCTGGCCAGCCGCGGCACCCGGCTGGGCGTGCCCAGCATGACCAGGTGGCGCGGCCGAGTCCACGCGGGCGGCCAGGGATCCAGTGCCGCACGGGCGATCAGTCCGCCCAGCGAGTGGCCGATCACCGCGTACGGATCCCCACGCCCGGCGGCTACCCCCAGCCGGCGCCGCACCCGGGCGACGATGCGGGCAAAGCGCTCCACGGCGCCGGCGTAGGCCACGAGCTCGGTGTGGTAGCCGGCCATCCGGAGATCACGGGCCAGGCCCATGAGCGAGAGCGGCGTGCGGGCCAGGCCGTGGATCAGCACCACGCGCATGCGATCCCGCCCGTGCTACTTGATCTCCATCAGGTAGGACGTCAGGTGTCGGATCCTGCCGCCCTGCATCAGGAAGACGTCGCAGAACCGCAGGTCGAGCGGGCCCCCGTTTCGACGCTGGGTGCGGACCGAGCCCTCGGCCACCACGACATCGCCCTCTTCCACCAGTCGCGTCACCGTGATCTCGGGCTTGCCGACGAAGGCATCGTTCTCGATCTCTCGATCGAAGGCGGGTTTGCCCTTCGAGTGGAACATCCCCGGGATGACCCACTCGACGTCGTCGGTCAGGCAGGATAGGATCGCCTCGTGGTCGGTGGCACGGAAACCCGCCATGTACCGCTCGATGGTGCGCTTGTTCTCGCTCATGCGCTCGATCCGCGCACGATCTTCAGCGTCGTGATGAGCTGGCCCGCATGCCGGGTAGTGTGTTCCGCGGCGTGAAACACGAGCCCGAGTACCGTGCTCGGTAACCTGGCCCGCCCGACCTCGCGCGGGGCGTCCAGGCTGCCGGCCGAAGTGCGTCGAAGCTGGGCCAGGGCGTGGTCGATTCGGGCCAGAACGGCGGGGACGACCTCCGCTCCGGAGCCGGCCGGCGTGCCCTCCCGGGCCAGAGCGTCGCGCTGGGCCTCATCGAGCTGCTCGCCTCGTGCATAGGTGAACAGGCGGTCCAGACTCCCGGCCAGGTGCTGCAGATGATACCCCGCGCTCGCGGCGCCGCCGGGCTGCTGCCACAGCTCGTCGGCGCTCGCACCGGCAGCCACGCGCTCGACGTCTTCCCGCGCCTGCAGCAGCGCGTGGGCGACCGGCATGAGCGCGGGCGCGTAGCCCGGGAGCGGTCCGCGCAGCCACACTTCGGGAGCGTTCGCGGTCATCAGTAATCCTCCGCCAGCGTGTCTGCCGTGACCCGGCGAGAACGCGGTGTCGCCGGCCCTCTACTACGCTTCCCCGCTTCGCATCGCGTCCAGCGGGAACTCGACCATCACCGAGAGATCCTCGGCCTCCTGGCCACCCGCGCTGCCGTAGAGCTGCCGGGCCGCCGCGTTCGTCGGGCTGGTGAGGACCCAGGCCTGCACGCACCCCAGCCGCGCCCCGTGCTCCAGCAGAACCGCGAGGATCCGGCGGCCGATGCCCCGGCGCCGATGGGACGGCGCCACTCCCACCTCGTTGATCCACAGCTCGGGCGGCTTGTCGGGGTGCAGGTAGTGGACCCCGGAGGCGAAGCCCACCACGATGCCGCTCTCGAGTGCCACCACCAGGTGATGGCGCGGATCCGCGAAGAACTCGGCGCTCCACTCGGGGGAAATCGGGTGGTCGAAAACCCCTGGCGCGACCCGGTGCAGCACGGCGCCGTCCTGGTGCCCCAGCAGTCGGATCTCGACGACCACGGTCAGCGCTTCTTCTTCGCGCGCATGCGCGCGCGCATCTTGGCGAGCGTGGGCCGAAGATAGCGCCGATATCCCTCGGGGCTCATCCATCCGGGTGGACACGGCACTCGGCGCAGCTCCGACGAGGACAGCAGCAGGAACTGGTGGGTGCGGCTCGTCGTACGCTGCACCCGGATGCGCAGCTTCCGCCCCGTCCTCGCGCGCACCCGTCCGATCCGGCCGTCCGGCACGCGCACGCAGTCACCGACCTGGAGCTTTGCCGCCATCCCTCGACTCCTGGCCGCCGGCGCGGGGGCGGCCGGCGGGCTCACGTTCACCACGAGTGGCCGATGGTCGCTCGCGTCCGCCCATTCTTCATAGCCGCCCACCGTGGCGCTTTCAAGACCGGGCAGCCAACGCTTCGGCAGATAGCAGTAATCGAGGTGAAACGGCGAACCGGCATGCCAGCGCCAGAAGTGCGTCGGCCGAGACTCCTGGCCGGGACCCTCACCGGTGGCGGCGTGGTAGGCGCTCACCAGCCCGAACTCTTCGCTGAGCTGCGCGTCCAGCCGGCGATGGTCGGTGCGTCGATGGCGGTCGTCCCAGGCGACGCTGCTGTTCAGGTCGCCCATGATCACGCACGGGCCGGCGAGCAGCAGGTCCCGGTACACCTCGACGCCGCGTCGCAGCGCCTCGGAGTACGTAGGCTCACGCTGGGCCCAGACCGCCAGGACGGTGAAGGAGACGTGGCCTCGCACCCTGGCGGCGAAGAACGACGCTGTCCCCGGCCGCATTGGCTCGGCACTGACCCGCAGCGGTGGGCGGACGACAACGGCGACGCCCTGCCGGGGATTGGGTCCGAACCACGCGGCCGAGCGATCCTCTCGCGCCGGGCGGCCGCACTCCTGCAGCACGGCGACATCGGGTCGCAGGGCGCGCAATCGACCCAGATTGGCGTCGTACCCGCCGCGGCAGCAGTTCCAGGTCACCAGCCGAATCGGGCCTCCAGCGGTGCCGGGTGTCGCTGCTAAATCCTGATGGAGTCCAGCACCGCCACAACCGAATCCGGGGCGAGTCGCATGGTGATGCTGCCGCCATAGCCGCTCTCGAAGTACGTGCCGACCCTCGAGCGGCGGCGCTCGACCCTGCCGTGCTCCACTTCGATGTGGGACTCGCCGTCCGCGCCCACCATCATCCGCATGGACGTCCCGGGGCTCAGGTTGCCCACTCGGTACGGGCGGCCGGTCGTATAGATGACGAGTGACTCCAGTGGGGCGCTACCGACATTCTCGAGTCGCAGCTCAATGCTATCGCGTCCCCGGCATCCGGCCAGGGCTCCGGCCATGCCCATCACGAGCAGTATTCGCGGCATTCTCGTCATGAGGCCGGCACCGAGACCTCCAGGCGCACTCGCCGCTGGCCAGTTGGTCACCCTACCCCCGCACCTCGTGAGAATTCCCGACGCTTCCGCACGTCACTCCCGTGGGTGCGGCCAGCTCCGACCGGGCTGGCCGGTCCGGCGCCAGCTTCGCGCAAATACTCAGAGTCCTGTCGATCCATTCCCTATTGGAGAGCCTCATGCCCCGTTCCAAGTCCCTGCTCGTCGCCGCCATCGGCTTCCCCCTCATGCTCGCCGCCTGCGACGATGCCGCCGAGGCGCCCAGCGGGCCGACCGCCAAGACCGCGTCGGCGGCCCCGCGAACGTCCGCCCGGAAGGCCGAGCACTTCCGGCTCCAGATCAAGGATCGCGCGGCGAACGTCAGCTTCAGCAGCGTGGATCAGTCGGGCTGCGTGGAGACATTCGTGTTCGTCTTCGGCTCGATCGAAACCGTGAAGCAGACCGGCAAGCCGGCGACCGGCCCGCTGGCGGTCGTCCAGCTCTCCCAGTACGACTTCTGCAACAACACCATCGGCGAGTACTTCGGGGTCGCCGAGGACGCCGCGTTCGAGGTCGGTACCAAGCTCGACCAGGCTCACCTCAAGGCGACCGTCCCCGGATTCCTCGACGAGACCGGAGTGGAAGCCCCCGCGGTGGTGGACCTGACCTGGACCGGCGCCGGGGACCTCTTCAGTCAGACCGAGCGCTCGCGGGTGAAGTTTCCCGGCTCGATGCTGACTCAGACGTTCAAGGGCACCTTCCGTCCCGCGGAGGTCTCGGGCACGGTGACGATCGGCAAGACGAATCTGGCGACCGACCTGGTGGACGCGCTGATCATCCGCGCGACGCAGGGCAGCTTCGAACGGGTGCGGACCCGGTAAGCGGTCCCGCTTCGACAAAGGACGCGGCCGGGCCGACTCACGAGTCCCCGGCCGCGGCTCGCCGCGCCTGCGCCAGGTAGGCCGGCGCCAGATCCATCAGGCTCGCCAGCTTGCGGACCAGATGCGTCTCGTGATCGCTGAGCTTGCCATCGGCGAGAATCACACCCCACATCACCTCGGCCAGGACCATCTTCTGCCCCAGATCGTACTCGGCCGCGATCAGCCGGGTGAACTGGAAGTGATCGAGCGACTGCGCGCGCTCGGCCTCGGCCAGGTGCATGAGCTCCTCGGCCGTGGCATCGTCGAGTCCGAAATGCCGGACCAGCGTTCGCTCGATGTGGCTGCGCTCTTCGGGGCTGAACTCGCCATCGGCGTGCGCCAGCTCCAGCAGCAGTGCGCACGCGGCCAGCTGGACCGGCGTGGTGCCGGCGGGCGCGGCCGATCCGGCGGATGCGGTGCCGCTCTTGACCAGCCGCTCGTTGACGAAGTGCCGGATCGCGTCGAGCACGTTCCTCCTGTCTACCCTTTCGGCTCATACCGCATGGCCACCGCCCCCGAGCCGAACTCCAGCCGGCTCACCAGCTTCAAGTCCACCCGCTCCGAGAGCCCCGCGAACAAGGTCGGGCCATGGCCCACCAGCCTGGGGTGGACGACGATCTCGTACTCATCGATCAAGCCCAGCTCGGCTAACGCCAGCGGGAGCGTGACGCCACCGACGAACAGCCCCCTGCCCGGCTGCTGCTTGAGGCCTCGAACGGCAGTTTCCAGATCCCCGCGGACGAGCTCGGCGTTCCAATCTACCTGATCCAGGGTGCTCGACACGACGTACTTCTTTGCCGCGTCGATCGTCCGGGCAAAGGGCTCCATCCAGTCGGGCCTCGCGCCGCTGGGGCGGCGCCATGCCGCCTCCATCATTTCGTACGTCACCCGCCCGAAGAGGAGCGCGTCGGCCCGGGCGATGTTCTCGACGGCATTCCGATGCAGGTCTTCATCCGGGATGCCCACGCGATGATCGCAGCACCCGTCCAGGGTCACGTTGACGGAATATCTGAGAGGTCGCATTCACGGGCTCCGAAACGGCCGTCCGGCCAGACGGTGAGTCATCGGTGGCGGCTATCGCCGACGGCGATCGCCGCGACGCCGAGCAGGATCAGGATTCCGCCGAGGACGAGTGTCGCCGGCAACGCTTCACCCAGCCAGAGGGTCGATGCCGCGAGGCCCCAGGCTGGAACCGCCAGGTACGACAGCGATACCGTGGTGGCCGGCAGGGCCCGCTGGATGCTCACCGCCGCCCAGAATGCGAACGCCGAGGCGAGCGATCCATTGTAGAGCAGCATGGCGATCAACCGCCACGACCATTCCGCCCGGAACGGCCCTGTCATCGCCCACGCGGCGACACAGCCTGGCCCGATCAGCAGCGCCATCTGGAATGGCGCCAGCTGCAACGGTGACAGGTGCCAGCGATGGCGGCGCGTGTGCAGGATCGCGATGGCCCACATGCCGGCCGCGAGCAACAGCAGGAGGTTGCCGAGCAGCACGTCGCGATTCGACCAGTCGATGCTCGCGGGATTGAGCAGTACGACGAGCCCGGCGACCCCCAGCACCATACCGATCAGCTTCCAGGGCGTGAGCTGCTCGCCGAAGAACAGCACGGCGGCTGGAAACACCCACAGCGGCATCGTGTAGGAAAGGATGGCGGAGCGGCCGGCCGGGACGTATCGGAGGCCGACCGTCGAGAGCCCGATGAACAGCCACATCTGGAACACCGAGACCGAGATCACCACCGGCCAATCGGCTCGTGTCGGCTTGGCGAGCCGTCCCGTGGCCAGCAGGAAGGCGAACAGGCACAGCGCGCCGAGGCTCATCCGCACCACCACGAACCAGAGCGGCGGCATGTCGCGCACGACCAGCTTCATGATCGGCCAGTTGAGCCCCCAGATCACGACCAGCGCCACCAGGAGGGCGTAGGCCGTGGGCCGCGAGAGCGTGGTGCCGGGGCTCTGGCTACCTTCTCGGCTCATACCGCGTGGCCACCGCCTTTGAGCCGAATTCCTGTCGATGGTCTTCATTCGCGATCATCGTACGACGAACGCAGCACCCGGCATTGTTGGTATCCCTGAGCTGTCGCATGGCGTGCTCCTGAGGCGGGTTGCCGGCGCGCGGCTCATCTTCAGCCCCCCGCCCGCGCCCGCACAAACCTAGGCGCGACGACAGCAGTCGGCGAGCCGGCATCGGTACTCACTCCTCCGTGTGAATCAGCGAGCCGATGAGCGCCCCGCCGGCCGCACACGGCACCGCAATCACCAGTACGGCGCGTCCGACCTCGTCCTCGCCGCACGAGGTGTCGGGGTCTCCGCAGAATCCAACCAGGAAGAGGGTGGTGGCCGCAGCGCCGACCAAACCCCCGATCAGGAGTCCGGTTCCGGTGTGAGAGCGTGAAGAGCCCTCCTTCGGTGGAAACACGGATACCCATCGGGCGGCCGGGAAACCGGGCGCGTCGGCATCCGCCGGGCGCTCTCCCGTCCAGGCGGCGAATCGTGCGCCCGCCCGCTGCCCAACTGCACGGCCGCCGGCTCGCGTTGCCGATGCGCCGGCCGAGCCGTATGATCCTGCACTCGCCGTACCTCAAAGACCCCCGATGAGGTTTCCATGCGCCGCTCTTTCGTAGCCCTGCTCGGGCTCGTGTTCGCCATGGGCTGTGACCAGTCCGGCCCCACTTCCCCGGTCGAGATCGCCCCATCGCTCGCCAAGCATCAGATCCTTCACCTCGACGACCGGAGCGGCGAATTCGAGCTCCGTGGCCTCCAGGGTTGCTTCGGCGAGCTGGTCGTCGTGCGCGGCACGCTCCGATTCAAGGAACACACGATGACGGACCCGGCCACGGGGAACCAGGATCACACATCGCTGGTCTTCTTCGAGGAGGGCACCGGAGTCGGCCAGCGGACCGGACGGGTGTGGCGATTCAAGGAAAAAATCCAGATCCGATTCAATACGCCGAACCTCTCGGCTCCGCACGGGAACGAGACCCGCTTCGTCGACACCCGATTCATCGGCAACGGCAAGACTCTGGTGGTCAAGACCGCCCTCCACGTGGTCATCAACGGCCAAGGGGTCGTGAGCGTCGTCGTCGACGCCGCCAAGGGACCCTGTCAGGCGATCTGACGCCCGACACGAAAAAGCCGAGGTCGGACCTCGCGTGCGGCGTTATCGTGTCGCCGGCTCCGCGAGAATCCTTCCTCGGCTCTGTCTTTTCGCCGCCCGGCTGGCCGGGCTTACTCCACCGTCACCGACTTGGCCAGGTTACGGGGCTGGTCCACGTTGCAGCCGCGGGCCACCGCCACGTAGTACGAGATCAGCTGCAGCGGGATCCCGGTCAGGATGGGGGTCAGCAGGTCCAGCGTCTCCGGAATGACGAACGTGGCGTCGGCCAGGCGCTCGATCTCGGCGTCGCCCTCGTTGATCAGCGCGATCACCTTCCCGCCCCGCGCCTTCACCTCTTCGATGTTGGACACGATCTTCGAATGCACCGCGTCGCGCGGGGCGATGAACACCACCGGCATGTTCTCGTCGATCAGCGCGATGGGCCCGTGCTTCATCTCCGCCGCCGGATACCCCTCGGCGTGGATGTAGGAGATCTCCTTCAGCTTGAGCGCGCCCTCCAGCGCCACCGGGAAGTTGACCCCGCGGCCCAGATAGAGCGCGTTGGTCGCCGCCCCCAGGAAGCGGTCGGCCAGCACCTTGAGCTCGTCGGCCCGCTCCAGGATCCTCACGATCTGATCGGGCAGCAGACGAAGTCCCTGGATGAACTCCCGCCCCTGCAGAATGCTCAGATTGCGGAGCCGCGCGATCCGGAGCGCCACCAGCGCGAGCGCCGCCACCTGGCTGGTGAAGGCCTTGGTGCTGGCGACGCCGACTTCGGGGCCCGCGTGCAGGTAGATGCCGCCGTCCACCTCGCGCGCGATGGTGGAGCCCACCACGTTGACCAGCCCGATGGTCCGGGCGCCGCGGCGCTTGGCCTCGCGGATCGCGGCCAGAGTGTCCGCGGTCTCGCCCGACTGGCTGATGCCGATCACCAGCGTCTTCGGATCCACCACCGGATTGCGGTAGCGGAACTCCGAGGCGTACTCCACCTCGACCGGGATCCGCGCCATCTCCTCCAGCATGTACTCGCCGATGAGCGCCGAGTGCCAGCTGGTGCCGCAGGCGGTGATCACGACCCGCTCGACCTGCTTGAGGTCGTCGTCGCTCAGGTTGAGGCCGGTGACCCGTGAGGTCCCCTCCTCTTCCAGCAGATGCCCGCGCAGCGTGTTGCAGAGACTCTCTGGCTGCTCGAAGATCTCCTTCAGCATGAAGTGGGCGTAGCCGTTCCGCTCCACCTGCGCCAGGTCCCAGTCGATCTGGTTGACCGGCTTGCTGATCCGAGTGGTCTCCAGGTTCCGCACCCGGTACCCGTCGCGGGCGAGCACGACCATCTCGCCGTCATCCAGGTACACCACGGAGCGGGTGTGCTGCAGCAGCGGGCTCGCGTCCGAGGCGACGAACCACTCGTTCTCGCCGACGCCCACCAGCAGCGGCGAGCCTTTCCGCGCGGCCACCAGCACCCCGGGCTCGTCGGCCGAGATGAAGGCCAGGCCGTAGGCCCCGTCCACCTCGCGCAGCGCCGTGGCGACGGCGTCCTCGAGATCGCCCTGGTAGAACTCGCCTACCAGGTGCGCCAGGACCTCGGTGTCGGTCTCGGAGGTAAAGGTGTGACCCCGCCGCTCCAGCGTCTTCCGGATGGCCGCGGAGTTCTCGATGATCCCGTTATGGATCACCGCGATCCGGCCGGACTGGTCGGTGTGGGGGTGGGCATTGGGGGTGGTCGGCGCGCCGTGGGTGGCCCAACGCGTGTGGCCGATGCCGAGGGTGCCCCCCGGCAGGCCCTCGGCCAGCTCCTGCTCCAGCATGCTCAGCTTGCCCGCGGCTTTCCGAATCTCGAGGCCGTGGCCGTTCACCACCGCGATGCCCGACGAGTCGTAGCCGCGATATTCGAGGCGCCGGAGCCCCTCGATCAGCAGCTCGGCGGCCTGCCGAGGTCCGATATAACCGACGATGCCACACATCGCGTCACGGCCCTCAGTGCAAGAGTTCTCGTCCCGCGGCGACCAGCGCTTCGGCCTCGGTGGGACTGGGAGCTTCGGCGATCAGCCGGACAATCGGCTCGGTGCCACTCGGCCGGATGTGGAGCCAGCGGTCGGCCCAGGCCAGCCGGAGGCCGTCCCGCTCGTCGGCTTCCGCATCGGCAAAGCGTCGACGGAGCCGGTCGTACAACGGACGCAGCTCGGGCCCCCGCGGGCCCTTCGCCTTGACGATGGTGTATGTCGGGGACCCGGCCACCTGCTCCGATACCGTAGACCGAGTCGTGGCAAGGAGATGCAAGATCAGGGCCACCCCAAGCGGCGCATCCCGGCCAATATGGAGCGCCGGGTACATCACCCCGCCGTTGCCTTCGCCGCCGATGACCGCGCCGGCTTCCCTGATGGCCCGGGCCACGTTCGCCTCGCCCACCGGAGCCCGGAGGAAGCGGGCTCCCTCGGCCCGAGCCGCATCCTCAACCACCAGACTGGTCGAAAGGTTCACCACCACGGTCGGCGGGGCCGCCGCATTGCTGCGGCCCCGCAACACCGAGCGAACCGCGAAAGCTAGGGTATAGTCCTCGCCGATTGCCCGTCCCGTCTCGTCCACCAGGGCCAGCCGGTCGACGTCCGGATCGACCGCGAGCCCGATATCGGCGCCGCTGTCGCGGACCAGCCGGCCCAGCTCGCCGAGGTTTTCCGGCACCGGCTCGGGCGGCCGGGGAAAGCGGCCGTCGGGCGCCAGGTTGATTCCCTTCACCGTACAGCCGAGCCGGTCGAGCAGCGGAAGCATTGCGACCGCGCCGGCGCCGCGCACGCAGTCCAGCGCAACCTCGAACCCACGACGGCGAATAGCGGTAACGTCGATCACCGGGAGCGCGAGCACCGCGTCAAGGTGACGCGTCACTGCCTCGTCATCCTGACGCACTTCGCCCAACCCGTCCCACCCCATTCTCGGCGGCCCGTCCTCCGCCAGCGCGCGCACCCGCGCGCCCGACTCGGCGTCGAGAAAGATGCCGTCGGGGCCGACGAACTTGAGCGCGTTCCACTCGATCGGGTTGTGGCTCGCCGTCAGGATGAGCCCGGCGCCGGCATGGTGATGCTCCACCGCGAGCTGCACGGTCGGCGTCGGCACCACGCCGACGTCGATCACGTCCACGCCCACCGACATGAGCCCCGCCGCCGCCGCCCGGGCGAACATCGGTCCGCTGGTCCGGGCATCCCGGCCCAGCACCACCGATGGCCGGGCGCCCGCGGTGCGTCCCGCGGCCACCCGGACCCAGGCGCCGAGGGCGGCCGCGTGGCGGGTGACCAGCTCGGGGGTGAGATCGGTGCCGACGTGTCCCCGCATCCCGGAGACACTGATCATCAGGGTTTCGGACATGGCGGGGACCCGCGGGCTCAGGTGGACAGCGGGACGACGGAAAGGTCGCTGTAGACGCGCTCGAAGGCGGTCACCACTTCGGGATCGAAATGGGTGTGGACGCAGGAACGGAGCTCGTCCATGGCCTCGGTCGGGCTGCGGGGTGGGCGGTAGGCCCGGTTGGTGGTCATGGCGTCGAACGCGTCCACCACCGCGACGATGCGCGCCTCCGCGGGAATCGCCTGGCCCGAGGTCCCGTCAGGGAAGCCGCGCCCGTCCATCCGCTCGTGATGGGAGCGCACGATCCGGAGCACCATCTGCGACTCGCCGAGGAATGGCGCCAGGATCCGCTCGCCCAGGGTGGTGTGCCCCTTGATGTGCTCGAACTCCTCGGGGGTGAGCGCGCCCGGTTTGTTGAGCACCGCCTCGCGGGTGCCGATCTTCCCGATGTCGTGCAGCTCGCCCCCCAGTCGGATCTGCTCCAGCAGCTCGCCGGTATAGCCCAGCAGGACCGCGGTCTTGACTGCGTACCGGCTCACCCGGCCGGAGTGGCCGCTGGTGTACGAATCCTTGGCCTCGAGCGCCTGGACCAGGGTCTGGACCCCGTTGATCAGCGATTCCTTGTTGCGCCGGTCGAGCTCCCGGACCCTGCCTTCCAGGTTCTTCTGATAAAAGCGGTTCTGCAGCACGAGCTGGCGCTTCTCCAGCGCCTTGTCCACCCGGGCGCGGACCTCTTCCAGCAGGACCGGCTTCGAGATGTAATCCAGTGCGCCCAGCTTGAGGCACTCGACCGCGGTGCTCACCTCGGCCACACCGGTGAGCATGATGACCGCCATGTCGGGAAAGCGGCGAAGGGCCTCGCGCAGGAAGGTGACACCGTCCATCTCGGGCATGTAGATGTCCGAGATGACCAGCGGCAGCTCCCCTTCGGCCTCGAGGATGGCGAGCGCTTCCGCTCCGGATGCGGCCTCGACGGTGGCGAGCCCGTGGGTCTCGATCACCCGCGCGATGGCGTGGCGGACCTGCTGATCGTCGTCTATGACCAGGCAACGTGCGTTGCCGATGGTAGTTGCGGGGCTTGGCACCGGCGGAAAGTAACCCGTCGAGGGGCGGGCCAACAACCAAGACTGCCGTGGCTTGCCGCTCCCGACCACGGGCCGTTACGCTTCACGCTCCCGTGCCGAGCGGCGCCGATGACCCGAATCCTTCCTCATGATCACGAACACCAATTCGCCACCCGCGCGGTACACGCCGGCCAGGTGCCGGAGCCGCTGTCGGGCGCCGTGATGACACCGATCTACCAGACCTCCACCTACGTCCAGGACGCGCTGGGACAGCACAAGGGCTACGAATACGGCCGAACCCAGAACCCGACCCGCGAGGCGCTGGAGCGGAACGTCGCCAGCCTGGAGGGGGGGACCCACGGGATCGCGTTCGGCTCCGGCCTGGCGGCGCTCGATGCCCTGCTCAAGCTGCTGCAGTCCGGCGACCACGTCGTCTGCGGCGATAACCTGTACGGCGGCAGCCAGCGGTTGATGGAGCGGGTCTACGCCCGGCTCGGCCTCTCGTTCACCTTCGTGGACATGCGGGAGGTGTCGGCGGTCGAGCGCGCGATCTCGCCGGTCACCAGGATGATTTACTGCGAGACGCCCACCAACCCGATGATGAATCTGGTGGACCTCGCCGCCGTGGGGGACCTGGCCCAGGCGCACGGGTACCTATTCGTCGTAGACAACACCTTCGCCACGCCCTACTTCCAGCGGCCGCTCGAGTTCGGCGCCGACCTGGTCCTCCATTCCACCACCAAGTACCTGAACGGCCACAGCGACATGGTGGGCGGGATGCTGGTGACGGGCCGCGACGACCTGGCCGAGCGGCTGGCCTTCCTCCAGAACGCGGCCGGCGGAGTGCCCGGGCCGATGGACTGCTGGCTCGCGCTTCGCGGGCTCAAGACCCTTCCTCTGCGCATGCGGCAGCATGACGCGAACGGCCGACGCGTCGCCGAGTGGCTCACCCAGCAGCGTGGGATCCAGAAGGTTTATTACCCCGGCCTGCCGTCCCACCCGCAGCACGAGCTGGCGTGCCGACAGATGAGCGGCTTCGGCGGGATGATCTCGATCGAGCTGGGCGACCCCGCCCGCGCGAAACGCTTCGTGGGGGCCACAAAGGTGTTCGCCCTGGCGGAGTCGCTCGGCGGGGTGGAGAGCCTGATCGGCCACCCGGCGTCCATGACGCACGCCTCGGTGCCGCTCGCGATGCGGCAGGAGATGGGGCTGACCGACAGCCTGGTCCGGCTGAGCTGCGGAATCGAGGATGCGGCCGATCTGATCGCGGATTTGGAGGGGGCAATGCGGGCGGCGGGTAGCTAGACGGATGCAATGTGCCACCCTGAAACATCCCGCTACCGCCGCCGTAAGTGCAGCATCCTCAACTTCGAGTGACCGATGACGTCCCTTCCAGCACCCCGCCCGCGTCAGACCCTTCCCCAGATTTCCGGCGTCGCCTGGGAGCATCCCGCCGACCGCGCGGCCCTGCAGGCGCTCCGGGCGGTGCCCGGCGTCGACGAGGTGATCCGGAAGATCCTGGCGCTGCTGGGCGGCGAGCGAGGGATCCGGCTCCTCTTCCAGGGCAACGCCGTGCGGGTCGGCCCGGCGCAGTTCCCCAAGCTCTGGCACCTCCATACCGAGGTGTGCACCACCTTCGACTGGCCCGATGTGCCGGAGCTGTACGTCTCCCAGACCCCGTTCTTCAACGCCGGCGCCTATGGCGTGGATGCCCCCTTCATCGTGATCCACTCGGCGGCGCTGGAGCTGCTGGACGACGACGAGCTGCGCGTGCTGCTGTCCCACGAGCTGGGGCACGTCATGAGCGGCCACGCGCTGTATCGGACCATCGCCGCGGTGCTCGCGATCATCAGCCTCGGCGCCCTGCCGATGCTGGCCAGCCTCGTGGTCCTGCCGGTGCGGCTCGCCTTCCTCGAGTGGAGCCGCAAGTCCGAGCTCTCGGCCGACCGCGCGGGGCTGCTCGGCGCGCAGGACATCGTGGTGGCGCAGCGGCTGGACATGAAGATGGCCGGGGGCGGACGGGGCGAGGGCTTCGCGGGACAGATGAACGTCGACGCCTTCATGCAGCAGGCGCACGAGTACGCCGCGAGCGGCGAGGGGCTCGACGTGGTGTACAAGGTGCTCAGCACCCTCGCCCTCACCCACCCGATGCACACCGTTCGGGCCGCCGAGCTGCAGCGCTGGGTGGCGAGCGGCGACTACGATCGCATCCTGCGAGGCGAGTACCACCGGCGCGGGCCAGAGACCGCCGAGCGGCCGCTCAAGGACGACTTCGCGGCGGCCGGCACCTACTACGCCGGCGAAGCGCGCGAGATCGCCACCCAGGTCGCCGAGGCCGCCCGGCGCGCCGCCGACCGGGCGCGCGAAGCGTTCCGCAACGCGCAGAAGTCGTGAGGCTCCTGGTCGTCGGCGGCGGCGGCCGCGAGCATGCGCTCTGCTGGGCGCTCCGCCGGGAGAACCCGGGCGCGGACCTCTACTGCGCCCCGGGGAATCCGGGCACCGCCGAAGTCGCGACCAACCTCGCCATTCCCGCCGACGACCTCGACCGACTGGCCGACGCCGCCGACATGCACGGGATCGATCTCACCGTGGTCGGCCCGGAGGTCCCGCTCGCGCGCGGGCTGGCCGACCGGCTCCGGGCCGAGGGGCGCGCGGTGTTCGGACCGAACGCGGCGGCGGCGCAGATCGAGGCCAGCAAGGCGTTCGCCAAGGACGTCATGCGGACCGCGGGTGTCCCCACGGCCGAGAGCCGCGCCTTCCAGGACCTCCAACCCGCGCTGGACTACGTCGCCCGGCACGCCGAGCCGCTGGTGGTGAAGGCGTCCGGGCTCGCCGCCGGCAAAGGCGCCGTGGTGTGTGCCACGCGGGCGGAGGCCGCCGAGGTGCTGCGGGGCATGCTGGCCGGCGGCACGATGGGAGATGCCGGACGCACGGTGGTGATCGAGTCTTTCCTCCAGGGCGAGGAGATCTCGGTCCTCGCGCTCACCGACGGTCGCCAGGTGGAGCTGCTCCCGGTGGCGCAGGACCATAAGCGGTTGCTCGAGGGCGACGCCGGCCCCAACACCGGCGGGATGGGCGCCTACAGTCCGGTGGCGATCGCCACGCCGGCGCTGCTGGAGCGGATTCGGCGCGAGGTGCTGGCACCGACGCTGGCGGAGATGCGCCGGCGCGGGACCCCGTTCAGCGGAGTACTCTACGCGGGGCTCATGATCGCTCCCGACGGGTCGCCCTGGGTGGTGGAGTTCAACTGCCGCCTGGGCGATCCCGAGGCCCAGGTCGTCCTGCCGCTGGTGGCGGGTGAACTCACCGCCTGCCTCCAGAGCGTGGCGGACGGCGGACCACCTCTTCCATTGCAGCTTCGGCCCGACTCCGCCGTCACCACCGTGCTCGCCGCGGCAGGCTATCCCGACGCGCCGCGGAAGGGCGCCGCAATCACGATACCCGACCGCCTTCCCGAAGGCGTCACCGTCTTCCACGCGGGGACGACCCGCGACCAGGGCGGCGTGCTGCGGGCCGGCGGCGGCCGGGTCCTCACGATCACGGCCGTCGCTCCCGGCTTCGCCGAGGCCCAGCGCCGAAGCCGGGAAGCCGCCGCGGCGATCGAATTCGAGGGGAAGGTCTGGCGCCGAGACATCGGGTGGCGCGAGGCCGCCCGGGCGGAGGCACCCGCCGGCCGCTGACGCAGGTGTGATAGATTTCCGCCGCAATGCCCGAGCTGCCCGAAGTCGAAACCATCGTCCGCGACATCCGACCCGCCCTGCTTGGCCGCCGTATTGTCCGGGCGGCGCTCAGCCACGACGACGTGCTCCGCGGGGTGAGCCGGCGCCGGCTGCTCCGGCGACTCCAGGGCGCGACGATCCGGGACGTCACTCGCCGGGCCAAGCACGCGGTGATCGTGCTCGACGGATTCCGGCTCATCGTGCAGCCCGGCATGACCGGGTCGCTGGTGGTGCACCGACGGCCGGTGACCGGTGAGGACGCCAGGTACGCGGTGCTGCGTGCGGAGCTCGACAACGGCCGGGAGCTGGTCTACCGCGATGTGCGCCGCCTCGGCACGCTGCTCCTGCTGGATGACCGGCAGTGGGCCCGCTACTCGGAGGCGATCGGCCCCGAGCCGTTGGACGACACGTTCACCGCCGCACAGCTCGGAGTCGCGCTCCGCCGCTCTCGCCAGGCAATCAAGAAGGTGATCATGGATCAGAAGGCGCTCGCCGGCGTGGGGAACATCTACGCCAACGAGGCGCTGTTCGCCGCGGGGATCGATCCGTCCAAGCCCGCGCGGCGCCTCACGCCGGACCAGCACGTCCGGCTGCACCGGGAGATCCGCCGCATCCTGGACCAGGCGATCGCCTCGAGCGGAACGACCTTCCGGGACTACCGCACCGGCACCGGCGAGCCGGGCAACTTCCAGCTCGAGCTGTTCGTGTATGGACGCGAGGGCGAGGCGTGCCGGCGATGCGGCACCCGGCTCACCGGCACCCACGCGATCGACGCGCGGATCACCGTCTTCTGCCACCGGTGCCAGTCGTGAGCCGCACCCGTCAGCGAGTCGCGCCGATTCCCTCGACCGACCTCGGCCAGCTGCGCGAGCGGGTGCGCGCGCTGGCGGAGAACCGTCCGGCAGTCTACCGGATGACGGACGCGAGCGGGCGTGTGATCTACGTCGGCAAGGCCAAGCGTCTCCGCACCCGCCTCCTCACCTACTTTCGCGCCGAATACCCCGACGACAAGGCCGCCAGGATCCTGTACGCGGCGAGCGACATCGGCTGGGAGTACGTGCCCAGCGAGTTCGCGGCGTACCTGAGCGAGCTGCGCCAGATCCGCCGGTACCGGCCCTACTTCAACCACCGGGGCAACTTCACCCGCCGGGCGGTATTCATCAAAGTCTCGAGCGGGCCGGCCCCCCGGGTGACGGCGGGCGGTACCGTGGCGCGGGACGACGTTCTCTGTTACGGCCCGTTCCGAAGCCTCGGCCGCACCCTGGAGGCGGTGCGCACGCTCAACGACCTCCTGGGGCTTCGCGACTGCGCGGCCACGATGCCGGTAGTGTTCGCGGGTCAGGGCGACCTCTTCGACCGACCGGGTCAGGCCGCGTGCATGCGGCATGAGTTCGGCTTCTGCAGCGGGCCGTGCGCCGGCTTCGTGTCGGAATGGGAGTACCGGCGGAAGGTCGAGACCGCCGCCGCCTTCCTCGAGGGTCGTACCATCCAGCCGATCGACCGGGTGATCGCCGCCATGCAGGAGGCCGCGACGGACGCCCGCTTCGAGGCAGCCGCGCGCTGGCGGGAAAAGTTCGAGCAGCTCGAATGGCTGCTCGCGGCGACCAGCCGGGCCCGGACCGCGGTGGACCTGCTGACCTTCGTCTACCGTGACCCGGGCGACTTCGGCGACGACCGGGTGTACCTGGTCCGGCAGGGGTTGGTCCGAGCCACGGCGCCCAACCCGACCACGCCGATCGAGCGCGAGGCCTTCCGCGCCGTGGTCGCGGCCGAGCTGGCCAAGCCGGCCCCTCCCTCAGCGCCGTTGCCGCTCGATGGGATCGACGAGATCCTGCTGCTCATGGCCTGGTTCCGGGCGCATCCCGACGCGCTCCGGCGCACGACCGGGCTCGAGAGCTGGAACTAGCGCGCGACCGGGCTGATCGGCCCGCATCGGTCTGCCTGGCCGGCATCGTGCGGCCGGTTTTACCACGAAGGCAGAACGGAGCCTCAACTAGCGACTCACTCCACCGTCCTCTCCAGGTGACGCTCGACACCAAACCCCTGCCGTTGACCTGGCACAAATTACGCCGGTACATGGACTTATACAGATGCAGATCGTGGCACCAGACCTGCTTTCCTCCCGGGCCTCGGCCGCCGGCTTCGGTTGCCAATCATCAACGGGAGGTCTGGAATGCTTCGATCGCTCTCCGCCGGCGCCATGGCCGGCCTGCTCCTCGCCGCGGCGCCCAAGGCGCCGCTCGCGGCTCAATCCCTCGGTATCACCCCCTATGCGGGTTACATGAAGTTCGGCAGAATGATGGACGGCCCCTTCGGCACCAACGTGCACGCGAGCGGGGCGCCGGTCTACGGCGCGGAGCTCCAGCTCGGACTGGTGCCGGGGCTCGCGCTGGTCGGCAACGTGGCGTACGCCAAGTCGGATCTCGAGCTCGGGGCTCCGGTCATCGGCGGGCTGTCGGTCGGGGAAAGCTCGGCCCTCATGTACGACGCGGGGCTTCGGCTGCACCTGCCGCTCGGTGGGCTCATCGGCGGGTTCTCGCCCTTCATCCAGGCTGGCGCGGGCGCGATGCGGCAGGAGGTGCGGGTCGCCCCGGCTGCGACGCACTCGACGGATTTCGCCTACAACGTGGGCGGCGGCGTAGACCTGGGCCTGGCGCCGAGGCTGGGACTGCAGCTCATGGTCAAGGACTACATCGGGAAGTTCGACGCGCGGGAAGCGACCAACCTGAACGTGGACAGCCCGACCGCGCACAACTGGACGGTGAGCGCCGGGCTCCGCCTGGGTCTGTGAGGTTAGCGCAGCGTGACCGGCACCCAGCGGGTGGGCGTGCGTTCCACGCTCACGGGCTGGGTGCCGGCCCGCGCCTCGGGCCAGGCGTACCATCCCTGCGGCCCGTTGTCGTAGACGCGGAAGGCGATCGCGGGCAGGGTTCCCTCCTGCCCGTCCAGCCATCCGGGCTCCAGCCGTAGCCGGAGCCACCAGCCAGCCGGCGAGCTGCCCGACGTAACGGTCCAGCCGCCGCCCGCACGCTCGGCACCCAACCGCCAGTCAGGATCACCTTGGGGCGCCTCCCAGCGCCCGTTGCGGCCGCGGTACACCACGCTGCTGTCGAGCACCCGCCGGAAGTACCACTGGAACTCCTCGTGCCCCGGCGTTTCTTCCCGCTCGCCGCCCGTGCTCAGGCTGATCACGAAGTCGTCGCTCCAGTCCACCGTCGTGTCGGGAATGGCGGCATAGAGCTCGATCGTATCCCGCCGTCGCGCCAGCCAGACCGAGGCGAGGCCCTGGCCGGTGCGGATGACGACCGTCGGACGACCGATGGTGATGCTGTCGCGCACGCCGGGGATGCTGTCGATCCGAGGCACGTGGACGGTGTCCCCATACTGGAGCGATGCGGCGAGGAGAAGGGCGACGATCACGCCGGGTCGAGCGGCAGCAGCGGCACCAGGCGTCCGCGAGGGGGGATGCCGGGCTCCAGCTCCAGGATGCCGACCGAAGGAGGGAGGTTGAAGCGCCGGTGTCCTGCACCGCCGGGGTTCATCACCGTCACGACGGTATCCACCAACGTGAGCACCGGTCGGTGCGTGTGCCCGAAGACGATGATCTCGGCCGTGGGAAAGGCGGCCTGCACCCGCTCCGGTGTCGGGCTGCCGAACTGATCGCCGTGGGTGACGACGACCTGGAACCCGTCCAGCTCCACGGTGGCCACCTGGGGGAGACGATCGCGGAGCTCGAAGCCGTCGGTGTTGCCGTACACCGCCGTGAGTGGCGCGATGGCCTCGAGCTCGGTCAGGAGCGCCGCCGGCCCGACGTCGCCGGCGTGGAGGATGTGGTCCACCTTGCTGAACACTTCGAAGACCTCGGGACGCAGGAGCCCGTGGGTGTCCGCGATCACGCCCAGGCGCATCAGGGCCCCGCGAGCGCCAGGAAGGCGTCGAACAGCTCCGGCGCGGTGAACGTACAATGACCGAGGCGGTCGACCGAGCGCTGTTCCAGGCGGTCCAGCCGTCCGGCCGCGTTCACCTTGTCGTGATAGAGTGCCTCGTGGAAGAAGGGCACCTCCGGATCCCCGGTGGTGTGCAGCGTGACCACCGGGCCGGGCAGGTCGCCGGTCGCGTCGTACCGGCCCAGCGCCGCGCGCGCCGACGCGTCGGCCGTGTAGCGGGTCACCCCGGCGTTCAGCGCCGCGTCGTCGGAGGAGCCGGCGTACTGGCGATCGACGTTGGCATAGGGCTGCCCGCCGAGGCGCTCCTGCGCGTCATCGGTGGCGAAGACGTTGTACCAGAGGACCTGCGCGATCGTTTCGGCCGCGGCAACCGCGCCGCCCGGCACGGGAATGCCCGCGACCGCGGCGAGCTCGGCCGCGCGCGCGGGATTATTCGTGAGCGCCGCGACGACGGCGGGCTCGTAGCCGTTGGTCCAGCCGGAGCGCAGCTCGGGCGGAATGTCGACCGCGGTGCCGGGCAGGACGCCCGGGAAGAAGTAGTCGAAGAGCACCCGGGCATCGCCGAAGTAGTCGATCTGCCGGCTGAAATCGCCGATCGGGCCGCAGGCGGCGAGGGCGCCGTCGATCAGCTCGGGATGGCGCTCCAGGGTGAGGGCGGCGACGAGGCCGCCCTCGGAGAACCCGACCAGGAGCGTGGCGGTCGGATCGGGCTTGACTCGATCCCGGACGCCCTGGACCAGCTGGGTCACATCCTCGATCGCCGGCAGGACGACCAGGCCGTTGGCCCGGTAGCTCGTGGTGGCGTACGCGTAGCCATAGCCGGTGACGGCGTTGGAGATGCTGATCCCGCCGACCTCGTCCGCGGGAAGCGCCACGGGCGCCGAAGGCTCCACGTAGCCGTGGGCGTAGATGACGAGCTTGCCGTTCCAGGTTTCCGGGAAGCAGATGAGCGCCAACGCGCCGCTCGCCAGGGTCCCCTGGCTGCAGCCGGCCTCGGGCGGGCTGCCCTGGTCCACCGGCGCCGAGGGTCCTCCGTCATCGCCACCGCAGGCCGCCAGGAGCAGCAGCAGCGGCACCAGCGCGCGTCTCATCCCGTCCCTCCAGTCCAGCGTGGCGCGATCTCGACGGCGAGATCGAGCTGGTCGACCACCCGCTGCACGATGAAGTCCACCAGCTGCTCCACCCGGGTGGGCCGGTGGTAGAACCCCGGCGCCGCCGGAATCACCGTGGCTCCCGCCTCGGCGACCGCCACGAGATTGCGCAGGTGGACCAGCGAGAGCGGGGTCTCCCGGGGGACCAGAATCAATCGCCGCCGCTCTTTGAGCGTCACGTCCGCGGCCCGCTCCACCAGGGAGCGGCTGGTGCCGGCCGCCACCGCGGCGACAGTCCCCATCGAGCAGGGACAGATCACCATGCCTGCCGTGCGCTGGGATCCCGACGCCGGGAGCGCGCCCCGATCCCCATCAGGAAAGACGCGGATACCCGGGCCGGCTGCACCGGCAGCCTGGCGCAGCGCATCGAGGCTCTCGATCCCGCACTCCTCGCGCAGCAGCCGGACCCCGTGCGAGCTCGCGATCAGCCATACCGGAACCTCGTGGCGGGCGAGCACCTCGAGCAGCCGGACGCCGTACGCCGCGCCGGAAGCCCCGGTGATCGCGAGGACGACCGGGAGGCGGCTCACCCGAGGCGGTCCACCAGCGCGAAGCCGAACACGGTCAGGCTCATCACGCCGTTCATGGTGAAGAACGCGGCGTCGAGGCGGGAGAGGTCGCCCGGGCGCACCAACCGGTGCTCGTACGCCAGGATCGCCGCCGCGGCCAGAACACCGAGGTAGTACCACGAGCCGAAACCCGCCCCCCAGCCGAAGAGCGCCAGCGCGGGCACCGTGACCCCGTGGAGCAGCTTGGCCAGCAGGATCGCCCGCCGCTCACCCAGGCGGACCACGGCGCTCCGCAGTCCCTCGGCGCGATCGAACCCCTCGTCGGGCAGGGCGTAGAAGATGTCGAACCCGGCGACCCAGGTCGCCACCGCCACGGTGATCGCGAGCAGCGTCCAGACCGGCTCGCTCCAGCGCCCCACGACCGCGAGATACCCGCCGACCGGCGCGATCGCGAGCCCCAGGCCGAGCCAGAGATGGGGCCACCAGGTGAATCGCTTGGACAGACTGTACCCGAGCACCCAGGCGAGCGCCACGGGACTGAGCGCCAGGCAGAGGGGATTGAGCAGCGCCGCCGCGGCCACGAACGCGGCGGCCGCGAGCAGCACGGAGAGCCACGCCTGCGTCAGCGTGAGCGCGCCGCGGGGCAGCTCGCGATTCCGGGTGCGCGGGTTCCGGGCATCGAAGGCGCGGTCGGCGATCCGATTGAACCCCATCGCCGCCCAGCGCGCGGCGGTGAAGGCCACGATCACCAGGACGAGCTCTCGCAGCGTCACCGGCACCCGGCGCGAGGCGGCCAGCACGCCCAGCAGGGCGAAGGGCAGCGCGAACACCGTGTGCGGCAGGCGCACGAAATTGACGTAGCGCACCGCGAGCGACTCGCCGCGGAAGGTCTGGCCTTCGGGGGACGGACGGTCGGACGCGTCGCTCATGCCGGCCCACCTTCGCGCGGGCGGAGTCGAATGCCCAGCTGGTCCCACATCTGATCGACCCGCTGCTTCGTCTCCTGGTCCATGGTGATCAGGTCGGGCCAGGGGCGGTCGAATCCTTCTTCCTTCCACTTCCGGGTCGCGTCGATCCCCATCTTGCTGCCGAAGGTGAAGGCCCGGCTGGCGTGGTCGAGCACGTCCACCGGCCCCATGGTGAAGCGCACGTCGCGCTCGGGGTCGATGTTGTTGAGCGCGACCCACAGCGCCTCGTCGAGGTCGCGGACGTCGACCTCCTTGTCCACCACGACGAGCACCTTGGCCAGCGACATGAGGCCCTGGCCCCAGAGCGCGTTCATCACCTTGTACGCCTGCCCCGGATACTGCTTGTCGATCGAGACGAAGACCAGGTTGTGGAAGATGCCCGCGGCGGGCATGTGGTAGTCCACGATCTCGGGAACGGTGAGCTTGAGCAGAGGGAGGAAGATCCGCTCGGTCGCGTGCCCCAGGTAGAAGTCCTCCATCGGCGGCCGGCCCACCAGCGTCGCCGGATAGATCGGGTCGCGTCGGGCCGTGAGCGCGGTGACGTGCACCTGGGGATAGTAGTCGGCGAGGGAATAGAAGCCGGTATGGTCACCGAAGGGACCCTCGAGCACCAGCGCCTCGGCGGGATCGATGTAGCCCTCCAGCACGATCTCCGCCTCGGCCGGGACCTCGAGATCGCAGGTCACCGCCCGCACCAGCTCGACCGGCTCGCGCCGGAGGAAGCCGGCGAAGAGGAACTCGTCGATGGTCGGCGGCAGCGGGGCGGAGCCGGCGTAGATGCTCGCCGGATCGCCGCCGAGCGCGATGGCGACCGGCATGCGCTCGCCCCGGGCCGCCATATCGCGCCAGTGCGCCGCGCCGACCTTGTGCCGCTGCCAATGCATCGCCAGCGTGTTCCGCCCCAGCACCTGGACCCGATACATGCCGACGTTGCGGATGCCCCGGGCCGGATCGGTGGTGATCACCATGGGAAGCGTGATGTAGCGGCCGCCGTCGCCGGGCCAGGTCGTGAGGAACGGGATCTGGTCGAGGTTGACGGCGTCGCCGCGGAGCACCACCTCGTGGCAGGGCGCGCGCCCGCTCCGCACCTTGGGCGGGAACTTGCCCATCTCCGCCAGCTTCGGCAGCATGGCGAGCTTGCCGAAGAGCCCCTCGGGCACCTTCAGATTCAGCAGCTCGGAGATGCGGCCGCCGATCGCGTCGAGGTCGGCCACGTCGAGCGCGAGACACATCCGCCGGAGCGAGCCGTAGAGGTTGATGGCGACCGGATGCGGACTCCGGCGCCCGTCCTCCAGCAGGACGTGCTCGAACAGGAGCGCCGGGCCGCCGCCGGGACTCTTCATGCACCGGTCGGCAATCTCGGCGACCTCGAGACGGGCGCGGACCGGATGGGACACGCGCACCAGCTCGCCGATGCGATCGATGGCGGCAAGAAAATCGCGGAGGTTGGAGAGGGCCAAGGTGGTCGTCAGCTCCTGGTCCCGACGTGCAGCGCACACACCCCGCCGAAGAACAGCCGCCACTGCACGTCGGTGAACCCGTTGTTCGAGAGTCGCCGGGCGAGCTCGGCGGGCGGCGGAAACGCCTGGGTGGACTCTGGTAACCAGGTATAGGCGGTCGTATGTTTCGAAATCAGGCGGCCGACACGCGGCAACACTCGCCGAAAATACACCTGGTACAACGCACGCAGTTGTGGGTTGGGTGGGAGCGTCATCTCCAGCACGACGAGGCGGGCGCCGGGCCTGAGCACCCGGGCCGCCTCGGCCAGGCCGGCATCGAGATCGGCCAGGTTGCGCACCCCCCAGCCGACCATCGCGCCGTCGAAGCTGGCATCGGGAAACGGCAGGTCGAGCGCGTCCGCCGTCACCGGAACGATCCGGGATGATTTCGCTCGGCCGAGGCGGAGCATCGCGGGCACGAAATCCGCGCCCACCACGCGCCCCGCGAAACCCGGTTGCCGGACCAGCGTCGCGCCGAAGTCCAGGGTGCCGGCGCAGAGATCCAGATAGGTTCCAGCCGGGCGGCGCTCCCAACCCAACCGCCGCACCGCGTACCGCCGCCAGCGCTGGTCGAAGCGGAGGCTGATGATTCGGTTCAGGCGATCGTAGGTCGGCGCGATGGCGGTGAACATCTCCCGCACATAGGCCCGCTTCCCGGGACCGCCGGAGACCGGTAACTCACGCTCCGAGGCTAACATAGCCGCAGAATGTAGTGCTGGGACGAGATCCTTGGCAAGGCGATCCCCGAGTGACTGACGCGCCCGAGTGGGCGCGACTCACCGATCAGGAAGTCGTGCTGCTCGCCCGTTCGGGCCGCGAAGCGGCCTACCGGGAGCTGATTCGCCGGTACGAGCGTCCGGTGTTCGCCCTGCTGTTCCGGATGGTGCGCGACCGGGAGCTGGCCGAGGATTTGTCTCAAGAGACCTTCATCAAGGCGCTCAACGCCATCGAGTCGTACCGGCCCGAATTCAAGTTCTCGTCCTGGATCTTCAAGATCGCCAACAACGCGGCCATCGATCACCTGCGCCGCCGCGAGCTCGATACCCTGTCGCTGGACGGATCTCCCCACGCGGAGACGCCGGAGGCGATGCAGGCCACCGCGCTCCAGATCGGGGCCCGGCAGGAGTCCCCGCTCGACACCGTCGAGGCCAAGGAGCTGGGGAGCGAGATCGAGGAGGCCATCGGCCGGCTCCGGCCGGAGTACCGCTCCTGCATCCTGCTCCGCCACGTGGAGGGCCGGGCCTACGAGGAGATCGCCGAGATCCTGGACCTGCCGCTGGGCACCGTAAAGACCTACATCCATCGCGCCCGCAACGAGCTGCGTGTGGCGCTGGCACACTTGAAAGAATGAAACATTCCCCGTACCCTGGCCGTAGGAGGGTCCACTTATGACCGCCGGTTTCGGCCCGCACCTGACCCCCGATGAATTCGACGCCTGGCTGAGCGCCGGGCTCGATCCCGACCGCGCGCACCATCTCGAGCTTTGTCTCGAGTGCCAGGCCCGGGCGGACGCCGAGCGGGCCTTGGACGAGCAACTCGCCACCCTGCAGCTCCTCGCGCCGGCGCCGGACCTGGGCGACCGGGTCATGCGTCACGTCGCGGTGCCTCGGCCCATCACCATCCCCTCCATGCAACCGGCCCGTCGCCGGTTCCTCGCGACCCGGCGCTCGATGGCCATCGCCGCGTCGGTCGCGGTGCTGCTGGTGGCCTCGATGGCGGGCAGCGTCATCTGGACGCTCGCGCACCAGGCCACGCTGGTCTCGATCGGCGGATGGCTGCTGACCCAGGCCGGTCAAGCGGGGTGGCTCGCGATCCAGGGGGTGGCCTCCAACTTCATCGAGCAGCCCTGGTACGGGGCGGTCCGCTCGGCGTTCGATTCGCCGGGACGGGTCGCGGCCGCTTCGGCGCTCGCGGCCGCTGCTTACCTGGCCGGGGTCTTCGCCCTTCGCCGCCTCCTGGCGCTGCCCACGCAGCAGGTGGCGCATGCGAGCGCGTAGCGGAGTCACCGCGCTGCTCCTGCTGGGAGCGGCACTCCCGACGACGGCCGCCGCGAGTCCGAGCTCGTCCCCCACCGCCGCCAATGCCGCGGCACTGGTGCGCAACTTCTGGGATCTCGTCGCCCAGAGCGGTGACGACCGCCGCGCCGCCCACCCCGAGCCCCAGGCGATCCAGCAGGCTCCCGAGGGCGGCCCCGCGGTGGACCTCAGCGATCTGAGCCAGCCCACCGCGCTCGAGGCCCGGCTCAAGCCCGCGCTCACGCCCAAGACCGGTCCGATCCGGCTCACCATTCCCGGCGGCTCCGCCCGCCTGGGCGACTTCAGCGTGGGCTCCACCGAGAGCGTCACCGGCCCGCTGCTGGTGGTCCAGGGCGACGCGGATATCTACGGCCGGCTGCTGGGCAACCTGGTGACGGTGGACGGGGACGTGATCGTCCACCCCGGTGCCGTCGTCACCGGCGACATCCTGGCGCTGGGCGGCGAGGTACGCGATCTGGGGGGCGAGATCGGCGGCGAGAGTCGCACCCTCCGCTCGACCACGATCTTCGCCCAGCCGGCCGCGGCCGCCGAGCCGCCCCCGAGCGCCTTGGAGACCGTCTTTCGGCGGCTCGCCGGCGTGATCGGGGTGTTCCTCACGCTGGCCGCGCTCGGCTTCGGCCTGGTGACCTTCGGCCGGCCGAATCTCGAGGTGGTCTCGGATACGGTGACCCACTCGTTCGGCCGGGCGTTCTCGACCGGGCTGCTGGGACAGATCCTCCTGCTGCCGACGTTCGGCATGCTGGTCGTGGGCTTGGTCCTGAGCGTGGCCGGCATTCTGCTCCTCCCCTTCGCGGTCGTGGTATACGGGCTGCTGGTCGTGGTCGGCGTGCTGGGCGGGTTCCTCGCCGTCGCGCACGGGATGGGCGAGACCTACATCCGGCGCCGCCTGGCGCTCGGCGCGGTGCTGGGATCGCCCAACAGCTATCGCTATCTGACCGTGGGCCTGGGCTCGCTGGCCGCGCTCTGGCTGGCCTGGGCGGTGTTCGGCTGGGTGCCGGTCGCGGGGGATCTCATCCGGGGCGCCGCGATCCTGGTGACCTGGCTGCTCGCCACGACCGGTTTCGGCGCGGCGCTGCTCAGCCGGGCCGGGATCCGGGAGAACTTCGCCGGCCGGCTGATCCCGCCCGAAGCGCTCACCGACGAGTACCTCTGGGCCACGCCGCAGTTCGGCGTGCCGGCCGCCCGCCGCCCCGGCGGAACGCGGACCCCGACCCGGGGACTCTGATGCGGCGCGTGGTCCTCCTGGCGCTCGCGCTGGGTCTCCAGACGGGCGCCGCGGCGGCGCAGGAGATGCGGCCGTTCACCACCTTCCGCCAGCTGCACGGAGAGACCCGGCTGCGCGCCTCGCTGGAGTACGCGGCGGGCTCGCTGCGGGTGGCCCCCGGCCGCCCCAACGAGCTCTATCGGATGGATCTCGCCTTCGACGGCGATCGCTTCGCTCCGATCAGCGACTACGATGCGGCGCAGAGCGCCGTCTCGCTCGGACTCCGGCGCGGCGGCACCGGGGGCGTGCGGGTAGTCTCCCGCGACCAGCTGCAGCAATCGGCCAACATTGCCTTCTCCCCGAGCACCGAGCTCGACCTCGCGGTCGACCTGGGAGCGGTGGACGCCGATCTCGAGCTGGGCGGGCTGCGCCTCGCGTCGCTCGACCTGCAGACCGGCGCCAGCCGCTCGGTGGTCCGCTTCTCCCGCCCCAACACGACGCGCTGCCGTTCGGCCGAGCTCACCTCCGGCGCGGCCGAGCTGTCGGTGGTGGACCTGGGGAACAGCCGGTGTGACCGGATAGTGGTCGAAGGGGGCGTGGGGTCGGTGACGCTCGACTTCGGCGGCGCGTGGACCTCGAGCACGCAGGTGAACGTCCGCATGGCGATGGGCCAGCTGACGCTCCGGCTGCCCCGGCGGCTCGGCGTGCGGGTCACAATGGACAAGTTCCTCTCCAGCTTCGACCCGGCCGGCATGGTCCGCCAGGGGAACACGTTCACGACACCGGGGTACGGCCGCGCCGAGCGGACGCTCGACCTCGAGGTGACGGCGGCGGTGGGCGGGGTGAGGGTGGAGTGGCTGGATGGGGGGCGGGAGGGAGAGTAGGAAGCGAAGGGCGAAGGGCGAAGGGCATGCGTCCATCTCCTCGTGCGCGCCTCCTTCGCCCTTCGCCTTTCGCTTTTCCCCTCCCTACATTCCTCCCATGTCCCCCCTCGAAACCCTCGGCTTCGCCCTCGGCACCTCATTCGCCTCGGGGCTCAATCTCTACGCCACGATCGCGGCGGCGGGGCTGTTTCAGCGCTTCGGGATCGTGGAGCTGCCGCCGCAGCTCCAGGTGCTCGCGCACCCGCTGGTGCTCGGCATCGCCCTCGCGCTCTTCGTGGTGGAGTTCGTGGCCGACAAGATCCCCTACGTGGACACCGCCTGGGACGGGATCCACACCTTCATCCGCCCGCCGGCCGCGGCATTCCTCTCCTACACCGCATTCACCGGCGAGGGGTTCCCTGAACAATGGAAACTGGCGGCGGCGCTGCTGGCGGGGAGCGTGGCCCTCACCTCCCACGGCGCCAAGGCCAGCACCCGGGCGGCGGTCAACGTGACACCGGAGCCGGTGTCGAACTGGACGCTCAGCGTGCTGGAGGATGGGCTGGTGGTCTTCCTCACCTGGATGGCGGCCCAGCATCCGGTGCTCACGGCGTGCCTGGTCGTGGTGCTGGTGATCGTCGCAGTCTTCGTGATCTGGCAGCTCTTCGCGTTCCTCCGGGCGGCGGTGCAGCTCCTGCGGAAGAAGCTCAGCCCAGCCGCGCCCTGATCCGCCCACCCACGCCGAGTCCCAGGCGCCGGGCCGCGGAGCCGTCGCGCACCGCGATCTCCACCTGTCCACCCGAACCCAGATAGGCCAGCAGGCCGCCGGTCGGAACGTCGCCGAAGGTCCGGCGCAGGGGACCGATCTCGAGCCCCTCGACCTCGATCACCGCATACTCGGGCACCGTCTCGATCGTCAGGCTGGTGACCAGCGTGCCGAATCGGTCCACGTAGACCACCTCACCCACCACGGACTTCCCCTCGTAGTGCGGCTCCCGATAGCTCAGCCGGTGCGGGATGCCCCGGAACGGCTCTCCCAGGATCTCCAGCGGTGTGCCGCCGGCGAGCGCGGCCGCCGCGGGCGCGAAGAGGTCTCGGCCGTGAAAGGTGGGCGCTGCCGCCGTCGGGATGGGGAGGGTGACGATCTCGACCGCGGCATCCCGCAAGACGGGAGTGAAGAGCCCGTTGTCGGGCCCGACGAACCAGTGCCCGCCGGTCGCGAAGGCCAGCGCCGCGCGGGCAGTGCCGACACCAGGGTCTACCACGGCAAGGTGGACGGTGCCGGCGGGAAACCGGTGCCAGGTGCGGCCGAGCAGGTAGGCGGCCGCGCGCAGGTCGCCGGGGGGGACGGCGTGGGTCAGATCCACCAGCGTCGCCTGCGGGACGGCGCCGAGGAGCACCGCCTTCATTTCGGCGACGTAGGAATCGGCGGTGCCGAAATCGGTGAGGAGGGTGATGAGCGGGCGGTTCACCCGCGCAGGATCGGCAGCGCCATCGTGCGGCCGGCCGTCTTGCGGCGCAGCTCCTCCACTACGGCGCGGAGCGCCACCGCGGCCGGACTTTCGGGCTCGGCGTCCACGATGGGGCGGCCCTCATCGGCCAGCTCGGCCAGGCCGGGCTGCAGGGGGATGCTGCCGAGCAGCGGCACCCCGAGCTCCTCGGCGAGGCGACCGCCACCGCCGGTGCCGAAGAAGTCGAAGCGTCGTCCGGTATCCGGATCGACGAATCCGGCCATGTTCTCGACGATGCCGAAGACCGGCACGCCCACCCGCTCGAACATGCGGGCACCACGGAGGGCGTCGCCCACGGCGACTTCCTGCGGGGTGGTGACGATGACCGCGCCGGCCACCTGGGTCGCCTGAACCAGCGAGAGCTGCGCGTCGCCGGTGCCGGGAGGGAGGTCCACGATGAAGTAGTCCAGGCGGCCCCATTCCACGTCACGCAGGAACTGCTGCACCACCTTCATGATGATCGGCCCCCGCCAGATGGCGGGCGCGTCCCGCTCGACCAGAAGGCCCAGCGACATGAAGCGGACGCCATAGGCCTCGAGCGGCTGGATCCGCCCGGCCAGGACGGCGGGACGGTCGAAGGCGCCGAACATCCGCGGGATGTTGGGTCCGTAGACGTCGGCGTCCATGACGCCGACGCTGAAACCGGCGCGCGCCAGCGCCACGGCGAGATTGGCGGCGACCGTGGATTTCCCCACCCCGCCCTTTCCCGAGGAGATCGCGATGATCTTGCCGAGGTTGGGCTGCTCGGGGGGAGCGGGCACCTGGGGAGCGGCGGCCGCGGGTCCGCCGGACGGAGGGCCGTGCGTGACCTTGGCGGGCCCGGCCGGATTGGTCACGTTGATCTTCACCGCCTCGCGGCGCACGCCCTCGATGGCCTGCACCGCCGCGCGGGCCTGGCGCACCAGCGTAGCAGGGTCGTCGGGGGCCAGCAGGAACGTGAAGGTGACGCCGCCATCGCTGGTAACGGACAGATCCCGGATCATCCCGGCGGAGAGCAGGTCGTTGTCGAGCCGGGGGTTCCTGATGGCGGCCAGGGCCGCGAGCACCTTTGCGTCGAGCGACTCCGCCATCAGACGGCCTCCACGTGCTTGACCTCCGGCACCAGCTCCCTGAGCCGGGTCTCGATGCCCTGCCTGAGCGTCACGGTGCTGGCCGCGCAGCCATGGCAGCTGCCTCCCAGCCGGAGCAGGAGGAGCCCCTCGCCCTCGTCGAAGTCGACGACCTCGACCATGCCGCGGTGCGAGGCGATGTAGGGGCGGAGCGTGTCGAGCGTTTTCTCGATGCGGTCGATGAGGTCCATGGCCCACCGGATGGCTAATTCCTACTACCTAAGTCGGCAATATAGAACCAGCGGAAATCCGGTCAACCGTGCCGGGCGGAGCCGCCGTTGCCGCTAAGATAGTCGCGCGCGGCGGCGAGGACCGTCGCCTGGACCTCGGCCAGCGAGCCATGGAGGGCCAGGCCCGCGGCCTTGGTGTGCCCGCCACCGCCGAACGGTTTGGCAAAGGCCGCGACGTCCACGCTCCCCACCGAGCGGAGCGACACCTTGATCCGGCCCTGGCTCACTTCGCGGAAGAGGAGCGCCATCCGGACTCCCTCGATCGAGCGGGGAAACTCGACCACGCCGTCGAGGTCGTCGGAAGACACGCCGAGGCGCTCGATGGCGCCCGGAGGAACGGTGACCCAGGCGAGCCCCAGGTCCGGCTCGACCACCAGGGTCTGCAGCGCCTCGGCGAACAGGCGTGGACGACCCTCGGGCGCCCTCGCGTAGACCTCGAGGTAGATCTCCTCCGGATCGACGCCGGCCTCCAGCAGCTCGGCGGCGATCCGAAGGGTGCGGGGGCGGGTGTTGCTGAAGCGGAAGCCGCCGGTATCGGTAAGGATCGCGACGTAGAGCCCGCGCGCGGCGGGCTGGCCGAGCGGCCAATCGTTGGCCACGGCGAGCTCGAAGACCAGCTCGCCGGTCGCCGCCGCTTCGGAATCGATATAGCGCGCGCCGGGCGGCAGCTCCCCGGCACTCACGTGATGGTCGATGCAGGACACCGGCACACCGCGGGTCCGCACTGTCTCGGAGAGCATGCCGAGCCGGCCGAGGTCGGAGATGTCGAGCACGACGATCAGGTCGGCCCGACGAAGCTCCTTCACGGCCTCCGCAGTGCGATCCACCCGGGGGAGGTCATCGAAGAGGAAGCCGAACCGGGGCGGCGTGGGCGTAGGGTTGGTGACCACGACATCCACGCCGCGCTCCTGCAGCAGGTGGGCGAGCCCGGCCTCACTGCCGAGGCCGTCACCGTCGGGATTGACGTGGGTGATGAGGCAGACCCGCTGTCCCGGGTGAAACGCGGCAGCGAACTGGTGCGCGGCGGCGCGCTTGTCGGGAGAGAGGGAGTAGGGCATGGGGGAATAGTAGGCGCAGGGGCGCAGGGGCGCAGGGGCG
>DATEIR010000077.1:0-3948 GCA_035278885.1 Gemmatimonadales bacterium | reverse complement strand
CGGGGGGTGGGTGACCCGAAGGGCCGCGTCAGTGCGCCGCCACACCACTCAGGATGTGGTAGTCAGGCTCGGATATGCGGGCGGGCACTGCAGTGGCCCGCAGGGTCGCCCGCCCCCCGCGCGATCCCCGATCCGCGATCTCATCCCTCGCGCCCCGATCCGCGATCCAACCCCGCGCGCTTACCTTTCGAAGCCACACCGGATCGCACACCCTCCCAGCGCCCGGAGCCCCGCATGCACAGCCGCCGTGAGTTCGTGGAGCACGTCCCCATCGGTCTGCTCGCCGTCATCGCCGCCTGCCGCGGGGGCGTGAGCGAAGGGCAGACCACGACCACTCCAGCCCCGGCCCCCGGGCCCGGCGGCGCGACGCCGGGTGCCCCACCCACCTTCGGCACCACGCCCGGAGTCGGTCCCGAGGTCACGCCGGCCACGTTCGAGGAGGCCGAGCGGCTGGTGCAGTGGACGATGACCCCGGCCGAGCGGGCGCAGGCAGCGGGGAGCTGGCGCCGGTCGTTGGCGTCATCGATGGAACGGCGGACCGGGCCGCGGAAGGTCGAGCTGCCGGACACGGTCGTGCCGGCGACGCGGTGGAACCCGCTGCTGGTCGCGCCCGAGGCCGGTCCGAGGCAGGATCGCTTCGTGCGCACCGCCGGCGACCCCGGCCCGCTTCCGGGGGACGATGCCTCGATCGCCTACGCGCCGGTCTCCCAGCTCTCCCGTTGGATCGAGTCGCGACAACTCACCTCCGAGCGCCTCACCAACATCTACCTCGACCGCATCGCGCGCTTCGACGGCCGGCTCCGGGCGATCATCACCCTCACCCGCGACCACGCGCTGACGCAGGCTCGCCAGGCGGATGCGGAGATCGCCTCGGGCAAGTACCGTGGGCCGCTGCACGGCGTTCCGTTCGGCGTGAAGGACCTGCTCGACACCGAGGCCATCCCGACGACCTGGGGCGCCGAGCCGTTCAGGGATCGGGTGCCGAAGGCGGACTCGGCCGTGGTGCGGCGGCTGTACGACGCGGGGGCCGTGCTCATCGCCAAGCTCAGCCTCGGCGCGCTCGCGCTCAACGACATCTGGTTCGGCGGACAGACGATGAACCCCTGGCTCCCCGAGGAGGGCTCCAGCGGCTCGAGCGCCGGCCCCGGTGCCGCGACCTCGGCGGCGCTGGTCGCCTTCTCCATCGGCAGCGAGACCGGCGGCAGCATCGTGTCGCCGGCGATGCGCTGCGGCATCACCGGGCTCCGCCCCACCTTCGGCCGGGTCGCGCGCACGGGAGCGATGACGCTCTGCTGGTCGCTCGACAAGCTGGGCCCGATGACGCGCGGAGTCGAAGACACGCTGCTGGTGCTGCAGGCGATCAGCGGCCCCGACCCTGGCGACCCCTCGAGCCTGCCGAGCCGGCTGGATTACGACGCCTCGGCGCCGGTGTCGGGCCTCAAGGTCGGCTACTTCCCCAAGTGGATGCAGGAGCCCCCCGCGACCGACGTCGACCGCGCCGCGCTGGAGACGCTGCGCAAGCTGGGCCTTGAGCCGGTCGAGGTGACCCTGCCCGACTGGCCTCACAGCAGCCTGATGCCGATCCTCTTCGCCGAAGCGGCGGCATCGTTCGAGGAGCTGACGCTGAGCAACCGCGACGACGAGCTGAAGGCGCAGGTCCCCGACGCCTGGCCCAACTTCTTCCGGATGTCGCGCTTCCTCTCCGCCGTGGACTTCGTGCAGGCCGACCGGCTGCGGCACCGCTTCGCCTCGGAGATGGCGCGGATCATGGGCGAGGTGGACCTGCTGCTGGTACCGTCGCTCCGGGACGAGATGCTGACGATCTCCAACTTTACCGGGCATCCGTCGCTCACGCTCAGGACCGGATTCGTGGAGGTGACCCAGGCGCGCAGCGACTGGGCGCCGGACCCCGCGCATCCGTTGCCGACGTTCTCGCCGCCCAGGCGGGTGCCGCACGGCGTCACGCTGATCGGGCGGTTGTTCGAGGACGGGACCATCGGGCGGGTCGGCGTCGCGCTCGAGCGGGCGTCCGGGGTCGCGCACGAGCGACCGACCGGGTTCTAGCGCATTGGATCTGGTGCGCATGGGGCGGCGCGCCGGGGGTCACGCGCCCGCCGGGGCATCGGTACTTGCTGCTCTCGCGGGGCGGGGGTCCCGGGTCCGGTGGCAAGTACCGAGTCGCCTGTCCGGCCGGCGCGTGACCCCCGGCGCGCCGCCCCCGACCATCGCTGCTCGCGCGCCGGCTTTTTCTTCTCGCGCGCACCCGTGGGTCGGGGATCGCGCGGGGGGTGGGTGACCCGAAGGGCCACGTCAGTGCGCCGCCACACCACCTCGGATTTAGTAGTCGACTCCAGGCATGCGGGCGGGCACTGCAGTGGCCCGCAGGGTCGCCCACCCCCCGCGCGATCGCCGATCCGCGATCCCACCCGCGCGCCACGACACGCGCCGACGTGACGCCGATCTCCGCAGACCCCGCCGGGGCCAGGTACCGTGCGGGATGACCGCCCGGATCCTCCGCCTGGCCCCACTGGCCCTGATCCCACTCTCGCTGCTCGCCCCGCGGCTCGGCGCCAGCCCCGTCCTGGTCTTCGCGCTCGCCGGCATCGCCATCATCCCCCTGGCCGACTGGATCCGCAGGGCCACCGAGCAGCTCGCCGCCACCGCGGGATCGGCGATCGGCGGCCTGCTCAACGTGACCTTCGGCAACGCCGCCGAGCTGATCCTGGCGCTCTTCATCCTGGCGAAGGGATCCGCCGTGGTGGTGAAGGCCTCGATCACCGGCTCCATCGTCGGCAACAGCCTGCTCGGCCTCGGCCTGGCGATCCTGGTCGGCGGCTGGTCGCGCGAGCGGCAGAAGTTCGGGCGGGAGCGGGCCGGTCTCCTCACCAGCCTCATGATCCTCTCGGTGGTGGCGCTGCTGGTGCCGGCGCTGTTCGACGTCACCGAGCGCCGGCTCCAGACGGGATCCACGGCGGGACAGCTCGACGAGCAGCTGAGCCTCTGCGTCTCGGTCGTGCTTCTGCTGGCGTACGCGTTGAACCTGGTCTACACCCTGGTCACGCACCGCGACATCTTCGGGGGCGAGGAGCCGGACACCGGGCGCGAGCAGTGGCCGCTCTGGCGGTCGCTTGCCGTGCTGGGCGCGGCCACCGCCGCGGTCGCGCTCGAGGCCGAGCTGGTCTCCGGCGCGCTGGAGAAGGCCGCGAGCGCGCTGGGGCTCACCACGTTCTTCGTGGGCGTCATCCTGCTGCCGCTGGTGGGCAACGCCGCCGAGTTCTTCGCCGCGGTCTACTTCGCCCGGCGGGACCGGATGGACCTGGTGATGACCATCGCGGTCGGCTCGAGCATCCAGATCGCCCTCTTCACCGCGCCGCTGCTGGTCCTGGTGTCCTGGATGATGGGGCGGCCGATGAACCTGGTCTTCGCCAATCCGCTGGAGCTGATCGCGATCGCCGGGGTCGCGTTCGCCGTGAACGCGATCGCTCAGGACGGGGAGACTACCTGGTTCGAAGGAGTGCTGCTGCTGGCGGTGTACGCGCTGCTGGGGCTGGCGTTCTTCTTCGTCCGCTGAGCGCGAGCGAGCTCGCGAATCGGACTTACGGCTGTCCCCAGTGCTGTAGGCGAACCCTCGAAATCACCTAAGTCGAGCTGCCGAAGTCGTTGGTACCACGGTAGATCGCGATACCGCCCTCAACTCGCATGGCATAGCGTGCTCGCCCCCGTTGGTAACGCTCGCACCGCCACCTTCGCGAACGTTCCGCTCACGGCAGACCCTCGAGATGACGCGCCGCCCCAGTTGGCCAGGCCGAATCCCACGGCGCACCCGCTCGCGAGCCCCACACCTGCTCACGTGCGCTGACCCCCGCCCGCCACACCCGCGCACGTGTCCCGTACCCGAGTGCTGTCCGCCGGCAGGAAGATCGCCGTCGCCTTGCCCTTCCGCTCGGC
>DATEIR010000076.1:0-36262 GCA_035278885.1 Gemmatimonadales bacterium | reverse complement strand
GGCGGCTTGGGCATGCGCTGGGCCGCCGGTGCCGGTGCCGGCGCCGGCTCGGCGGCGGGTGGTGGAGGCGGTGGCGGCGGCGAGCGCTCGATCAGCTCTTCCTTCGGCGGGGGCACCGGAGCCGGAGCCGTTGGAGGCGCGGGCGTCGGTGCGGGCTCCGCCCGGCGGGGCGCCGAGATGAGCGACTGCACTTCGGCCAGCCGGTCGATCTCGCTGCCGACGCTGTGGAGCTCCTCGCGGAGCGAGGCGAGCCGCTGGTCGGCCTCCTGGCGGATCCGCTCCCACTCCCCCTCGCTGAACTCGCCGACCGCGAAGCGCACCTCGGCCTCGGCCAGCTCCTCCTCGGCGCTGCGGTGGCGACCGTCGAGCTCGGTGCGGCTCGTCTGATGCCGCTGCAGCTCCTCGGCGATCGTCGCCGAGTGGCCGCGAAGCCGATCGATGACCCCGCGCAGGCGGGACTCGTAGTCGGCCCGCACCTTCTGCCGCACCGCCGCCGGCGCCTTGTCGCCGCTGGCGTCGAGCTTGGCGAGCCATTGCTCGAAGCGGGTGCGCTGCTCGAGGAGTCCTTCGATGCTGTCGTCAGTATCCGGGGAGTTGGCCATGGCGAGCGATTCCTCTCAGGCGCTGGAGCGCGTCGATCTGTTCCCGGGTCAGGCGGGTGACGGTCCCGAGGCTGCGGGCGGCCAGCAGGATGCGGGCGCCGTGTTCCAGACTTTCCATTCGAATCCGCGCGACGCGCAGATCGGGACCCCACGTCAGCGCCCCGTGATTGGCGAGCAGCACGGCATCATGACTCGGGATGAACGGCTCGGTGGCATCGCCCAGCGCGGGCGTGCCGGTCGTGCCGTAGGGAACCACCGGCACCTCACCCATCAGCAGCGTGATCTCGGGAAGGACGTCGCCGGGGATCCCTTCGCCGGCCACCGCGAATCCAGTGGCGGCGGGCGGGTGCGCATGCACCACCGCGCCGCAGTCGGGCCGGCGCCGGTAGACCCGTAAATGCAAATCTAACTCGGTCGTCGCCTCGCGGGAGCCGCCGAGCCGGCGGCCGTCCAGGTCCACCTCGACCAGATCGTCGGGGGCGAGCTCGCTCTTGAGGCAGCCTCGCGGCGTCACCAGCAGGCGGTCGGGACCGGTGCGGACCGACACGTTCCCGTCGGCGGCGGTGATGAGCCCCCGCTCCCAGAGCGCCCGGCAGCAGCGGACGATGTCGTCGCCCGGGACGACTGTCGGCGTCACCCCTCAGTTTCCTCGCTGGAACACCACCTGGCCGCGCACGATCGTCAGATCGGCCCTTCCGCGAAGCTCCCGGCCGGCGAACGGCGTGTTGCGGCTCTTGGAGTAGAACTGCTCGGGCCGCACCGTCCAGGGCGCCGTGGGATCGAGGACCACGACGTCGGCCGCCCCGCCGGGCGCCAGGGTGCCGCCGGGCAGGTTGAAGATCCGCGCCGGCATGACGCTCATCCGGAGCACCAGGTCGGCCAGCGAGAGCAGGCCGGTCTCGACCAGCTCGGTCATCGCCAGCCCCAGCGCCGTCTCCAGGCCGATGATCCCGTTGGGAGCGTCGTCGAATTCCCGCTCCTTCGCGTCGTAATGATGGGGCGCGTGGTCGGTGCAGATGACGTCGATGGTGCCGTCGCGCAGCCCCTGGCGGACCGCCTCCCGGTCCTCCGGCTCGCGCAGCGGCGGGTTCATCTTGGCGTTGGTGTTGTATCCCTCGCACGCTTCGTGGGTGAGGGTGAAGTGGTGGGGACACGCCTCGGCCGTCACCCGCAGCCCCTTCTCCTTGGCGCGCCGGATCAGCTCCACCGAGCCGCGAGTGGACATGTGGCAGAGGTGGACGTGGCCGCCGGTGAGCTCGGCGAGCAGGATGTCGCGCGCGACCATGATCTCTTCGGCCGCCGCCGGAATGCCCTTGAGGCCCAGGCGGGTGGACACCAGCCCCTCGTGCATCGCGCCGCCGGCGGAGAGGGTCGGGTCTTCGCAGTGGTCGGCGACGGGAATGCCGAAGGTGCGGGCGTACTCGAGCGCGGTCCGCATCAGGTGGCTGGACACCACCGGCTTCCCGTCGTCGCTCACGGCGACCGCCCCGGCGCCGACCAGCTCGCCGAACTCGGCCAGCTGCTGTCCTTTCTGGCCCAGCGAGATCGCGCCGATGGGATACACCCGCGCCTTGCCGGCCCGCTGCGCCTGGCTCACGATGAAGCCCACCGCGGCCTGGTTGTCGGTCACCGGATCGGTGTTGGGCATGGCGCACACCGCGGAGAAGCCGCCCGCGGCCGCGGCCATCGCGCCGGTGGCGACCGTTTCCAGGTCCTCCTGCCCCGGCTCGCGCAGGTGAACGTGCAGATCGATCAGTCCGGGGCTCACCACCTTGCCCGCGGCCTCGAGCACCAGCGCGTCGTCCGGCCGGCCGAGATCCCGACCGCTGGCCTGCACCTTTCCGTCGGCCAGGTAGAGGTCGGCCACCTGGTCGGTGCCGCGGGAGGGGTCGAGGATCCGCCCCCCACGGATGAGAATCGGCCTCACGCGTCCCCTCCCCCGTGTCCCCAGTCGGGCGAGCCGCCGGCGAGCAGGTAGAGCACCGCCATCCGCACGGCCACGCCGTTGGTCACCTGCGGGAGGATCACGCTGTGGGGTCCGTCCGCCACGTCGCTGTCGATCTCCACGCCGCGGTTCATCGGGCCCGGATGCAGGATGAGCAGATCCTTGGGTGCCCGGGCCAGCCGGTCGTTGGTCACGCCGAACACGCGGTTGTACTCCCGCAGCGAGGGCAGGAAGCCGGACTGCATCCGCTCGAGCTGGAGCCGCAGCACGTTGAGCGCGTCGGCCCACTGGATCGCGTCTTCGATTCGCGGGAGGATGGTGACGCCGAGCTCGTGGACGTTGCGGGGCAGCAGCGTGGCCGGCCCGCACACGCCCACCTGTGCGCCGACCTTCAGCAGTCCCCAGATGTTGCTGCGCGCCACCCGGCTGTGCAGGATGTCGCCGCAGATGGCGACCTTCAGGCCCTCGAGCCGCCCGAACCGGTCGCGCAGCGTCAGCATGTCGAGCAGGCCCTGGGTCGGGTGCTCGTGCTTGCCGTCGCCCGCGTTGATGACGTTGCTCCGGATCCGCTGGCCCAGGAACTGGGCCGCCCCGGAAGCGCCGTGGCGGATCACCACCATGTCGATCCGCATCGCCTCGAGGTTGCGGGCGGTATCCACCAGGGTCTCGCCCTTGCTCACCGAGCTCGCCGCGGTGGCCACGTTCACCGTGTCCGCGCTGAGCCGCTTCTCGGCGAACTCGAAGCTGATCCGGGTCCGGGTGCTCGCCTCGAAGAACAGGTTGACGATGGTCTTGCCCCGCAGGGCCGGCACCTTCTTGATCGCGCGCTCGCTGACTTCCTTGAACGGCTCCGCGGTGTCGAGAATCAGGCGGAGCTGATCCGCGCTGAGCTCCTCGAGGCCGACCAGGTCCTTGCCCAGGCTGGCGGCCCCGCTCATCCGTTGCCCCTGACCAGCTCGACCCCGTCCCGGGCGTCGAGCTCGGATACCAGCACGTCCACCCGGTCGTCCGGCCCGGCGGTGAGCGCGGTCCCGACGATGTCGGCCTGGATGGGCAGCTCGCGCCCGCCGCGGTCGATCAGCACGCAGAGGAGGATCCGGCGGGGTCGGCCGAAGTCGGCGCACTCGTCCAGCGCGGCGCGCACGGTCCGGCCGGTATAGAGCACGTCGTCTACGATCACGACCGTCTTGCCGTCGAGGTCGGGAAGGCTGGTCTCGCCGACGACCGGGCGGGGACCGATGGACTGGAGGTCGTCACGATAGAGGGTGATGTCGAGCTTGCCCAGCGCTACGCCGGCGCCTTCCGCGTCCTCGATCAGCCGCCGGAGGCGCCCGGCCAGCTCCACGCCGCGGCGCTGGATCCCGACCAGCACCAGCTTCTCGGTGCCGTGGGCCCGCTCGACGATCTCGGTGGCCATGCGCGCGAGGGTACGGGCGAGCGCGCGCTCGTCCAGGAGGGAGGTACGGGTGGGCATCGGGGCGGGAAGGTAGGACGCCCGGCCGCGCGGGCGCAAGGGCGTCGGGCGTTACTCCACGGCGCGCAGCAGCGGGTGGCTCGGCGCCTGGGGCGCGGCGTCGTCCAGCGCGCGGTCCACCCCGCTCGCCGTGATCGCCAGCATCCCGTTCTCCAGGCGCTGGAGCCAGCCATTCTCTTTCAGATACCAGACATGAAACTTGATGTGGTCCTCGGGGCAGCCCAGCAGCCGCTCCAGGTCGTACACGCCGAGTCCGGGATGGTCCGGGTCGTGGCGACGGGACGCGTAGAAGAGCTGCAGGATGGCGGACCGGACCCGGCGGTCGGACGCCACCTCGTCCGCCACCGTGTCCTGATCGAAGATCCGCCAGCGCGCCTCCCGCTGGGCCTCGTAGCCGGCGTCGTACGTCGCTCGGCTCTCCGGGTCGGAAAGAATCCGGAACGACTCGACCAGCTGCTTGAAGCGGTCGGCGTCGCCGCTCTCGCTGTTATCGGGATGGTAGCGCTTGGCCAGATACCGGAAGACGCGTTGAATCGTCTCCCGGTCGGCACGGGGGGAAACCTGCAGCACCTCGTAATGGTCTGCGCCGGACGAGTCGGCCACGCTGGCTCTGAGAATGGGTCGCGTTCAAGCCATCAAGCCCCGTGCCACGGGGCAGGTCGTTGCCGGTCCGGGTGCTGCGCTGCCAAAAGTACCCCAACTGTGACACCGCGCCAGGGTGGACTGTCGCCGCGGAGCCACGCTTGTCCGAGGGCCAGTTCGGCTAGGTGGTGGGTGTCGCGCGGGTCCCCAGCATGTCGCCGACGTACCGGATCAGCTCCTCGGGAGGAAACGGCTTCCTGAGCAGCGGCCAGGGCTCGCCGTCGACCGGCTGGGGGTCGGGATCGACGTGTCCGGAGATCAGCAGCACCGGCACAGTCGGATGATCGGCCCGAAGGCGTCGCGCCAGCTCATGGCCGTCCATCCGCGGCATGCCGAGATCGGTCACCACCAGGTCCGGGGGCTTCGCCCGGTCGGCCACCAGACGGAGTGCCTCCTTGCCGTCGGCGGCTTCCATCGTCGCATACCCCGCCTCCCCCAGCGCGCGCACCGTCATGCGGCGGACCGCTTCGTCGTCCTCCACCACCATGATAGTGGTCCCACCGGGCGGCGCCGCGGGCGCCGCCCCTCTGGCTTCGGCGCCCGGTGTTGTCGCCGGGACGATCGGCAGTCGCAGCGTGAAGGTGGACCCCCGGCCGGGCTGGGATTCCGCCTCGATCCGGCCTCCCATCTGGGCCACGATGCCGTGCACCACCGAGAGGCCCAGACCGGTGCCCTGCCCGACCTCCTTGGTCGTGAAGAACGGCTCGAACGCGCGCCGCAGCGTCTGCTGGTCCATCCCGAGGCCGTCGTCGCGCACGGTGAGCTCCGCGTCCTGTCCCCTCCCGCCGGTCTCGATGGTGACCTGGCCGCCGTTGGGCATCGCGTCGCGCGCGTTCAGGACCAGATTGAGCAGCACTTGCTCGAGCTGGTTGTGGTCGGCGCGCACCAGACCCGGCAGCTCGCCGGTCCGCACGACCAGCTCCTGCGTCTCTGCCAGCGAGCGTCGGAGCAGCGGTTCGGCGGCCCGGACCAGGGCATTGAGGTCCAGGTTCTCGAGTCGCAGCAGCTGTCGCCGGCTGAAGGCGAGCAGCTGCTGGGTGATCGTCGCTGTCCGCTCGGCCGCCCGGCGGACGAGCTCCACGTCGGCCGCCGCGGTCTCGGGCAGGTCCCGCCGCCGCAGCAGGAAGTGGACGGCGCCAAGCACCACGGACATCTGGTTGTTGGCCTCGTGCGCGATGCCGCCGGCCAGCTGCCCGGCCGCCTGCAGTCGGTGCGCCTCGCGCAGCCGCTCCTCCGCCGCGCGGCGCTCGGTGATGTCGAGGCCGATGCCGGTGATGTAGATCGGCCGGCCCTCGGCGTCGACGCCCACCTGACCCAGGTCCGCGAGCCAGCGGATCTCGCCGCTCGGCATGACGATCCGATACTCGTGCCCCAGACCGCCCCCGCCCTGCAGCGCGCGCTGAAACGAGGCCTCGACCCGCTCCCGGTCCTCCGGATGGACCCGCGCGAGGAATCCGGCGAGATCGCGCACCTGCTCGTCGGGCCCGAGCCCATAGAGCTGGCGGAGGCCGTCGTCCCAGGTGAGCAGGCGGCTCGCCACATCCCAGTGCCAGGCCCCGATGCGCGCCGCGCGGTGGGCCAGCCGCAGCTGATCCTGGTGCCGCCGCAGCTCGGCTTCCGCCCGCCGGCGCTCGGTGATGTCCCGCTTGATCGACGCGGCGCCGACCAGCCGGCCTTCGGCGTCGCGGACGGGAGAGACGCTGAGAGTGATCCAGATCCGCTCGCCGTCCTTGCGGATCCGCTCCGCCTCCTCGAGCTCGACGCTCTCGCCTCGGCGCAGCCGCTCGAGGAGATCGCGCTCCGCGTCGTGGCGGTCGTCCGGGATGAGCCGGTAGATCGACTGCCCGATCATCTCCGCCGCGGAATAGCCGAAGGTCCGCTCCGCCCCGGCATTCCACGTGGTCACCACCCCATCCAGGGTTTTCCCGACGATCGCGTCGCGCGAGGAGGTCACGATCGCGGCCAGGCGGGAAAGGGCTTCGGCCCCACCGCGGGCCGCTTCGGCCTGGCTCTGCAGCTTCTCGACCGCGGTCTCCGCCCGGCGGCGAAGCTCCCCGTTTTCCCGTGCCTGGTCGAGGGCCAGCCGGCGGCTCCTGCTCGCCAGGCCGCCGATGATCGTGAGTCCCGTCGCCGTCGCGAGGTAGTTGAGGATGCGGAGCACCGTGGTCTGCCCGATCAGGGCCGCCGTCGGTGGGTAGAAGAAGTAAACGAGAAGAGTGACGCTCGCGAGCGAGGCCACGACGCCGGGGAGGAACCCGCCGTAGTACGCCGCCACCGCGACGGCGAGCAGGAAGGCGGGCGCGACCGATGGGCTGATCCAGGGCAGCAGCGCCAGGTCGACCGCGGCCGCCAGGGCAACGGCCCCGAGAGCGGCGAGGTAGGCCACGAGGCGGGAGCGGGGTGCTACGGGCAAGTCGGCCATCCGACGGACAGGGAGGGATTCGAACCCTCGAAACGCTTTTGACGTTTACACGCTCTCCAGGCGTGCGCCTTCAACCACTCGGCCACCTGTCCCCAAGCGTTGCGAGGGCGCAACTTAGCGGCATCCCGGAGGGTCGTCAACGCGAGCCAAGCGGCCGTCTCGGCCACCCGTGGCAACCGGCGGCGACCTGAGCGGGGCGGGTCTCACGACGATAACTTTCTCCTATGACCAACCCCTGGCCCGCCCTTCCGCTCGCGGACTGGCAGGAAACCAAAGACACCCTCCACCTCTGGACCCAGATCGTGGGGAAGGTCCGCCTCGCCTTGGCGCCCATGGTCAATCATTGGTGGCAAGCTCCGCTGTACGTCGACGCCCGGGGCCTCACGACCTCGGCGATGCCCTATGCTGACGGCGCGGTGGAGCTGCGCTTCGACTTCCTGAGCCAGTCACTCCGGGTGGAGACCAGCGCCGGCACGGTCCGGGACGTGTTTCTCCAACCGCGGTCGGTCGCCAGCTTCTACCATGAGGTGATGGCGGCGCTCAAGGCCGCGGGGGTGGAGGTGAAGATCTGGCGCCACCCCGTCGAGCTTCCGGGCACGACGATCCCCTTCGACGAGGACGAGGTGCACGGGAGCTATGATCCCGAAGCCGCCCAGCGATTCTGGCGCGTGCTGGTCGAGGCCACTCGCGTCCTCCACCAGTTTCGGGGGCGATTTCTGGGTAAGTGCAGCCCGGTTCACTTCTGGTGGGGCAGCTTCGATCTCGCCTGCACCCGATTCTCGGGCCGTCCCGCGCCGCGCCACCCCGGCGGAGTGCCAGGACTCGCCGACTGGGTCACTCGCGAGGCGTATTCCCACGAGTGCATCAGCGCGGGCTGGTGGCCCGGAGGCGGCGGCGTGGATGAGCCGGCGTTCTACGCCTACGCCTATCCTGAGCCGCCAGGGTGTCCCCAGGCGCCGATCGCGCCTGCGGCAGGCGGCTACCGCATGGAGATGCGGGAGTGGGTGCTGCCGTACGATGCGGTGCGCCACGCCGAGAGCCCGGAGGGCGCGCTGCTGGAGTTTCTGCAGAGCACGTATGCGGCTGCCGCCGACCTGGGGGGCTGGGATCGGAAGGCGTTGGAGCGCTAGGCCGGCAGATCCTCCCGCGCCTTTGCGCCTTTCCCCCCTCCCGCCATACTTCCCTCCATGCCCGACGCCTACATCCTCGATGCCGTCCGAACTCCGATCGGACGCGCCGGCGGCGCACTGGCCGAGGTGCGTCCCGACGACCTCGCCGCCACGGCCATCCGCGGCCTGCTCGATCGCGCGGCCATCCCGCCCGAGCGCATCGACGACGTGATCCTCGGCTGCGCCAACCAGGCCGGCGAAGACAACCGGAACGTCGCCCGCATGGCCGCCCTGCTCGCGGGGCTGCCGGTCGAGGTGCCCGGGCAGACGGTGAACCGGCTCTGCGGCTCCGGGCTGCAGGCGGCCGCGAGCGCCGCCCACGCGATCCGGGCCGGCGAGGGCGAGGTCTTCGTGGCCGGCGGCGTGGAGAGCATGACGCGCGCGCCCTACGTCGTGCTCAAGCCGGGTAAAGCGTGGGATCGGGCGCCAAGCATGGCCGATACCACCGTCGGATGGCGCTTCACCAATCCGCGGATGCCGGCCGGGTGGACCATCTCGCTCGGGCAGACCGCCGAGCGCGTCGCGGAGTGCTACGGGATCACCCGACGGGAGCAGGACGAGTTCGCCGCCGAGAGCCAACGCCGGGCCCAGGACGCGCTGGCGGCCGGCGTGTTCGCGGACGAGATCGTGCCGGTGGAGACCCGGCGCGAGGGGAAGGTCCACCGGGTTGACCGCGATGAGCCGCCGCGGAGCGGGATCACGGCCGACGGCCTGGCCAAGCTCACGCCGGCCTTCATGGAAGGCGGTACGGTCACCGCCGGCAGCTCCAGCGGAATCAACGACGGCGCCGCGGCGCTGGCGGTGGTGTCGGCCGCGGCCGCCGAGGCGCTCGGGCGCCGGCCGCTGGCGCGCATCGTGGCCACGGCAGTGGCCGGCGTGGATCCGAGCGTCATGGGAATCGGCCCGGTGCCGGCCACTCGCAAGGCACTCGCTCGCGCAGGACTCGAGGTGGGGCAGCTCGACCTGGTCGAGCTGAACGAGGCGTTTGCCGCCCAGTCGCTGGCCTGTATCCGCGAGCTCCAGCTCGACCCGGCTCGGGTCAACCTCTACGGCGGCGCCATCGCCCTGGGACATCCGCTCGGCGCGAGCGGCGCCCGCATTCTCGCCACCCTGGTGCACGCCCTCCGCCGCACCGGAGGCCGCTACGGCCTCGCGACCATGTGCATCGGGGTGGGACAGGGCATCGCGATGGTGGTGGAATCGGTCTAACCGCGGCACCGCCGGGCCTACCGAAGGATTTCCCCCAGCACCCTGCCCTGCGCGCCGCCCGGGGTGGACACGCCAAGCAGCCGCGCGAGCGTGGGGGCGAGGTCGGCCACCGTGGCGGGGTCGTTCCGCACGCCAGCCCGAATCCCCGGGCCCAGCCAGAGCAGCGGCACCTCCTGGTCGTAGCGCCACCGGCTCCCGTGGGTGGTGCCGGTCGCCTGGTCGGTCACCAGCCAGTAGGGATCGAGGAAGTAGTACAGGTCGGCGCCTCGGGCCGGATAGTACGCCCGGGTGACGTCGGTCTCGACCCCGTCGGCCCGCAGACGGGTCAGCTCGACCCCGGTGACCGCGTCATGCATGCCCCTGATCGACATGAGCGCCGCCTCCGCCAGGCGCTCGGCGTCGCTCAGTCCGACTCGCCGGGCGGAGAGGGCCTGCCTGCTCAGGTACAGGAGCGGCGCCTGGTCGTAGCTCACCCAGCCCGGCGCGGGCGCGGGGCCGTAGCGATCGGTCAGCGCCAGGTTGACCGCGGAGTCGATCATGGCTGGATCCAGACGCTGCGGGCCATCGGGCCGAATGCCGCGCGCCTGCTCGGGCAACGGCGCGACTCCGTGATCCGCGGTGAGCACGATGAGGGTCCGCCCGGGGCCGACCTGCCGATCGAGGAAGGTGAAGAGCCGCGCCAGCGTTCGGTCCAAACGGACCATCTGATCGAGGATCTCATGGCTGTCGGGGCCGTAGAGATGCCCGATCAGGTCGGTGGCGCTGAAGCTCACCGCGAGCAGGTCCGGGACGCTGTCCCGGCCCATCCCCTCTTCCCGCACCGCCCGCATCGCGAACTCGGCGACCGCATCGTCCAGCATCGGGCTGTGCTCGAACCCGTCGAGATCGACGATCCGGTGCGGGAACGTCCGGCCTCCCTGCTCGACCTCCGACTCGGCCGGTACGTCGTCGGGCCCCAGCCGGTCGTAGACGGCGGCGGGCAGGAGCCGGTCCCACGTGGTCCCGAAATACCGGGTGATCGGATGGGAGCGGTTGACGGCCTTGACCCAGTCCGGCAGGTCGGGCAGGTACCAGGAGGAGGTCACGAACAGCGTATCCACGATCCAGTAGGCCGCATCCGCGCGATGGCCGCCCAGCATGATCGCGGCCCGGTCCTTCCGCGACACGGTCACGATCCGGCTTCGTCCCCCGGTCGCGAGCTCGAGCTCATCGCCGACCGTCATGGTGAGCAGCTGGCGCGGCGATCGTCCCGACCCGCGTCCACCCACGAGCTTGGTGGATCCGTCCTCGGCACAGTACACCGCGCGCTGCTCCACGGGGTCGTACCAGGAGTTGGCGACGATGCCGTTGACGCCGGCGTAGCTGCCGGTGAGCATCACGGCATGACCGGGACACGTCTCGGTGGTCACGTGCTCGTAGCGCGCCCGGGGGTACGATGCACCGTCGCGAAGGAGTCGATTGAAACCCCCGGCGCCGAACCAGGGCCTGAACCGGTCGAGATAGTCGGCCCGGAGCTGATCGACCGCGATCACCACCACGAGCCGCGGCGGAGGAGCGGCGCTCACGGTGAGCGCCAGCGCGAGCAGGGCGGCGATGCTCATCGGTGCTCGAACTCCTCTCTCGCCCGCCGGATCAGCTCGAGTGTGGCCTCGCGCTCGGCGTCGGTATTCCAGTCCCGGCTGGCCTTGGCCGCCTGCTCGAGGCGATCGATCCAGCGCCGGAAATACTGTGCGTCCTCGCTCGAGCGCACGGGCGCACCGGCGACGGTCAGGTACACCGGGCTCGTCGTGCCATAAGGGTACAGATCGAGCACCGGCTCGATCGCCCGATCGCTCCGGGCACGGAGCAGCATCCATCCGCTGCGCTCGACGGCCACCGTCACCGTCGTGTCCACCGAGCGCCGGTCGCCGCCGAGCGGAATGACCCGCGCCTCACCGTTCAGAATCAGCTCGAGATGATCGATCGGCACGTTGGACCTGAGCCGAACCCGCGCCGCCACGCGGCCCGGGCGCTCGAGGCGGACCTCCTCGCCCAGGCCGCGCCCGCCGACCGTCAGTCCCAGCAGCGGTCCGTTGGTGGCGAAGCTCCGGCCGGCCCGGAGCGAGTCGAGCAGCCGGCGCTGCGCCAGGCCCGGGCCGGTGTGCACGTACACCCGGTTCATCCCTACCGGACCGCGCAGCGAGGCGAAGTTGGTCATGGCGTCGGTGCCCGCCCCCGCGGGCAGGCGGAAGCCGCAGTTGAGCGCTCGGTACCAGACGTGCGCCGTCGCCATCGGATCGTCCACGAAGCCGAGGGCTTCGTAGTAGTCGATCTTGCCCAGTGCCAGGTCCACGGGAAATTCGGCGGTGAGCGGGCGCGTCGTATCGGCCGGGTCGGGGTCGCTGTCGAACGGGTGCACGTACCCCATGATGCCGCCTTGCGCCCGGGCGAGATCCGCCACTTCGGCGTTGGTGGGCACCAGGCTGGCCGCCGCGGTCCCCTGGTATCCCGAGTAGCCGGGAAGCAGGACGTGATCGCGCAGGCCCAGCAGCCCGACGTGTCCCCACACGCTGGTGTGGAACTCCTGATCGTGGACGATCAGCGTCGTCGGCGTCGACACCGGGTCGCGACCGACCGGATACTCGATGTCCGGCATCCGGCCTTCCTTGTTCACGATCAGGTTCTCGACCAGGTCGAGGTCCTCGGCCTGCGCCTGGCGCAGCAGCGTGCGCGGGGTGGCCCGGTAGGTGCCGCCGTAGTTCATGTGTACGTGGAGGTCGGCGCTGCGCCAGCCCCGTCGGGCCAGGTCTTCCAGTGGGCGGAGCGTTATCCGGAGGGCGGTGTCCGCCCCAGCCGCGACGTCGATCCGGCGCCGCTCCACCCGCCACGCGGGGCCCCGGGACACCTCGATGGCGTAGCGTCCGGCCGGGAGCGTCAGCGTGGATCGGCCGGTGGTGTGGAAGTAGCCGTACTCGAGCCGACGCTCGCGCCGGTCGAAGCCGTCGTCGGCATGGCGCCAGGCGTCGTCGGGCGCGAAGCTCCGGCCATCGGGCCCCGTAACCGAGACCCGCGCCGGCGACGCGACCGTCAGGCGGAGCCGCCCCACCGGCGACCGGTAGACCCGATGTGCCGCCCGGACTTCACGTCGAGCACCGCCCGGCACCTCGACGATCCGGAGCGAGGTGTTGCCGGTCTCGTTGGAGACGTAGACGATGCGCCGGCCGTCCGGCGACCAGCGCGGCGACACCGCGTCGAACTCGCCGTAGGTGAGCTGGAAGGGGTTGGCCCCCTCGGGCGTCATCAGCCAGAGCTGATGCCATTGCCGGCCGAAGTACGAGGCGTAGACCACCCGTCGGCCGTCGCGGCTCCAGTCGGGCCGGGTCTTCCAGGTGGTCTCCTCGTCCCGAACCTCCTTCGCGGCGCCGGAGCCTCCCTGCCGCGCCGGCATCCGCCAGATCGTCCCCGATCCCCAGATGTGTCCCCGGTTGGACAGCACCAGCAGCTCCCGGCCGTCCGGCGACCATGCCGGCGACAAGAACTGGTCCACGGTGTTGTAGTAGTACCGGGGAAGGCCGCTCTCCCGGTCGTCGCTCACGCGGGTGACGTTCTCCGCCTGCCCCGCGGAAGTGACGTCGGCGGTGAAGACGTGCCAGCGCCCCTGGTAGGCCGTCGAGGTGAAGGCGATCCGCCGGCCGTCGGGGGACCAGCGCGGCTCCAGATTGACCGCGCCATTCGAGACGAGCGGCGTCGAAGCTCCCGTCGCCGGGTCGAGCAGGCGGAGCTCGACGGCATCGTCCCGGTAGGAGGCATAGATGATCCGGCGTCCATCCGGCGACCAGTCCGGCTGCGAATCGTATCCCGGCCCATCGGTGAGCTGGCGCGCGGTGTCGCTCCCGATCCGCTGCCGCCACAGAGTCCCCTGCATCGCGTAGACCAGCTCGGCGCCATCGGGTGACCAGGCCGCCGCCCCCGGACCGCTGGTGGCCTGGGGAATGAACATTTCCCGGAAGTAGTACGGATGCCGGACCTTGATCTGCTGGAGGACGGGGGCACGCTGGGCATGGAGTGGCGTGGGGCGAAGGACTGCCGCAATCAGGAGTAAAACGTTCAAGACCCCGACAATGGCCGCTTGAGGAGCCTTTCTCACCGTCGCCCCAGCCAATAGATCACGCCTCCGGCCGCCACGCAGATCCCCGCCCCGCCAAGCACCTTGATCAGGAAGACCCCCGCCTCGTGGCTGTCCGGCGGGATCGTGGCGATGATCATGGCGAACAGGGTGAACGCGAAGCCGCACACCCCGATCACCAGTGAGGCCGGGCGGCCGCTCAGCACCGAGCCGCCGGCCGAGGCGTCACGGCTACGCGCCACCAGGTAGCAGGCGTACAGGTAGAGGTAGGGGATGAAGTACACCAGGAGCATGGTGTCGAGAATGACCAGGTACGCCTTCTCGACCGTAGTTCCCTTCCCCAGCACCGAGAGAAAGAGGAACACCGTCGCCAGCACCGCCTGGGTCAGGATGGCGACGTAGGGTGTCTTCCACCGCGGGTGCACCCGGCCGAACGCCGGCGGAAAGTAACGGTCCAGGCCGATGACGAACGCCACCCGCGCGGGTCCCGTGAGCCAGGCTCCGACTCCGCCGATGTTGCCGATCACATAGAGGCCGGCGGCGAAGGCGGCGAGCCAGCCGGCGCCGATGCCGATGTCCCGGGCTCCGACCGCCAGCGCCTGCAGGAAGCCGGAAACGATGTTCACCTGGCCCGCCGGCACCAGCCAGAGCACCGTGACCGTGCCGACGACGTACAGGAAGGCGATGAACGGCGCCGAGATGAGGATCGATCGCGGCAGGTTGCGGCGGGGATCCTTCACCTCGCCCCCCAGCACCGCGCAGAGCTCCAGTCCCGCGAAGGCGAAGGCGATCGAGGCCCAGAGATTGAGCCGGGTGCGGCTGCTGAGGTCGGGGATCAGCGACTCGAAGGGCATCGGCGTGGCGGACGGCCGAGTGAAGAACGCATAGGCGCCGAGGCCGATCAGCAGAATGCCGGGGAGATAGGTTCCCACCGCGCCCACGTTCTGCAGCCAGCGTCCCGTGCGGAGGCCGACGATGTTGAGCAGCACGGCGAGCCACAGCGCGACGAACGTGGCGGGCAGGACGTAGTGCCAGTTGTCGGCCAGCCCGGTCTCGCCCTGGCCGATCACATACGTCCCCACCACCGCCGTGGACATGAGCAGGTTGGGATAGTACAGAATGTTGTTGACCCAGTAGCACCAGCCGCAGAGGAAGCCGTGCCCCTCGCCGAAGGTGCGCTTGGTCCAGGCATAGATGCCACCCTCGTCGGGATAGCGCGCCGACAGGTCGCTGACGGCGAGCCCTTGCGGGATGAAGAACAGCAGCGCCGCCAGCACCCAGAGCCCGATCGAGCTCGGCCCCGCGGCCGCCGCCGTGGCGAGCCAGCGAAGGCTCAGGACCGTGACGACGTTGAACAGGATCAGGTCGCGCAGCCCCATCGTGCGAGGCAGCTCGGGCGCGTGGGCGGGAGGCTCGGCAGGCTCGGCGAAGGCGGTCATCGGGCCTCTGGTCAGCTGGAGAGGTAGAGTCGGCGCGGGTCGAGCACGTCGCGGAGCAGGTGCAGCTCGCGGTCGGTGGGCGGAGCGACATCGGCCAGGGCGGCGCGCGAGCGGAGCGGCCAGCCTACGCCGGCGCGCACCTCGTCGGCGGTGACGCCCGGGTACAGGGCGGACAGCACCAGCTCCCCACTGTCGGCGTCGGCCTCGAGGATCGCCTTGTCGGTCACCACCCGCACCGGACCGGCGCCCGGCATGCCGAGCTGGCGGCGGTCGCGCCCCTTCATGCGGTGGCCCGGGCTGGTGATGAAGTCCACCTGTGCCGGAAAGGCGCGCGGACTCAGCCGGCTCACGATCAGCGTGCGTCGCGCGTGGATGGCGATCTCCGCGGCGCCGCCGCTGCCCGGCAGGCGGACCTTGGGGCGGGCATACGAGCCGACCGCCGTGGTGTTGATGTTGCCATAGCGGTCGATCTGCGCGCCGCCCAGAAAGCCGACCTCGATCCGTCCGTTCTGCAGCAGACCCTGGAATACGTCCGCCATCCCGCAGACCATGAGCGACCCGGTCACCAGGGCCGGGTCGCCGATCGAGACCGGGAGGCGTTCCGGCTCGGCCCCCACGGCGCCGGACTCGTAGATCAGGAGCAGCCGGGGCGCGTGCGTGGCCCGCGCGAGGTTGCAGGCGAGGTTGGGTAGCCCGATGCCGACGAAGACGACTTCCCCGTCCCGCAGCTCCCGCGCGGCGACGGCAGCCATCATTTCGGCGGGGGAGTAGGTCATGCGCGGGCGGAGGGACGGAGAGTCGGAGGATCGGAGGGCCGGAGGGTTGGACGGCCGGAGGGGCAGAGGGTCCAATCGATGGAGGGTCGCTCGGCTGTACGAACGGACGGCCGCGTCACGGACGCCGTGCGCCCGTCCGCCTTTCCGACCCTCCGACCCTCCGACCCTCCGACCGCCCGCCCCTCAATACCCATAGTTCACCCCCGCGCACACCTGCTGCCGGGCGCGGAGGCGCTCCAGGCCGCCGCACTTGGTCACGTATTCCGCCCGGTCCCGCACGCCGTAGACGAAATCGTCGAGGTAGCGCGCCAGCGCGCCGGGGTCGCGGCTGATCGCCTCCCAGGCCACGTAGAAATCGTTGTCACGGTCATAGTAGCCCTGGGCGTAGCTCGGGTGCGCGCCCCAGGGCTCCACCACGACCGCGTCCACGGCGAGTCCGGGGATGATCGTTCGATTGGGATCCGCCCGGATCACGGCCTGCTCCACCAGCTCCTCGACCACCACGATGACCCGTTTCGAGGCGAGCGCCGCTTCCTTCTGCACGCCAAGCAGGCCCCAGATCTGCGTGTTCCCCTCGGCGTCGGCCCGCTGCGCATGGACGATCGTCACGTCCGGGTTGAGGGCCGGCACGGTGGCGAGGGTCTCACCGGTGTAGGGGCAGGCCACCGTGCGGATCAGCGGGTTGGCCTCGGGCAGGTCGGTTCCCATGTAGTCGCGGAGCGGCCAGAACGGCAGCCGCGCCATGCCCGCGCTCAATCGCGCGACCATGCCGAAGTGGGAGTATTCCTCGAGCTCGAGCGGCGGCTCCCCGCGCTCCACCGCCCGCCGAAACGCGTGCAGCGAGCCGGCGCCCGGGTTCCCCGCCCAGCTGAACACCAGCTTCCTGGCACAGCCGGCCGCGATCATCTGGTCGTAGACCAGGTCCGGCGTCAGCCGACACAGGGTGAGGTCGCGGCGGCGCTGGCGGATGATCTCGTGCCCCGCCGCGAAGCAGATGAGGTGGGTGAATCCCTCGATCACGACCGTGTCGCCGTCGCGCACCAGCCCGGCGACGGCGTCCCGCATCGTGGTGACCTTCGAGGGACCGCTCAATCGAGCTCGCCCAGGATTCCGTCCAGAATGGCGAGCGCCGTGTCCACGTCCCCTTCGTCCACGACCAGCGGCGGGGCCAGGCGCAGGGTGCTCTTCCCTGCGCCCAGGAGCAGGAGGCCGCGCTGGAACCCGGCGAGCACCAGGTTGTCGAGCAGCTCCGGTGCGGGCTCGCGGGTCCGGCGGTCCTTCACGAACTCGACCCCCATCATGAGGCCGACCCCGCGCACCTCGCCGATGCAGCCGTGCTTGGCCTCGAGCTGGCGGAGGCCGGCCATGAGCCGGTCACCCATGCGGGCGGCGTTGGCCATCAGCCCGCCCTCGACCAGGTCGAGGGTCGCCAGCGCGGCGGCGCAGCAGACCGGGTTCCCGCCGTAGGTGGACCCATGCGCGCCGCTCTCCCAGACATCGATCGACTCGCGCGCCACCATGGCCCCGATCGGCATTCCCGAGCCGAGCCCCTTGGCGGTGAGGAGGATGTCGGGCTCGACGCCCTCATGGTCGCAGGCCCACATCTTCCCGGTCCGGCCGACGCCGCACTGGACCTCGTCGGCGACCAGCAGGATGCCGTGCTGGTCGCAGAGGGCACGAAGATCCCGCAGCCATCCGGGCGGCGGGACCACGTACCCCCCTTCGCCCTGAACCGGCTCCACGAAGATCGCGGCCACATCGCGCGGGTCGAGGTGGCGGCCGAACAGCTCATCGATGGCGCCGATGCACCCCCGGGTGCACTCGTCCCGGTCGGCGCAGAACTGGCAGCGGTACCGGTAGGCGTAGGGCACATGATGCACGTCCGGCAGCAGCGGCCCGAAGCCGGCATGCTGGCGGGCCTTGCTCGAGGTGAGCGACACCGCGCCCGTGCTTCGACCGTGGAAGGCGCCGCGGAAGGCGATGATCGCGGTGCGCCGAGTGGCGAGGCGGGCCAGCTTGATCGCGGCCTCGGTGGCCTCGGTGCCGGAGTTGGTGAGAAAGACCCGCTTCCGCGAGGGGCCCGGCGCGATACGGCCCAGCCGCTCGCAGAGCGCGGCCATCCCCTCGAAGTAGAAGTCCGATCCGCAGATGTGGAGGAACCGCCCGGCCGCGTCCTGCACCGCCTTGACCACCGCCGGATGATTGTACCCGGTGGAGCAGACCGCGATCCCCGCCATGAAGTCGAGGAACCGGTTGCCGTCCACGTCCTCCACCATCGGTCCCCGTCCGCCGGCGATGGCGAGCGGATACTCCTTGATGTAGGCGCGGGCGGCCCAGGCCGCATCGCGATCGACGATGGCCTTGGCTTTGGGTCCGGGCGGAGGAACTACGATTCTAGGATAGTCGCGCACGCGTCAACCTCGTCGTCTGGGCTACGGAAAAAGTCTTAGGGCCGCAGATGAACGCAGATGACGCAGATGAACGCGAAATTGAATGCCGGTACGCCACGAGGAGACCACTCGGTCTGGCAGCCTCGGCAACCCTCGTTGTTCGGCGGCGTCGATGTGCGTTCTCTGCGTTCATCTGCGGCTACTACCTGCCCGGCCTCACGTGATCACCGTCCGGCTCTGCTCCCGGGTGAACTGGGCGACGTAGTATGGCCCACACCCGCCCTTCCCGCTCGAGCCCGACGCCTTCCACCCGGTGAACGGCTGCGCGCCCGGCCACGCGCCCGTCGTCGCACCGGTGCGCTTGTTGGCGTAGCACACCCCGGCCTCGACCTCGTCGAAGAATCGCTCGACCTCGGCGGGGTCCCGGGAGAAAATCCCCGCCGTAAGCCCGTACTCGGCGGCGTTGGTCTCGGCCAGCGCCTGGTCGAGGCCGTCAACTTCGCCGATGGCGAGGATCGGGACGAACAGCTCCTCCCGAAAGAGCGAGCTGGTGAGCGGCAGGCGCGCCACGGTGGGCGCCACGAAGTGGCCGTGGTCGAACACCCCGCCGCGCAGGCGCGCCCCGCCCAGCAGCACGGTGCCTTCCTGCCGCGCCTGCGCGGCGGCACGTTCGTAGCGCGCCACCGCACGCGCATTGATGACCGGCCCGAAGTAGACGTCCCGCTCCGTCGGGTCGCCCATGCGGATCGCGCGGCTACGCTCGAGCAGCCGCTCCACGAACTCGGCCGCGACCGGGCGATCGACGTACACCCGCGATGTCGCGCTGCACTTCTGGTTCTGCAGGCTGAACGCCGAGCGCATCACCCCTTCGGCTGCGGCGTCGAGGTCGGCATGCCGTGTCACCACCGTCGCGTTCTTGCCACCCAGCTCCATCAGCACCGGCTTTACCCAGCGGCGGCTGATCCCCTGGTGAATCCGCAGGCCGACCTCACGCGAGCCGGTGAACACCACGCCGTCCACGCCGGGATGCTGCCACATGGCGTCGCCGATCTCCTCCCGGCGACCCGGAATGAAATTGAAGACCCCCGCGGGCAGGCCGGCGTCCCGGTAGATCTCGGCCAGACGGAGTCCGGTCCACGGGGTGTCTTCCGAAGGCTTGTAGACGACCGTGTTCCCCGCGAGCAGCGCGGCGGCCGACATGCCGGTCGAGAGGGCGAGGGGAAAGTTGAACGGCGCGATGCAGGCGAACACCCCGTAGGGCCGAAGCACGTCGGTGTTCCGCTCCACCGGAGTGACCTGGCCCATCGTCCGCACGAAGCCGTTCGCCTCTTCCAGTTGCGCGGCGTAATAGTCGATCAGATCGGCCGATTCCTCGGCGTCGCCCATCGCTTCCAGCCGGCTCTTCCCTACCTCGATGGCCATCAGCGCCGCCAGCTCGTACTTGCGCTCCCGGATCAGCTCCGCGGCCCGGCGCAGGAGGCTGACGCGGTCGCGCCACGGACGGCGGCCCCAGTCGCGCTGCGCCGTCCGGGCTACCTGCACCGCCTGGTCCAGCTCCACCGGGCCCGCCATGGCGAAGCGCCCGAGCAGCACTCTGGTGTCGATCGGTGAGTGATCCTCGAGCGGCTCGGCCGTGCCGGTGACCGCTCGGTCGGCGATCAGGCAGGGATGCTCCCGGCCGGCCGCCGCCCGCACCGCGGCCAGGCCGGCATCGAAACGCTGGTGAAATTCGTCGAGATTTCCCGACGCACTGGTGTACGTGATCTTCGTCGCCGTCGTCATCGTGCCGCTCCCAGCCGCTCCGCCACCCGGGTCAGGGCCCGGGCGAGCGAGCTCGTCAGTTCGTCGATCTGTCTCTCGGTAATCACAAACGGCGGTGCGAGCATCACCAGGTCGCCGTTGACGCCGTCGGCGTGCCCGGTGTTGGGCCACACCACCAGGCCCTCGTCCAGCGCCGCCGCCGTCAGCGCTTCCGCGGCCCCCGCCGAGCGTGCGAGCGGCTCCCGGCTCTCCCGGTCGGCGACCAGCTCCACGCCGGCCAGGAGTCCGCGGCCGCGGACGTCGCCGACCAGCGGGTGCTCGCGGAGCGATGCCAGCCTCGCGTGCAGGACGCGACCCATCTCGGCGCAGCGCTCGATGAGATGGTGCTCGCGCAGATATCTCACGGTCGCAACGCCGGCGGCGCACAGCACGGGATGATGAGAGAAGGTCTGCGCATGCTGCAGTCCGCCACTCCCGGCGGCCAGGACTTCCACCAGCCTCCGGTGCGCCACCACCGCCGAGAGGGGAACATAGCCGCCGGCGATACCCTTCCCCAGCGTGACGATGTCCGCTGCCACCCCATATGGCTCGAGCGCCGACCAGGTTCCGGTCCGGCCCGCGCCCGTCAGCACCTCGTCGGCCACCCACAGGATCTCGTAGCGATCGCAGAGCTCCCGGACTCGACGCCAGTAACCCGCCGGGGGGACCGACGCCCCCGTCGACGAGCCGCCGACCGGCTCCGCGATCACCGCGGCCACCGTCTCCGGCCCGGCCGAGATCAGGGCGGCCTCCAGCGCGTCGCCGCTGCAGCGGGGGCAGAGTGGCGGCGTGGCGTGGCACTCGCAGCGATATGGGTACGGTGCCGGCACCCGCACGACCTCGACCAACCAGTCGCGGAAGGTCGCCGAGTAGTGGGGGCGACCGGATGCCGACAGCGCCAGCAGTGTGTTGCCGTGATAGGACGGCGCGAGCGCAATCAGCTTCCGCTTGGCCGGCCGCCCGCTCTCGACCCAGTACTGTCGAGCCAGCTTGAGTGCCGCCTCTACTGCTTCCGACCCGCTGCACAGCGGGTAGACCAGGTCGAGCCCCGGTGGCATGAGCGCCGCGATCTCGCTCCCCAGCTGCTCGACCGGATCGTGGGTGAACGCGGTACCGTTGAGGTAGCCGATCTTGCCCGCCTGCTCGGCCATCGCCGCCGCGATCTCCGGCACGCCGTGGCCCAGGTTGGCGACGAAGGCTCCGCCCGAGCCGTCGAGATACCGCCGCCCCTCGGCGTCGAACAGCCAGCATCCCTCCCCGCGCACGATGCGGGGATAGCGGCGATTCAGCTTGCGGTAGAAGACGTTGGACCGGTGGGATTCCAGATCCACGAGCCGCTCGGAGACGATGGTTGGCGGGGTGGGACGAGCGCGGAATGTGGCGGGATTGGAGGGCCTACGCCAGGGGCGACCACTCGCACGCGAAGCCCGCGGGAGCCGAAGTGCAGGGATTGGCCCGCATCGTGCATGGAATGGCGGCATCCCCCTTCCGAGTGGTGGTCCGGTAACCCTTTCCGCTGGCGGCTGGATGCAATCTCCCCTTGTGGTAGATGCGTTGCGCGAGCAACTCTTGCGAGTTCTGGAGTGGTACCATCAGCCCCGGCCCGGGTACGGCTGGGGGGTGGTGATCCACCGGCGGAACGAGCGTGGCAGATTGCGGTTCGGCGCGATCACGCCCCGGGGAGAAAGCTTCCTGCTCACCGAGCCGATGCTGGATGAGCTGGGCCACGTTGCTTGCTGGCTCGACGGGGCGGTCCGGGTCCGCCTCGAGCCCCGCCGCCTTACCCAGCCGCAACCCTGGCTGGACGCCCTCGCCCGCCCCGACCGCCCCCGCCTGGTAGAGGCCCTCGCCGTCTACTTCGATCCCGATACCTCGCCCGAAGAGGCAATGGCCTTCCAGGCGATGGCCGGCGTCCTCACACCCACCCGGTGTCCGTCGGAGCTCTTCGTGCTGACCCGGAAGCGACCGGAAGGCTGGCCGGTGTAGGCGGTAGGGCGGTAAGATGGTGAGGCGGTAAGGTGGATCCCAAATAACTCGACCCTCCGGTGTCCCAGAACACTGGAGGGTCGTTCGCTATCGACCTAACGTACCGCCTTACCGCCTTACCGCCTTACCGCCTTACCGCCTTACCGCCCAAGCAGCACCATCACTTCAGGAAAAGAAGATCTCTGTACGTCGGCAGCGGCCAGAGTGACGCCGGTACGAGGCTCTCGATCAGGTCTCCGACGGCACGCAGCCGCGCCATCTTCGGCCTGAGCTCCTTGTTGATGCTGGCGGCATGCCGCATCGGGTCCGCCTCGTGGTTGGCAGAGGCGTGCTCCACCTCCGCCGTGTGATGCCGGAACTCGTCCACCAGGGCCACGAACTCCTTGAGCGCGCTGGCGGACTCGCCGGGGTTCACCCCGGCCGCCTTGGTGGCCGCCACCGCTTCCGCCAGCCGCCGCTGATGCTCGATGGCCGCCGGGAGGATCTGTCCCTTCGCCATGGAGACCATCGTCTCGGCCTCGATGGTGAGCTGCTTGACGTACTTCTCGACCGCGATGTGGATGCGGGACTCGTACTCCGCCTTGTTGAGCACCCCGTACTTGCGGAACAGGTCCACGTTCTTCCGGGCGCGCAGCACGTCGAAGGCCGCGACCGAATTCTTCAGGTTCGGCAACCCGCGGCGCTCGGCCTCGGCGTGCCACTCCTCGGAGTAGTTGTCGCCGTCGAACAGCACCCGCTTGTGCTGCTTGATCAGCTTCTTCAGCACCGCGATGACCGTCTGCTGCAGCCGCGCCGGGCTGGGCTTGGCGCCGAGGCCCTTCTCCAGCTCGGTGGCGACGTAGTCGAGCGACTCCGCCACGATGGTGTTGAGCACCGTGTTGGGCCACGCGATGCTCGCGCTCGAGCCCACCGCGCGGAACTCGAATTTGTTCCCGGTGAACGCGAAGGGTGAGGTCCGATTGCGGTCGCCCGAGTGCCGCGGCAGCATCGGCAGGGTCCGGGCGCCGAGGTCCAGCGTGCCGCCGCGGATGGTACGCTTGGGCAGCCCCTTCTCCACCTGCTCCAGGATGTCGGTGAGCATCTTGCCGAGGAAGACGCTGATGATCGCCGGCGGCGCCTCGTTGGCGCCGAGGCGGTGGTCGTTGGCCGCCGAGGCGATCGAAGCGCGGAGCAGATCGCCATGCACCTCCACCGCCCGGATCGTCGCCACCAGGAACACCAGGAACTGCATGTTGGTGTGCGTGTCGTCCTGCGGGTCGAGGAGGTTCACCCCGGTGTCGGTGCTCATCGACCAGTTGTTGTGCTTGCCCGAGCCGTTCACGCCCGCGAACGGCTTTTCGTGCAGCAACGCCTGGAGGCCGTACCGCGGGGCCACCCGCTTCAGCGTCTCCATGATGATCATCTGGTGATCGCTGGCAATGTGGCTGGGCTCGAACAGCGGGGCGATCTCGTACTGGCCCGGTGCCACCTCGTTGTGGCGGGTCTTCACCGGCACACCCAGGCGGTACAGCTCCCGCTCCGACTCGGCCATGAAGGCGAGCACCCGGGGCGGGATCGCGCCGAAGTAGTGGTCTTCGAGCTGCTGTCCCTTGGGGGGCTTGGCGCCGAACAAGGTGCGCTCGCAGATCAGCAGATCGGGCCGCTTGAAGTAGAGCTCCCGGTCCACCAGGAAGTACTCCTGCTCCGGACCGACCGTCGTGTGGACCCGGGACACGTCGGCATCGGTACCGAAGATCCGCAGGATGCGGAGCGCCTGCTTCGAGAGCGCCTCGACCGAACGCAGCAGCGGGATCTTGGTATCCAGCGCTTCGCCGGTCCAGCTCACGAACGCGGTCGGAATGCAGAGGGTGACGTTGTTGTCGCCCCGCATGAGGAAGGCCGGGCTGGTGGCGTCCCAGGCGGTGTAGCCGCGAGCCTCGAAGGTGGCCCGGATGCCCCCGGACGGGAAGCTCGACGCGTCCGGCTCACCCTGCACCAGCTCGGAGCCGGAGAAGTTGAACACCACGCCGCCATTCCCGTCGGGCGCGGCGAGCGAGTCGTGCTTCTCGGCGGTGAGACCGGTGAGGGGCTGGAACCAGTGGGTGTAGTGGGTGGCGCCGTTCTCGATGGCCCAATCCTTCATCGAGGCGGCCACCACGTCCGCCACCGCCGGGTCGAGCGGCTCCCCCCGATCGATCGTGCGGAGCAGGCTGCGGTAGACCTCCTTGGGGAGGCGCTGCCGCATCATCGTCCGTGAGAAGACATCACTGCCGAAGATCGAGTCGATCCGTTCGGAGGTCGCGCCATCCGGGTCGAGCACACGGGTTGGGATGGACACACGGGTGGGAGTGGTCACGGAGCGCTGCGCCTCGCTGGCTGGGGGTGAAGCCCGGGGAAAAATGAACATAATCACCCGGCGCGCACGAGCGATACCCAGGGACCTCGTTCGCGGTGAGGTCCGCGGAGCCTGGCTGGATCGCGCATCCGGTCGCGCCTGCGCCACTCGGACTTTCTCCCCCGAGCCTGAGGGGAGCTCGTCTCGCGCACCGAGCATTCCGCCCTATAAACTGGTTGAGATATGAACGCTATCTCTCAGCCTAATGAATGGGTTACGGCGCCTCTCGTAGGGCAGTCAATACTGTGCATCGCCGCGCCAGTCGCTCCAAGTCGCCAGCTCGCCACCTGCCTCGGTCCTCCAGCAGGTCGAGCAACGGGGCCGGTAAGCCGGATGGCCCTGACCGGGCTCCCGCGATCGCTCCGGTCATCGCGGCGGTGGTATCGGTGTCGCCACCGGCGGCGATCGCGGTGCACACCGACTCCAGGAAGTCATCGGGCGAGCGCAGAAACGCGTAGAGACTCCACGCCACGGTGGTGGTGACGAACGGGGTGAAGCCCAGACCTGAGCGCGCGTGCGGGCTCCGATCGAGTCCCTGAATCCGGCCGGCCGCCGCCACTGGTTCCAGCGCCAGCCATGGCTCCAGTGAGGCCAGGACCTCTGCCATGCGCGGTTCGACCGGCTCGATCCACCCGGCCAGTCTTGCAATCAGCTCGGAAGGGATCACGGTCGGGCTGGTGGAGACCATCGCCGCGGCGCCGGCGATCGCCAGCGCGCCCCCGGCGCAGCGTGGGTCACCGTGGGTGACCCTGCTCTGCTCCACCACGATCCCGCGGAGCTCGTCGAGGCGGTCGGCGAGGAGGGGTCCGAGCGGTGCGGCTCGCATCGCTGCGCCATTGCCGGCGTACGGCGGCGGCGTCCCGGCCTCGGACCACGGGATGCCGGCGGCGACCCGCAGTGCGGCCCCACGGCTGCCCGGGCCCGCGCCGACATCGGCGCCGTCCTGGAACAGCCGCGCGATTCTGCCGGCGAAGGCCGCTGGGTGCCAGACTCCGCCGGAGTCGAGGAAACTGGCCAGAAGCTCCCGCGCGAGCTGGGTGTCGTCGCTGTACTGGCCGAACGGATATCCGGCGCGTCCATGCGGGGCGGCCCTTCCGCGCCGAATCTCGCCCGTCGCATACGTTGCCGCCGCCGCAGGGGGCGCGCCTTCTACTACGAAGCCGAGCGCGTCCCCCAGCGCCAATCCGAGGAGCGAGCCGGCGACGGCATCGGCGATGGCGGGCATGCGAGCAAGATAGGGCGACTGGGCGGCGAATCGTGTCGGAGCGGGTCACCGCGCCCGTGAGCTCCCCAGCGCTGGAGGAGAGTCGAGCCGGTCTGCTGTAGTCGGGAAGGGCGCGCAGGAGGGGACGGACAGGGTGGGATTCGAACCCACGATACCGTTGCCGGTATACCGGTTTTCGAGACCGGCTCCTTCAGCCACTCGGACACCTGTCCTGGCGTTTTGGCGGGGGAAGTTTACTAGGCAGAATGGCTCCGGTGGAAGGGCTCGAGGTGGCGACGTGGCGAGGCTGAGTTGGTCACGAATAGCGTCCCCCGCCGCATCGCCGCATCGCTGCATCGCCACCTCGCCACCCTACAATGTCGCCCTCCGGCTCGCGAAGAACCGCTTGAGCAGCTCTCCGCACTCCTCCGCCATCAGGCCGCCCACCACTTCCGGGCGGTGATTGAGCCGCGGATGGCGAAGGAGGTCGTACACCGAACCCGCCATGCCGCAGCGGGCGTCGTAGGCCCCGAACACGATCCGGCCCACCTTCGCGAGCACCAGCGCGCCGGCGCACTGTGCGCATGGCTCGAGGGTCACGTACATCGTCGCGAACGGAAGTCGGTCCTCGCCCAGCTTGGGCAGCGCCCGCTGCAAGGCGATCAGCTCGGCATGGGCCGTGGGGTCGGCGCGCTGGACCGTCTCGTTGTGCGCCTCCGCGAGGATCTCGCCTTCGGCAATGATCACGGCACCGACCGGGACCTCCTCGCGCACCGAGGCGGCCCGGGCCAGGCGGAGCGCCGCCTGCATCCCGGTCAGGTCGCTGGGCGACGGGGTGCCCCTACGCACTGGCCTTCTCGGGGACCGCGGCACCCTGGACCAGCCGCAGGTGGTCGCCTTCGCGCTCCACCCGCACGGTGTCGCCCTCGTGGAACGTCCCCTCCAGGACCTCCAGCGCGATCGGGTTCTGCAGCTCGCGCTGAATCACCCGCTTGAGCGGGCGCGCCCCGTAAACCGGATCGTAGCCCCGATCGGCCAGGAACTCGCGGGCCTCGGGAGTGACCTCCAGCCGCAGGTGCCGCGCGGCCAGCAGCGTCTCGAGGTGGCGCAGCTGGATATCCACGATCTCGGCCAGGTCCTCCCGGCTCAGCGGCCGGAAGACGATGATGTCGTCCACCCGGTTGAGGAACTCGGGCCGGAAGTTGTTGCGCAGCTCGTCCCGCACCCGCTCTTCCACCGCGAGCCACGCCCGATCGTCGGCCTGGGCGCCGGCCTGGACGATGAGCGGACTGCCGATGTTGCTGGTCATGATGATCACCGTGTTCCGGAAGTCCACCAACCGGCCCTGACTGTCGGTGAGTCGGCCGTCGTCCAGGATCTGGAGCAGCACGTTGAAGACGTCCGGATGCGCCTTCTCGATCTCATCGAACAGCACCACGCTATACGGCCGCCGCCGCACCGCCTCGGTGAGCTGGCCGCCCTCCTCGTACCCCACGTACCCCGGCGGCGCGCCGATCATGCGCGCGACCGAGTGCTTCTCCATGTATTCCGACATGTCCAGGCGCACCAGCGCCCGCTCGTCGTCGAACAGGAACTCGGCGAGCGCCCGGGCGGTCTCGGTCTTCCCCACGCCGGTCGGCCCGAGGAAGATGAATGAGCCGGTCGGACGATTGGGATCGCCCAGGCCGGCGCGGCTCCGCCGCACCGCGTTGGCGACCGCGGCCACCGCCTGCGCCTGGCCGATCACGCGCTGGCCGAGCTCGGCCTCGAGCTTGGTCAGCCGCTCCCGCTCGCTCTCCAGCATCTTGCTCACCGGGATCCCGGTCCACTTGGCCACGATCTCCGCGATGTCTTCGGCGTCCACCTCCTCCTTGAGGTAGCGCGCCTTCGCCTGGACTTCGTGCAGCCGGGTCTCGTCGCCCGCGAGCTGCCGCTCGAGGTCGGGGATCCGGCCGTAGCGCAGCTCGGCCGCACGCTGCAGATCGCCCCGCCGCGTGGCCTGGTCGACCTCGTTTCTGAGCCCCTCCAGCTCCGACTTGATCTGCTGGATTTCCTGAATGGCGCCCTTTTCGGACTGCCACTGCGCCTTCATGCCGGCGCTCCGCTCCTTGAGCTCGGCGATCTCCTGCTCCACCGCCTCCCGGCGCTCCCGGCCGGCCTTGTCCTTTTCCTTGAGCAGCGCCTGGCGCTGGATCTCGAGCTGTACGATCCGGCGCTCGACTTCGTCGATCTCCTGGGGCAGGCTATCGATCTCGATGCGGAGCCGGCTGGCGGCCTCGTCCACCAGGTCGATCGCCTTGTCGGGCAGGAACCGGTCGCCGATGTAGCGGTCGGACAGCGTCGCGGCCGCGACCAGGGCGTTGTCGGTGATGCGCACGCCGTGATGCACCTCGTACTTCTCCTTGAGCCCACGGAGGATGGCGATGGTGTCCGCCACGCTCGGCTCGCCCACGAGAACCGGCTGGAACCGGCGCTCCAGGGCGGGATCCTTTTCGACGTGCTTGCGGTACTCGTCGAGAGTGGTGGCCCCGATCACGTGCAGCTCGCCCCGGGCGAGCGGCGGCTTCAGCATGTTGCTCGCGTCCACCGCGCCTTCGGCGGCGCCGGCGCCGACGATGGTGTGCAGCTCGTCGATGAAGGTGATGTAGCGTCCTTCGCTCTCGGTCAGCTCCTTCACCACCGACTTGAGCCGCTCCTCGAACTCGCCCCGGTACTTGGCGCCCGCCAGCAGCTGGCCGATGTCCAGGGCCACCAGCTCGCGGTTGCGGAGGGACTCGGGCACGTCGCCGTTCACGATGCGCTGGGCCAGGCCCTCGACGATCGCGGTCTTGCCGACGCCCGGCTCCCCGATCAGCACCGGATTGTTCTTGGTCCTCCGAGACAGCACCTGCATCACGCGGCGGACTTCCTCGTCCCGACCGATCACCGGGTCGAGCTTCCCGGCCCGCGCCTGGGCCGTGAGGTTCCGGGTATACCGCTCCAGCGCCTGGTACTTCTCCTCGGGCGACTGGTCCGTCACCCGGTGAGAGCCGCGGACCTCGGCGAGGGCCTGCCGCAGGGCATCCGCGCCGATCCCTTCGGCGCTCAGAAGCGTCCGGGCGGTGCTGTTCTTCTCCTCGGCCAGGGCGAGCAGCAGGTGCTCGGTGGAGACGTACTGGTCGCCGAGCGTCTTGGCGTCCTGCTCGGCACGGTCGAAGACCCGATTGAGCTCGCGGCTCAGGGTCGGCTCCCCGCCCCCTTGCTGGGTCGGAAACCGGCCGATCTCGCGCTCGGTCGCCTGCACCAGGGCCGTCACGTTCAAGCCGGCTTTCTGCAGCAGCGGCTGCACCACTCCTTCGGGCTGATTCAGCAGCGCGAGAAAGAGGTGGGCATCATTGACGACGGGATTGCCGCGCCGGCGGGCATCCTCACCCGCCTCGCGGAAGGCTTCCTGGGCCTTGATGGTCAGTCGTTCGGGTCGAATCATCGGCTCCTCACACGGCTTTCGGGATGCGAAGTGACAATACACCAGAGCAATACCCATTCCCCGAAAGTCTGCCGAATTGACATACACAAATCCATAAACGACAGAGGGGCGGACGCTTACGCGCCGCCCCTAATGTTCGCTGGTAACCGTCGGCTGGGCGATCATTTTCCGGGTAAACCGCTCACCATCGACCGTGAGCTGGTAGTAGTAGACCCCCGGCGTCGCCTCCCGCCTGCCGTCCAGGTACTTGCCATCCCAGTGCACCCGATACTCGCCGCATCGGAGTCTCAGGCTGTCGAGCCGTTCGGCTGACCCGTTGGCCAGCACCGGGATTGCCACCACCTGAACCAGCACGTTGTAGATCTTCAGGCTGACCACCGGCTGATGACCGCCGACACAGACCTCCGGGGAGATCGTGAACGGAATCGTCGTCGCCGGGAAAAAGGGATTGGGGTAGTTCTCCTTCAGCTCGACCCGCGGTGGCGGCAGGTTCGCCTGCGCCGCTCCCGGCGGGCCAACGCCCGCCAGAAGGCCGAGCAACCACCCCGGCCACGCAACGCGGACCATGGGCGCTCCTCTGCTGACAAGGGTCGAACGGTAGGCACCTCCGTGCTGGACGGGACACTGAATGGACGTTACCGCTGAAGATCGTACGGCGTCGGAAGCAGTGTCAAGACGACTTACGTGCGGTACGCAGGCGGCGGACGTCGCCGACCCGAACGGTCAGCCCCTTCCCGTCCGCCCACTCGAGGAGGGGGATGAGGTACTTACGGCTGATGCCCAGCCGCTGGCGCACGGCGGAGGGGACGATGTCGGCGTCGCGGCCCATCTCGGCGAGGGTCTGGCTGAAGCGTTCGAGTGCCGAGCGGGTGTAATAGCGGTCCCGCTCGACCGCCTCGACCCGACCGCTGGCGGCCGCGAGGCGAAGGAGCGAGCCGAGGTCGCGTCGTCCGGTGGCCGCTTCGAGCTCGGCCAGGCTGGGCGGGCTGAGGGCCGCCTCCTCCAGGATCCCGACGATGCGATCGACCTCGGCGTCCCCCCCTTCGACCTTGGGTGCGAAGCCCGCCAGCGCCACGATCCCGTCGCGCAGGCGGATCCGGCCGGCGCGGGTAAGGTCGCCCAGCGCCGCTTCCACGACCGGCTCGGGGGCGCGGAGAGCGTGGCGAAGCGTCTCGAGCGGCAGCCCGCGCTCGCTGGGCTGGGCCCGGTGGAACCGCCGGACCTGCTCCAGCGCCTTGCTCCCGAGCGCCTGCACCACGTCGTCGAGCACCCAGATGCCACCCACCTCGCGCGCCCCGGCAAGCTCACGCGCCGCCCCCGCCGAGGCCTTGGGCGGCAGGCCCAGCAGCACGGGAAGCGTGGTGTGAGCCACGCCGGCCGGACGCCGGCTCAACAGCGCGCGCAGTCGCTCCCCCGGAGCTGAGGCCGACAGGCCGGAGGGCCAGGCCGCACGTCGGGTGGGTGGAAGGGGGTCGACGACGAGACCGCCGCCGATCGTCGTGACCGGGCTGTAGCTCCGGATCACGAGGCGGTCGCCACCGCGAGCGGGCACCGGAGCCTCCAGGGCGAGCCGGGCCAGCCCCTTCTCGCCCGGACCGATCGGCGCCCGGGGGTGAACCCGGGCCAGCACCTCGGCCGTCCCGAGGTGGATGCGGACCCGGGTGCGGGGAGTGAGCGCCCGCGGCGCCGAGGCGTCGAGTGCAAGCTCCACGTCGAGCGCGGAAGCCGCTTGCCAGGGCTCGCCCGCACGGACGAGTATCTGTCCCCGCCGCACGGCATCGCGCGGAATGCCGGCGATGCCCACGGCGGTCCGGGCGCCCGGCTCGCTGTGCCCCGTGGCATGTCCGAACATCTCGACCGATCGGACCCGACCCTCGTGGCCGTCCGGCAGCAGCACGACCGCGTCCCCCACTTCGATCCGCCCCGACCAGCTGGTGCCGGTGACGACGGTGCCGACGCCGGCGACCGAGAAGGCTCGATCGACCGGCAGTCGGAACAGGTCGCCGCTCGGGCGGGCCGAGGCGGTCTGGGTCTCGAGCCGCTGGCGCAGCTCGGGCACGCCGAGGCCGGTTCGCGCCGACACCGCGATCGGCGGGCCAAAGACCACCGGGGACGCGGCCAGTCGCTCCGCCACCTCGAGCAGCATGAGCTCCAGCCATTCCGGGTCCACCAGGTCGGCCTTGGTGACCACCGGGATGCCGACCGGCACGCCGAGGTACTCCAGCACCGCGAGATGCTCGGTGGTCTGGGGCATGATGCCTTCGTCGGCCGCGATCACCAGGAGCGCCACATCGATGCCCGACGCGCCGGCCACCATCGTGCGGACGAAGTCCTCGTGTCCCGGCACGTCCACGATGCCCGCGACCCGGCCGGGCCCCAGCTCCAGCGGGGCGAAGTTGAGATCGATGGTGATGCCCCGGCGCCGCTCCTCGGCGAGCCGATCCATGGCGCGGCCGGTGAGCGCGGTCACCAGCGATGATTTCCCGTGGTCGATGTGCCCCGCGGTGCCGATGATCATGCGGCCTTCCACGGCCGGGCCAGCCAGAACTCGAGGGCCGGCAGGTCCGCCCCCTCGGCCAGATGGTACCGGATGTAGCGCGCGAGCAGCCGGCGGTGCGACTCGGCGTGCCGCCGATCGAGAGCAGGCAGCGGCGCGCCGGGGTCGAGCAGCGCGACGAGATCGGCCCGGGCCTGCCGGGGCAGGCGGGTAGCGCCGTGCGCGGCCGCGCAGGCGGGACACAGCGCGCCGCCTTCCCGGGTGCTGAACGCCATTTCCCCGTCGGCGATCTCCAGGCCGTCGCGGACGCAGGCATCGAGCGCGGGCTCGAACCCCAGCACCGAGACCAGCTGCCAGACCACCCGGAAGCCCAGCGCCTCCACCGATTCCGCCGGAGCCGACTCCAGCGCCGCCAGGGCGGCGCGAAAGCGGTCGTAGCTCTCCGGGTGCGGGTCCGGCGGGGCGAACCGCACCATGACCTCGGCGAGGACCGACGCCGTCGCATAGCGATCCAGATCGGTGGCCAGCCGGGCGTGGAGATGTACCAGGTCGAACGCGGTGAGGGTGTGAAGCTCGCGGTGCTCTTTGGTGAGCAGATGAGCCTGCCCCTCGCTCAGGAGCTGGAGGGCCGCGCCGAAGCGGCTGCGCGGCCGCAGCGCTCCTTTGGCGATCGCGCTCTGCACCCCGTGCTCCCGGGTCGCGAGGCGAACGATCTTGGAGGTCTCGCTATAGCGCAGTGTCGAGAGAACGATGGCGGGAGTGGTGACCAGCGGCATCGGTCATTCGGCTCGGCGGCGGCCGCCGGCGTCTCCGAGCTGCGCCGTCGCGGGACGACCCGGCAGCGCGACGGCGAGCGCGACGGTGCCGAGCAGCAGGCGGGCGATCATGGCCGATTCCGGGCCAGCAGGCCGTCGTCGGCGTCGGTGCCGTCCTGGCTCACCTTGACCACCCGGGCGGGCCCGGGGCATCGGCCCAGCGGAAGGCTGTCGATCTGCTCCAGCGCCTCGTTCAGCACGTGGGCAAGGCCGCTCCCCGCGGCGCAGTCCCCGGCCGAGATGGCGTAGAGACGATGGTCGCTGTCCACCGCCACCCCCGAGTTGGACAGGATGTCCACCCCTTCACCCACGCCTCGCACGACCGCGTTGCTGTCGGTGTTGAACTCGAGGACGCCTTCCCGGAGCGAGCTCACGAAGACGCGCGCGGCGCCGTCCGTCGTGAGGTCACCGGGCGTAGTGCCGAGCCCGGCGAAGCTCGCCGTCTCCACCCGGGCCAGCGGGTCCACCGCGGACAGGCGGCCATCGGCCAGCCCCGGCGTTCCCCGGCTCACCACGTAGAACTGCCCGTCCGCGGCCGGCGTGGCGAAGGCCGCCCCACCCGGCCCGGCCAGGGCGATCGAGTCCACGCCGGAGGCGGGGCGATTGGTGGCCGGGTCGAGCACCGTGATCCAGCTGGGTCCGAGCGGGACGCCATTGGGATCCACGTTGCCGTTCAGCACGAAGAGGCGTCCCCGGACGAAGATGATCCCCTGCGGCCGGATGCCGACGGGAACCTCGACCGCCGTGCCGTCGAGATAGTTGACCCGGGACACCGTGTTGAGTCCGGGATTGCCGACGTAGGCGATCGAATCGTTGATCACCGCCACGCCGGTCGCGCCGGAGCCGGTCGGGAGGGGGATGCGATCGAGCAGCGTGCGCAGCCGGAGGTCCACGACCGCCACCGCGTTCGCCGGGCCAAGGGGCACCAGCGCGATCTCGCCCCGGGCGGCCACACCGTTGGGCCGGCTGCCGACGCCGCCGAGCGCCACGTGCTTGCCGGGGCCGGGGGGATCGATCGGCACGATGCTCAGGCTGTTGCCTCGAGTGTTGACGACGAGCAGGACCTCCTCGGGAGCGGGCGCCGGCGCGTTGGTGTCGGCGCAGGCCGCGAGGAAGGCGCCCCCGAGGAGGGCCGCCGGAAGCATTGCCGCGGTCAGGCGGAATGGACGAGGCATGCCGAAAGTTAGCCCTCGCCTCGGCGCAGGGGGATGACCTGGGGCGATCCGTCGGACCACTGGGTGACGGCGAGGGGCCACTGGAAGACCCGGTCGAGCACGTCTCGTCGCAGCACCTGGGCCGGTGCCCCCTCCGCGGCGATCCGCCCGCGGTCGAGCAGCACCATCTGATCCGCGAATCGGGCCGCCAGGTTGATGTGATGGGTGATGACCAGGCCCGCGAGCCCTCCGTTCACCAGCTGGCGGATCAGCTCGAACAGCTCCATCTCGTGGCGCACGTCGAGCGACGCCGTGGGCTCGTCGAGCACCAGCACCTCGGGCTCCTGGGCCAGGGCTCGGGCGACCCGCACCCGCTGCCATTCCCCGCCGCTCAGCGTGTCCACCGGGCGTCCGGCCAGGTCGGCGACGTCGCACCGAGCCAGGGCGGCCGCGACGACGGCGCGATCCGCCGGGCGGGGCGGCGCCAGGGGCCCGAGGTGGGCGTAGCGGCCGAGCATGACCGCCTCTGCCACGCTGAGCGCAAAGGTCACCTCCTCCCGCTGGGAGACGACGGCCATGATCCGGGCCAGCGCCGGTCGGCTCCAGCTCGCCACCGCGCGGTCTCGCAGCATCACCGCGCCGGACCGCGGGACCACGAGTCCGGCGAGGGCGCGAACCAGGGTGGTCTTCCCGCTGCCGTTGGGCCCTACCACCGCGAGCAGCCGTCCCGGCGCGACGCCGCAGCTCACGCCGTCGAGGGCGGCGACATCGAGCCCCCGATAGCGGACGCTGACCGCCCTGGCCTCGAGAATCACGTGAGGGTTCGCCGCAGCAGGAGAGCGAACACCGGGACGCCGACCAGCGCGGTGATCACGCCGACCGGAAGCTCGAGCGGACGCACCACGGTGCGGGCCACGACGTCGGAGAGGACGAGGAAGCTGCCGCCCACGACAAACGCCAGCGGGAGCAACGCGCGATGGAGCGGTCGGGCGATGGTGCGCACGGCATGGGGCACCACCAGGCCGACGAAGCCGATGATCCCGCAGGTGGCGACGCTCGCCGCGGTCAGCAGCGCCGTGCACCCGTAGACCAGGCGCCGGGTTCGATCCACTTCGGCGCCCAGGTGGTGGGCCGGCTCCTCGCCCAGGGCGAGAAGGTCGAGATCGCGCGCGGACCAGATCAGCACGCCCAGGGGCAGCACCGCGTAGGCGGCGAAGACCTCCAGCGCCTGCCACGAGGCGCCGCCGAATCCGCCGAGGAGCCAGAGGAAGGCGTTGCGCACGGCAGCCGTATCGGCCAGCACGATGATGGCGCTCATGAGCGCGCCGGCGAATGCGCCGACCACCACCCCCGCGAGCAGGAGTACGCGCGGGTCGAGACGGCGACCGGCTACCAGGGTCAGCCGGTACACCAGGGCGATCGCCGCCAGCGCGCCGAGGAAGGCCGCGACGGGCACGGACCAGGGCCCACCCGAGCCGCTCGCCAGGGCGAGGACCGCCCCCAGCCCGGCGCCGCCGGAGAGCCCCAGCAGATAAGGCTCGGCGAGCGGGTTCCGGATCATGGCCTGGAGCGCGGCCCCCGAGACCGCGAGGCTCCCCCCGACGAGGAAGGCGAGCAGCACGCGAGGCGCACGCAGCTCCCGGACGATGGTGGCGGTGGCGGGATCGGTTCCGACGAGTCCGCGCCATACGTCGCCAAGGGCGAGCGGCACCGCGCCGGCGGCGAGACCCACGGCGAGGGACAGGGCCACGGCGCCCGCCAGCGCGACCGCCCAGGCGCGCCTCACGATGCCGGTCGGAGCCGGGCCGCGAGCTCGCGAATCGCCGCGGGCGAGCGCGGGCCGGGACGGTTGAATTCCGATCCGGTGACCCGGAGGAACCGGTGCTCCCGCACCGCCCGAACCACCTGCCATTCGGGCCGCCTGGCGAAGCTGACCGGGCCGTCGGTCGTGGTGAAGATGAAATCGGGGTCTCGGGCGGCCACGGCCTCGATGCTCACCGGGCCCGCCGAAGCCGCGATGTCGGCGAAGAGATTGGCGCCCCCGGCGCGCTCGACCAGCTCGTTGAGAAAGCTGCCTCGGCCGATCGTCATGGGGGGTTGCTCCCATACCAGGAGCAGGACCGTCGGCCGATGCCGTTCCGGGGCCGACACGGTGGCCGCGGCGAGGGCGGTATCGAAGACCGCCGAGAGCGAATCGGCGGCGCGGGTCCGGCCGGTCAGCCGGCCGAGCAGGTGCCCGACCCGACCGACGTCGGCCAGGCGGTCGGTATTGATCCGCAGCGTGGGGATGCCGAGTCCCCGCAGCCGGGCCGCCACCGCGGCGTGCTGCGCCGAATTGTAGAGCACCACCAGGTCGGGCCTGGTGGCGAGGATGGCCTCGACGTTGGGATTGATCCCGTCGCCGAGGTCGGGGACCCGGGCCGCCGCCGCCGGATAGTCGCACCAGGTGGACCGGCCGACGAGGTCGGCCCCCGCCCCGATCGCGAAGAGGAGCTCGGTCGTGGCCGGGATGAGGGAAACCACCCGGTGCGCGGGGGTGCGGACGGCGACGCTGTCGCCCGCATCGTCCACCACTACCGTCGCCGCGGGTGGTGGGACCGGCTTGCTGCATGCCAGGGTGGCGAGGAGCGCGAGCCCTCGCCGCAGCCGGACGCTCATCGGCCGGCGAGCGCGGCCGCGAGCTGCGACTTGAGGCTCGCGCGCCGGTCCTGGTACGCCGACCACTCGTCCGCCGGCGTCTCCGCCTCGCGCCCGGCGTACCGTGCGTCGAGCTCGGCGATCGACTCGAGCAGC